>CAIKXM010000018.1 GCA_903831405.1 uncultured bacterium
ATTGTCGTTAACATAAAAGGTATGCTCCTTATTCTTAAGTTTTGTCACTTTTTGAAAAAAGAAGCATACCTTTTATGTTGATTAAATCAATCTTTTCGAATTATCGAATTCGCGTTAATTTTAATAGATAAAAAATAGTAATTACTTTTTTAGACTCAATCGTTTTATTTACTCAACCGTCACCGACTTTGCCAAATTACGCGGCTTATCTATTGATCTACCAAGAGAGAGCGCAATACGATATACCCAATACTGCATAAGCGATACCATGACCAATGGTCCCAGGTGCACGGCGACTACCGGGAATACAAACGATTCGCTTGCAACCGCAATCAACTCATTCTGCCCCTCAAAAGCAAATGCTATCACAATGCCACCACGCGCTTTAACTTCCTGCACATTTGAGAGCAATTTGCGATAAATAATCGGATCAAGAGACGAAAAGACAACGACCGGCATATTCTTGTCAACAAGCGCCAGAGGTCCATGCTTGAGTTCGCCCGCCTGATACGCTTCAACAAAAATATACGCAATTTCTTTGAGTTTGAGCGCAGCTTCTTGCGCAAAAGGAAAACTCTCTTGTCGACCTAAAAAGATATATTTACTAAATGATGCATAATATGTTGCACGCTCATCAATAGTTGCTTGGTACTTATCGATCATGCCATCAAGCAACTGTGCACATACAAGCAGGTCATTCTCTGCCTGCTCAACAGCAAAGCTATCAACAAGACCTTTTTCTTGCGCAATTTTATATGCAAGCCAATATAAGAGTACTACTTGCACGGTAAACGATTTGGTTGAGGCAACCGCAACCTCAAGCCCTGCATTCATATGCAGTATGCCCGTGGACTCACGCGCCATACTGCTGGTTGGTACATTAATAATACCTAGTACCTTTTGACCAGATTTCTTGAGCATGCGCAATGTCTCAAGTGTGTCTGCCGTTTCACCAGATTGTGACAACACATAATACAAACAGTTTTTTAGCGGCATTTCGGGCTGATACAAGAACTCTGAGGCACGCTCTGCATAGCTATGTATATGGGCAATAGAGCGCATATACTGATGCGCCATACAGGCTGCATGATACGAGGTGCCGCACGCAACACCAAATATTGACTCAAGCTTTTGAATTTCTTCTTTTTGCAGTCCAATTGCGCTATACCAATTGTTGCCTAATGTTCGCACATACTTAACAACATCAATAATTACCTGCTTTTGCTCATGTATTTCTTTGAGCATGTAATGTTCATAATTTTTTTTGTTCTTTAATTGTCCCAGCCAAGTAAACGGTTGATAGACAAGCTCGCAGGGCGATCCATCAAAATTATACACTTCGCAAAAGTTTGCTCGAACGATACCAATAGTTTGATCAGGGAGGATAGCATATTGCTGTATTGATTGATCAAGTGAAAGCATATCTGAGACTACTGATGCTGAGTCTTCGCCAAGACCTACGCATAAGGGTGAACGATTACGTACAAATAACAGTGTATCATCAAGATCTCTGAGTAATATAGCGAGTGCAAAGGAGCCTTCGAGCTCTTTTACCGTAGCAAGCAATGCCTCTTTTGGCGATGCTGTTGTTTTGAGCTTTTCTTCGAGCACGTGTGCTACCGCTTCGGTATCTGTTTGTGAGCGGAACACATGTCCCCGCGACTCAAGATCCGCACGCAATGCTCGATAATTCTCAATAATACCATTATGTACGAGTGCAATAGTATGATGACAGTCAAAGTGAGGATGCGTATTTTCAACCGTAACGCCGCCATGCGTTGCCCAGCGCGTATGGCCTAGAGCAATAGGAGCATGCAATGGTTTTTCAACAAGTGCTTCTTTGAGCGCAACCAAATCGCCACACGCTTTTACCCATACAAGCGCTTGCGTATTTTCATCCCTGCATACAATGCCTGCCGAATCATATCCACGATACTCTATCGTCTCAAGACCCGAAAGAACATTGCACACTACATCTTTTTTACCTATACAGCCTACAATTCCGCACATTTTTCGCCTCCCTTTACCACAATAATGGACACGCTTTTTTCAATAATTCATATTTTATTTTTTTACCTGCACATACTCATCGCATAAAAAGACTACTCATTATGCTCTAGGTTTCATCTGCATCATACCTATATATAAACCATAAACACTATATATTGCATAATTTTAAAAATACCTGCTTGCTTATATACTGCAATAAAAAAAGCTCGAGTTTGACCTCGAGCTTTTTTTATATTTTTAGCTTTCTTCACTTTTCTCATGAATACATACCATGCATACCTGAGAAGAATAGTGTTTAACGCTTTACGAATTGGAAGCGACGACGTGCAGCTTTTTGACCGTATTTCTTACGCTCTTTTACTCGTGCATCGACGGTTAATAAGCCTTCAACTTTGAGAGCAGGACGTGCAGTCTCTTCGACAAACAACAATGCTCGTGAAACGGCAAGACAGATAGCATCAGCTTGTGCATGCAATCCACCACCACATACATTTGCAGAAACATCATAGTTTAATGCTGCTGGAAATGCTTTAAATGGACGGAGGACGCTACGCTTTGCTATATCTGTATCAAAATATACCGTGTAATCTTTTCCGTTTACCAGTACTGCTCCATTACCTTGACCATGACGAAGGTATACGCGAGCAACAGCAGCTTTACGACGACCAACACCATGTGCTGCTGGCGCGTTAACTTGTTTTTTGCTTGCGAGAGCTGCTTTGTTTGCTGCTTTCATAGTATCTTTTAACCCTATCTATAATTGTTTGATTGTTGCTTTTTTTACGATTTTTTCAAGCTTTAATTCAAATCCCTCATTCAAGCTCATACAGTGGAGCCGATGAGCGGATTTGAACCGCTGACCTATTGATTACGAATCAATTGCTCTACCAGCTGAGCTACATCGGCACATCTTTAAAAGAAAGTATACCAACTTAAAAGATATTCCTCAACAAGTAATTATATCATTTAAATATAATCTTTAACAAATCTGCTCTTCGGAAGCTCTCTGACATTCCATACAACGCATTGCATCAGGATACACTTGCAGTCGACGTTCTTCTATTGGTGCACCGCAATCAATACATATGCCATACGAACCTTTTTCAATCATTTCTAGCGCTTTAACAATTCTGCTATACTCTTTCTGCTGTTGTTTTTGCAATGATATGGCCAATTCTTCAATAGATGCGGAGGCTGCCTGGTCAAGTGGATCAGCTGCACCTGAATCAGGGTTATGTTGTTTTGATAACGCTATTAATTCTTCTTCAATATCACGTTTTCTTTGTAATAATTTTTGCTTAACCGCATTTGTTACCTTTAACATCTTCTTCTCCTCTTTTTTGTTTAAAAAAACGCTTCAACAACACTTGAGATTCTTGACCGCACATCCCACCCTCTATTGATTTGATGTGTTTAGTGTATACAAGAGATGACAAATTTTTGTCAAGATGAAACCCAAAAAGAGGTGATGTTGCACCAAAAACAATACGGCTACAACGACTTAAAAAAATGGCATTAAAACACATAGGACAAGGTTCAAGAGTTACATATATCGTTGTGTTATATAATCTCCAGTCTCCCTGTTTTTTTGTTGCTTGCCGCAGAGCTCTCAGTTCCGCATGTTCCTGAACGTTATGCAGGCGCTCTACACAATTATAACCACGACCAATAATGGCACCATTATCACTAACAACAATTGCCCCTATGGGAACCTCGCCAAGAGCATCTGCCTTGCGCGCATACCGCAGGGCACATTTCATATAATACTCATCAGAACGTATAGCCATTTTTCCCCTGTATTTTTTAAAAAATTTTATACTTTATTATGCCATGACACCTGGAAAAAAACATCATTATAACGTATTATAATTAGTATAGATTTTAGGAAACAATTTTTCTCTTTGAACCAGGGGAGTGTACACACCATGTCAGCACCAGAATACTCAGCAAAAAATATACGTATAATGGAAGGCCTCGAAGCGGTCCGCAAACGTCCCTCTATGTACATTGGCTCAACGAGCATCGATGGACTTCATCACCTTGTCTACGAAGTTGTTGACAACTCAGTAGACGAAGCCCTTGCTGGACATTGTAAAACAATTACCGTCACCCTCCACCAAGACGGCTCCTGTTCAGTTCTTGACGATGGTCGCGGTATACCAACAGACATACACCAACAAGAAGGCATATCTGCTGCCGAGGTTGTTCTTACCAAGTTGCATGCTGGTGGCAAATTTGACAAAGATACCTATCGTTTTTCTGGCGGTCTTCATGGTGTTGGTATTTCAGTCGTCAACGCACTCTCCTCAGAGCTTTTGCTTACTATCTATCAAAATGGCCATATATACACACAGACCTACCATCAGGGAACTCCTCAGGATAGGCTTATTGTTGCAGGCGATACTGACAAAACCGGTACGCTTGTTCAATTCACTCCTGATAGCGAAATATTCAAAGAAACTACTGAGTTTAACTTCGATACGCTTGCAGCACGTCTACGTGAACTTGCTTTCCTCAATAAAGGTTTAGCTATTACCATTATTGATGAGCGCAGCGACAAGCGTCATGATTTTTTTTATGAAGGTGGTATAAAGTCTTTCATACAACATATCAATAGCACTAAAAAGCCAATCTTTGATGAAATTATTTATGGCTTCCGTGATGAGTCACAATATCAATTAGAATTTGCAATGCAATACAATGATGGATATGGTGAACAACTCTATTCATTTGTTAACAATATTAATACCATTGACGGCGGTACCCATGTTGCAGGATTCAAAGCTGCGCTTACCAAAGCATGTAACAAACGAGCACAAGAATATGGATTGTTTAAAGATGGAGCAACGTTCTCAAGCGAAGATGTTCGAGAAGGCTTAGTCTGTGTTATCAATCTTAAGGTAGCTGAACCACAGTTCGAAGGCCAAACAAAAGGCAAGCTTGGCAACAGCGAAGTAAAAGGCATCGTTGAGTCGTGGGTTTTTAACATCTTAGAAACATTCTTCGAAGAAAACCCTCAAACAGCAAAAAAGATTTTGCAAAAGGCTGAGCTTGCACAGCGCGCTCGCCAAGCAGCAAAAAAAGCACGTGAACTTACTCGTCGCAAAACCGTACTTGAGTCAACCGTTCTTCCCGGCAAACTTGCCGATTGCTCAAACGAAGACCCTGCTCACTGCGAAATATTTATCGTTGAGGGTGATTCTGCAGGCGGTTCTGCAAAGCTTGCTCGCGATCGTGCAACACAGGCAATCCTGCCTCTAAAAGGTAAAATATTAAATGTCGAAAAAGCACGCGTTGACAAAGCGCTCTCTAACGAAGAAATAAAAGCATTAATTGCTGCAGTTGGTTGTGGAATTACTGATGATCAAGAATCATTTAATATAGAAAAACTGCGCTATCATAAAATTATTCTTATGACTGATGCTGACGTTGACGGATCGCATATCCGAACTCTTTTATTAACATTCTTTTTCAGGTATATGAAACCTGTTATTGAAAATGGCTATCTCTATATTGCACAACCACCACTCTACAAAATCAAAATTGGCAAACATGAGCAATATATTAAAGATGAAAAATCTTTTGAACGGTTCATTGCTGAGTGGACACGCAAAAATTGCACTATTGATATAGACGCAAAAAAACAAACACCAGAAGAATGGAGCATGCTCCTCGACAAACTCATTAATTACACAGAATCACTCAAAACAATTGGTCAGAATTTTAAAGTAACACAGCAAGAATGTGACACTATAGCACATATCATAGCACCACACATGAACAAAGAACTTGATAACCAGGCAATAGAGACTCTCTTTACTCAAGCCTTTCCTAGTGCAAAAATTCATCTTGAGCAAAAAGCTGATGTGATTGATCAATCATCTGCAAATGCACTAAAAGAAACGTATCTTACTATTCGTACACGCACCAATGAATTAACGTTTCCTACAGTGATGATTGCTTCATCAGGATTAAAAACTATTATCAATCTTCGTGCTGAATTAGAGTATCTGAATGCCGCATGGACCCTTAAATATAACGACCGTGATAAAAGTATTGAAGGAGCTGGCATACTGCCTCTTATCACCGCATTCAATACTATCAGCAAGCCGTTTATCAGCATTCAACGATACAAAGGTCTTGGTGAAATGAACCCTGAGCAGTTATGGGAAACGGCAATGGATAGTAGTGTGCGCTCACTGCTCAAAGTTACTATTGGTGACGCAGTGGAGGCTGATGCATGGTTCTCAACATTGATGGGTGATGATGTCGAGGGTCGACGCACCTTTATCGAAGAGAATGGTCACTTTGTTAAAAATCTTGATATCTAATAAGTAGTTCAAAGCAAAAAGAACAATACAAACAACCCAGAAACTATTATAACTTCTGGGTTGTTTGTTCTTAATAATAGAACACACTGTAAAGTAAAAAATATACCAGTATAAAAATAAGAGAATTTTACTACTTAACATGCTCAAGATAAGAATTACCCATATATGCCAACATGTGGCGGTATCAAAAAAAATTGTATATAGCATGCTTCGCTACGATACATACACCAACTAAAAATTATGCTTGAATAAAAAATTCACACATACAGCAGCTGCATAAAACTAAAAAAATTGTATAACGCTACTACAACAACCAAGTAAAAAAATATATGAACCAAGAGCTTATCAATACTGTTCAAAAATATATCGACACCACTATGTTACTACCATCAGAACAACCAATTGTCGTCGCTTTTTCTGGCGGTCCTGATTCAGTCGCATTGCTTGATATATTATGCACGCTTGCACACGAAAAAAATTGGAAAATATACGCTGCACACATGGATCATGGATGGCGCGACTCATCAAGTGCAGAAGCGCTGTTATGCAAAGAGTGGTGCAAAAAATACTCTATAAGCTGTGTTGTCGACCATCTTGATACGTATCTAAAAAATAATCCGCTCTTGCAAAAAACATGCTCCAAAAATTCATCAAAAGAAGCATACGCTCGCATAGCTCGCTATGATTTTCTCCTTAATTATGCCGCGTCAATCGCAGAGAATTGTGTTATCGCAACCGCACACCATAGAGACGATCAAGAAGAGACATTCTTTTTGCGCCTTATCAGAGGGGCAAGCCTGCAGGGACTCTGCGGCATTCGTCCCACAAGCATCTATAAAAACGCAACACTTATTCGGCCATTATTGTGTTGCAATAAAAAAGAACTTTTACAACATGCACAAGACAACAATCTTGCATATAGCAGGGATCCATCAAATAACGATTGTGCATACCTGCGTAATCGCATTCGTCATACAATCATTCCTGCCTTTGAACAAACTGATGAACGATTTCACACAACGTTCCATAAAACACTTGCTAATTTATCAAGCATTGATGATTATATACAACAACAAACCGTACAAGCATTTGAGCAAATCAGCTATATCAATACAGATAATCAACGAACAATAGATATACAAAAGCTGTTAGCGCTCCATCAGTACTTACAACAACAGGTGATTCTCTACTGGCTGTATAGCGAACAGGTTCTCTTTACCCCTTCCCAAACACTTTTGGCAGAAATAATTCGCTTTTTACAACGCCATACTACGCATGCTCATACTACTTCGCACACGCTATATGGCGCGTGGCGTATTTCGTGTAAAAAAAAACATGCTATAGTAGAAAAAATAAAAACAACGCCATCAAACTAAGTTTTTGTATAAAAAAATAAACACTACCTACGTGAGATTTGTCTTAGCACAAGGGGCTGCTTATATGGCAGCCCCTTCTTTGTAATTATGGATGATTATGAAGAATTATGTATGTATCGCTTTATCCTGTTGTTGCATCCTCTGCCTTTATACTATTACTACCAATGGCGATACTAAGCTGTTATTGTTTTTTGCCATACCACCAATTGCTAATAGCGCCCAAAACACCTCTTCGTGGCGCTGGCTGTAGTGAAGGTGCCCCAGCTGCTACTGACACTACAGGTGCTGGAGCAGTAATCGCTGGAGCAGTAACGTGAGCTGCTGGTGGCTCGACGGGTGCTGCAGCTGCAGTTTGTTATTCTTGTGCAGGAATAGCTGGTCTTTCCAGGGAATCGTATCGTGGATCAGCGAGAACAACAAGTTCTTCTTCGTCAGGCTCTCTCGTCAATTGGCTTGCAGCCCCTCGTGCCGTAACTGTTGGTGCGCTTGGTGCAGCCGAAGAGCCATCTAGCGCTGGAGTAGCAGTGCCAGGGACTATTGCTATTGGAGACTGCAGCGCTTCGCGCAATGATGAGTATCCCCATACTCGTATAGTTTTATCGCCTGACCCTGCTGAAGCAAGAGTTCCGCCATCAAGGCTAAAGGCAACTGAGGTAACCATATCTGTATGTCCTCTGAGCTCTCGTGATGATCCATCTGCTAGATTCCACACTCGTATAGTGTTATCGCCTGACCCTGAAGCAAGAGTTCTGACATCAGGACTAAAGGCAAATGAGCAAGCTTGTTTTGTATGCCCTCTGAGCTCCCGCGATGATCCATCTGCCCGATTCCACACTCGTATAGTGTTATCGCCTGATCCTAAAACAACGGTTCTGCCATCAGGACTAAGGGCGACAAATGAGTAATCTTCTCTTGTCCACCCTGCGAACTCCCGTGATGATCCATCTGCAAGATTCCACACTCGTGTATAGTTGTCGCCTGACCATGAAGTAAGGGTTCTGCCGTCAGGACTAAAGGCAACTGCGTAAACTCTACATGTATGCCCTCTGAGCTCTCGTGATGATCCATCTGCCAGATTCCACACTCGTATAGTTTCATCATATGAAGCTGAAGCAAGCGTTCTGCCGTCAGGACTAAAGGCAACTGCTCTAACCTGATCTGTATGCCCTCTGAGCTCTCGTAAAAGATGCTCAAATAATTCTGGATGACTTTGCATGTAAACACCCAATGCAATCTGTTCAAATACAGCTGGCATGTGAGAAACTATTTCTGCACATTCCGGATATTGCAGGCATCGTGGATACAGCATTCTGCCAAGCAATTGCCACAAACTCTTATCTGCAGTTGATTGCGCTATAGTAAAGAGGGCAACTAATTGGCTATTGTACTGCTTTATTTCATCTGCTGTTTGAGGAAGTGGCATCGGTTGGGGTATGCGTACTAACGCATCAAAAGCTATTGGTAGGTCAAAAAAATGAGCAAGTTCTACGGCTTCTGCAAAAGATATATCAGCGCGGGCAACAATTGGTATGATATTTTCAGCAACCTGTGTCGTCATTTCTTGTTTTTGTTTTTTTATATCTTGTTCAATCAATGTTCTATTTTCTGCATTTTTTTCTTGCTCTAATCTTTTTTGCAATACCAATAATGGTTCATGCAATGGCTGTAAAAAAGAAAGCACTTCTGCTATAAAGTGAACCTGCTCAGCAGAATTATCCAAAATTAAGAGCGGCCTTTCTCCAGGAAATCTTCTCTCTTGGTCCATCAAATAATTTTGAAACATTGGTGAAAAGCGAACAGCTCCTCGCGAAACAACAAGGGGAAGACTCTCAGAATCATAAGATGCAATATATACTTCTTCTGCATTAACAGTAGGCCTGATTCGAATATATTCTTGCAACTCTTGTCTTCTGTGCGCACGATCGTATATTTTTTTGTGTTCTTTTTCTGCTGCTTCTTGTGCGAGAGCTGCTGCTGTTGCTGGTCTGGCTGCTGGAGCCGCAGAAGCTGGTGGTGTTGCCGGTCGCCGTGGTGGCGAGCTTGGCCTTCTGGTTGACTGAACCAGAGAGCTTTGTTGCCCACTGCCTCCTAATTGTTGCCCCGGTGTTTTTTGCCAATCTTTTCTTTCCATGGCATGCGTATTGATCACCAGCACTAAAAGAGAGCATACTATTGCTTTATTCTGTATCATCAAAAAAATTCCTTAGCCTATAGTTTGTTTACCAATTTTTCCAAATCTCATAACTTATAACTTGGCACAACCCTTCTATCTGTGTAATTCTTCATGTTGCTTCATCAAGTAAATATTTGAGTAGAATATAAAAATAGCATACACAATATTGTACTAGTTGACTAAAATATAGAAAAAGTATGTATACGTTGTATTGATAGTAGGAACAATACTATAAACATTGTATTGTAGTAAAAACATGGTATAAAACTAAGAATATAATAACATACTTATTATACACGCACTTAAAAGGGAGTCCTGCTAAAGTGATAAAAAAAGTATTCGCTGCGCACTATCTCAAAAAATTGCCCTATGCTTTTGCTACTGCAACGCTTGCAACCTGTATACTCTATGCCATCATACTAGTACGCCCACTACCAAAATATCATCTACCACTCAATAAGAATGAACACACGCACCCTATTATGGTGATTTCGCATAACAAGCACCATCAACACCCGTTCCCTCCAGAAACTATTACAGAAAAACACCCGCAAGAAACACTACGAAGTTTAGAGCAAAAAACTATTGCACAAGAGCAGAAGATTGCCCCGCAAAAACAAGTTCCAATAAATCACGCTCCCCTGCAGAAACCTATACAACAAACGCCTCAACAAAACCCTGCTATTAAACCATCAGAAATAGCGCCAAAAACACTGCAACAGCCCACACAGCCGCTTCCTGCTCATCTAAAACAGAGAGATATAGCGCTCCTTAATGCAACAGGAAAACGCTTGGAGCAACAACCTCTAGGAAAAAAGCCTGACAGAGTTGTTACGGGCGTGCAGAGAGAAAATGGTGAGCAGCAATCTGCAAGTGAAATGCATACAAATGCAGAAACAGCACAACAGCCTATAGCTATAAGCAATTCAGAGGGAAAAATAACAGAGGGCATGCGAGAAGAAAGTAATAACACTGCAAAAAACATGCATAAAAATCAATCCACACGTGTATCAAAAACTCATACAACAGCAGCTACGCGGGCACGCAAAGAAGGCTGGTTCAGAGATAGACGCAGCGCAGAACATGTACAAGACACTGCTGCAGGCAACAGGGATACAAACAACAATCCGGTAGAGAAAAAAATAGAATGGGGAAAACCAAATACTATGTATGGAGACAGTAGAGGAAAAAGTTCTACCAATATTTCTAGAGAACTTACCATATTTGGCAAGCCGCATGATTTTTATCGCTCATCATTAACCTATGTTAACAACGATCTCGATGAAAATCTTTCGATACTGCCATGCACCATGATAGCAGCAGAACCGCTGGAGCTTGAGATATTTACAAGCAAAGTACACCAAGCACTCGCACGTCACCTCAACCAACAACAAATCACCGTTTATTCGCCACAAACCACTACAGTGCCGATAAGCTTTGACCTTGTATCGCAAAACAACGCTATCATTGCCTATGTAGTAACCAAATCATCAGGCAATGCAAACTTTGATAGTGTGCTGGCACAGGTGATGAATATACTTGCACAAGCTATTCTTCCTCCACAAACAGATATAGCATCGCATGCTATCGCCTATCCTTTTACCTACAGCGTACACTTTCTACAAGGTTCTCATAAATACCATGTTGTTCAATAAAACAGAGCGCCCATTTCTCAACTATTTTTAATTGAGAAATGGGCGTTCTGTACACATTTATTACGTCAAAAAAACAACACTACTAAACAATTACGATAGTGTTGCGTCTCTTTGACGGGCAGCTAAAGTTTGAGCTTGTAATACTCTTCCATGATACCTCAGAGCACTATTTTTAGCTCTATCGCTTTCTTCTACAATCGCATCAAAAGCATTAACATAAAAACTAATCCAAAATTGCTTAGAGTCATCTGTCGCAGAAGGATGCGTTGCCCATTCAATACCTGACAATAAAGAATCCACCTGTCTCATAACTCTTTTTGCATGTATTCGTGCATTTGTACCACAGCGACCATCAAGATAGTCAGCGACAGAGCAACGCATATCATTTGCAAAACGTTCTATATACTCAAAAGCTTGTTGCGCTGTCATTGCTGAAAGAATTACCGCAACACTGCGATCAAGTGAGTAAAGGGGAGGGTGCACAATACATTCCTGCTGTTCTTGTTGCATACCAAAGGCAGGCAATACCGACAAACACACCATACACACCATCAATTTTTTCCATACAAATTTCATATACATATCCTTACTAGTTATTTTATATAATTAAAAAACGAAACACTCTTTTTATACCTTGTATAGATTTTATACATTACGCATCATGTAATATTATTCTCTATGCAATAACACAATGCACCATGCGTAAAACGAATTGCATAACAAACTATTTTTTTAAACAATCAAGCACATCTTCTTGCTACTTTTTTACTGCCCCATTTTGAGATAAGAGAAAAAAACATACATCGAATGGGCTCAACCGGTAAAACCGTCTCGACAACAACACGGCTACGATAAAAATGATACAACAGCACGGCTGATGCTGCTATAACCGTTACACCCAAAGCAACGCCGCCATATTTCAATACTTTATTATACTGCAGCGCAACGCTTTGTTTGTTTTGTCGCAATAACGTATTAGCAGGTTCTTTGCTCTGTTGAGCATCAATACCTATTGCTGCTGGCTGGACTGCGACAAGAGGTTCTTGTACAAGAGATTCTTGCGAAATAATATCCGCTAGTAAACCAGGATGTATATGTACTTGCTGCGCAGTATCTACTGCTTCTGGCATAGCTTGGGATCCTGCTGGTTGAGCAACAGGTGCTGCTGCTTGAAAAACTGGTTCTTCTAATGGTATCGGCAGCGTCCTTTTTGGCGGGCCTTGTGCAAACAAATCATCTGGATCAATATTTTGACTATCTGCCGGTGTTACTGGAAAATTTTCTTGGTCTACTATGGGCAACTGCTCTGCAAAAAGCCTTTGGCTATGTGCTAATGGTGTTACAGGCGAAGCAAGTACTATTGTTTGAGATTGCTTTATTGGCAACTGTATTTTGAATCTATTTTCATTGGTTAGTAACTGCGCAAGAGGTATGCGTTCTGCAACCTGTATATGCTCAAAATCTTCTATTAGTGCGCACGCAGCATCCAATGTTTTTTCTGCAATGATTTGTATATACAGCATTTCTATTTTTAGATTTTCTGCATCGCGCAAAAATTGATTTATCTCATCGATTGATGTCTGCTTAGTTGCAAACTCTCTGCATTGCTGCAATGATTCTATCAAAGATGGTAATTCTTGATCTGCAAACTGATTAATACTATCTAGAGGGTTTTGCACAAACAATATAACATCATATTGCAAAGCTTCTAGACTCAGAGGACAATCATCGCCAGAACAACAGGTTTTTGGCATACGCTTTGCATAATTGCCCACTTTTTTACGCAACCCCTGTACAGATTCTTGAGCGCGCATCAAACATTCTTTGTGATAGGTAACGGCATCGACAGTATGTTGCAATAAACGTGCAGCATTGCTCGGATTAGATGCGTCACTCTCTTGATCTAACCTATTAATTTCTTCTTGTGCCTCTGCTTGCTGCCCCTCAAGACGTATATCTGAAAGGCTAGATAGATTTTCAGAGTACTGCTCCATGCTAGATAATGGCATAGCAAGAATAAACAATCCGTACAGCATATAATGTATATATTTTTTATTCATTTTTTATCTTCCTTTATTTTTTACTATGCAATTAAGAGCAGGAGAGTTATTTTCCTCTCCTGCTCTTACTGTCTACAAAAATATATTGTAGTTTTTATATTTATGCTCTTTTTGCAATCCATCGGTGAGCTAGATATGTAGCAGCACTACCAAGTATTGCTGAAACAGCTGAGAAACTCCAACGCTTGCTCAAACGTTGTACAATTATTGCGGTAGCTATTGTTGCAACAACTCCTGCACCAATTGTTCCAAAACGTAATGCTTTGTGCATTTTCGTTTCACCAGGCATAGCATTTAAACGCTGTATTGCAGATAATTCACCTGGCAACGCAGGATTTAGGAGAGGTGCATCCATTGGTGCTACCAATGGTTCTGGCGATGGTGCTACTGGAGCTGCTTCTGCTGGCAATACAACAGGATCTTCGTCTTCTACTGGTGCTACTGGAGCTGGAGCTTCATGATCATTTCCCATGCCTGGATCAATAACGTCTAAAGCAGGTAAATAACCAGAATTTCGGCTGCCACCTTGCTGTGCAACGGTATACATACGCAAAGCTTCATTGTGATGTATTAATGCCTGCTCATTCAAAGCATCTTCTTGTTGCATTTCTCGTATATACTTTGCTAATCCTTCATCGTGATGTATTAATGCTTGTGCACGTAAATCATCTTCTTGTTGCAACATACGTTCAATTCGTGCTGCTTCTAATCTTTCTGCTTCTATTCTTTGCTCTTCACCTATTGCAACAGCAGCTTCAGCTTGATAACGAGCTCTTACCTCAGGAATAGTTTCTCCAAGCTCAACAATTTTTTGCTGCAATACATTCATTCTTTCTTGATCTTTATATCCACATCCTTTATTTTTCTTTGCACGTTCTTGCAACTTTGAAAGTTCTTGCCTCATAAGAGCTAACTCTTGACGACTGCGTTCTAACTCTTTATTTATAGATCTCATGCTACTAATAGCACTATTCAAAAGTTTTTGTATTTCTTTTTTGCAATTATTAACATCTGATTCAAATTGTTTCCAATAACTCTGTACAGATTGTTTTTGTTGTACATTTTGAGAAATAAAAGCCTGTTCTTGTTGAACTTTTCTTTGCACTTCTTCAGCATTTTGCAAAGCATTCAATGCAAAATTTTTAATATCTTCACCATAGCTACCATCGCTATAGAACGCAGAACCTTCCCTCACTTCTTGAGCTTTACTAAAAGCCTGCTTCAAAAATTGTATATAATCTGCATGTTTTTTATCTACATGTTTTTGATCTTCATTTTTTTTCAATGCCCCAGCAATATACTGTTTATCCAAATCAACAATACGCTGACGATCGGCAGAAAATGCCAAATCAAAAGCTTGCTCTTGACGCTCCATGCTAAACAATGGCATCGATACAAGCAATCCAATCATCATATATTTTGTATATATTGTTTTCATCTTTTAGTTCCTTAATTATTTTTAATTATTTTTATAATTACTACAATTCTACTCAATTACATTATTATACAGTTTACTTTTAAATTTTACACTTGTCAATTTTTACAAACATAGCATGCTATTCTGTGATAATTCATATACGCTTTTTTTTACAATTAGCGCATGTATTAGTAGATTCGAGCATATGCTAGCTATAGCAAGATTATCTTGGTTTTATACAAATACCACAACAACTATACTTCAAACGTATATTTGTAATGCCTGATCTCGGTAATCTATACAGACATTATCGAGCAACTGCACAATATTTATGAGCCGCACAATGCGCACGTTCTGCAAAATATTCCGCTCTCCACAGTTCTCGTCTCATTTGAGAAATATCAAACGCATCAGACGTATAGGGTATATAATTACAGGTAAAATGTATCAAGCTCACTTCAAGACGCACTAAACGTGCAAATTCTTTTGCAACCTTTCCTGCAGAAGGCTCATCAATATAACCAACAACAGAGGTCAAAGTTTTTTGCGCGCAAA
Source organism: uncultured bacterium (assembly GCA_903831405.1). GTDB lineage: Bacteria > Babelota > Babeliae > Babelales > Babelaceae > GWE2-41-16. The sequence goes on from CAIKXM010000018.1 coordinate 15,578, forward strand.
CTAAAATACGTTGTGCTTCTACTGCCACACTTCTATCAATACGTTTTGCAGCGATCTCTTCGCCTGCCACTCTTATATATCGTGACATTGCTTGTCGATAATCCTGCTGCATGCCAAAAATAGACATCGATGTGCATATACAACAAACAATTAAAGAATACAGGTGTAACTTTTTCATATTTTTCCTTTTATATGTATAGCGAAATGTAGAACAGCCTTTCACTTCGGCTGCACAATCTTAAAAAAGCATCAACAAAAATTTTACAACAAAAATTTTTACAAAACTCAACTAATAAGAATATCTTAACATATAATACATGCTATGTATTTTTATTTTACACTAATTATTCTATTTGTCAACAATATCAATGCAAATCGTCTCAACACCTATATCAAAAACACAACAGTTCTCTATATTAAAAAAACAGATGCATACCCCAGCACAACACCAAGCACTATATAGCGAGATTCAGGACAGTCTTTCATTTTTTTACACACTTCTAAAAGTTTTGTCAGTAGCAATAATAGAAGCAGCAAATTTTGCAAAACTAAAAAAAGCTGTCTGTATCATTACCAAATCAACAAAGCGGCGATGGGGTAAAATAGACCGCACAATCATCTGCATTGAGCAGCACAATCGTTTTATACGCCTCTTGTATACTCTCATAACGCTCGGCTTTGCAATACATTTTTTGCACATACAGCTGCTGTACACGTTTTACCGTTGGTTCCGCAGGACCTAATACCGTTATAATGCCACCATATGTAGCACGAACAGTTGTTGCTATATGCTGTGCTATGCGATCAAGTTTTTGTTTGTCTGCATGGCGCAACTCAATCTCGACAAATCTCATATAGGGTGGATAGGAAAGCTTTTTGCGATATTCGCGCTCAAACTGATAAAACTGTTCATACCTATCTTCTTGCGCATATACAAGTGCCGGATGATCAATAATCGTTTGAATAATAACTTCACCACAACCACTCTCTCGCCCTGCGCGCCCAGAGACCTGTATTAATTGCTGCAAACCAGTCTCACTTGCGTTATAGAAAGGAAAACTCAAGCTACTCTCTGCCCAGATAACACCCACAAGCGTAACATGGGGAAAGTGATACCCTTTGGTAATGGTTTGCGTGCCAACCAAGACATCTATGCTCCGATCCAGCATTCCCGCTACAATAGCTTTCCACTTTTTACGATCAATCGTTGTGTCAAGATCCGCCCGCTCTACCCGGCAAGTGGGAAAAAGAGTTTTAATTGCGTGAACAATTTGCTGAGTGCCAATACCTTTATCAATAAAAATTTGTGACTTGCAGCCAGGGCAGCGTTGTGGATAGTTCTTTTGAAAGTGACAATAATGACAGCGCAGTACAACCGTATCAAGGCGATGCAACGTTAAACTTACTCCGCAGTGTGGGCACATCTCTATCTCGCCACAATTGCTACATTGTACAAAAAAGCTGTATCCTCGGCGGTTGAGAAATAGCATAGTTTGCTCACCACAGGCAAGTCGTTTTTCTATCGCATCGATAAGCTCCTGAGAAATCCAAAAGAATGGTCGTCTTTTTTGCCCAACCAGTGAAACCATGCGCATAGTCGGCAGCGCTGTCTTGAAGAATCTCTCCTGCAATCGAGCACATATCCATCGACCCTGCTCAACCATAGCAAGTGCATGAATAGAGGGAGTTGCTGATCCAAGCACTATAGGAATGTTATAAATAGCTGCGCGCATAAGAGCGATTTCGCGCGTATTCATCTTTGGCTGTCGTTTTTCCTGATACCCTGCCTCATGCTCTTCGTCAACAACAATGCACCCAAGATTCCCAAGCGGCAGAAAAATAGGCATATGTACACCTATAATAATACACGCCGCCTGCGTATACACTCCTTGCCACACATTTCGCTGCTCAGCGGCAGAAGCGGCCGAATGATATCCATACACAACACCTTCGCCAAAACGTTCTTTAAACAAGAACGTAAAGCGAATGGCAAGCGTCACCTCAGGTAATAAAAACACACAACTTTTGCCTTGCGCAAGCATAATTTTAAAAAACTCTATATACACTTCGCTCTTGCCACTACCGGTAACACCATACAGCAAAACAGGCTTGCATTTTTCATTATTATTACACAATTGTTGCTGCATAATAAGTTCATCAAGTGCTTTTTGCTGCTCTTGCGTTAACGCATGTTTTTTACAAAAGTTCTGATTCTCTGCACTATCTACCCTGTCTGTATCTTGCATAGAAAATACACACGGCGTATTTACGCCAAGAGCTTTTTTATCTACTATATCATGTAGATCATGTGCCTGCTTTTGCTTTTGCAGGGAAAGAAATCCGCTGGCAATACGCATATACACCTGCGGAATATGCAAACAATAATAGGCAGCACATTGTGCAATAAAACGCTTAAATCGTCTATCAAGAAAAGATTGATTATAGGAGAGCGCTGGACGAATAGTAAACAATTTTTCTTGTGGCGATGGTTGTTCTACAACGGCAACAATCACTCCACAAACCAGTCGCTTTTGCAGTGGCACGACAACCATTGTATATAATAACTCATCTGCAGTCGGCCAATCAGTTGGCACTGCATAGATTAAAATACGACTGAAAGAATTAATAAGACGAACGCGTATATACATTATATGCTACTGCTGATATACATTATGAGCTATGGCCAATCCTGCTGCCATTACTAGATCAAAATCTTTTCCAGAGAATGGTCGCTCTACGCTGCATATAGTCATCTGACCAACCGCTTTGCGCATAAGTCCGCCATCATATACCTTGTCATAATACTTCAATGCTTCTCCCACGATTGCTCGATGATCATCAACCTGCAGGCGCATTGCCTGCGCACGCTCGCTGCCAATATATTTCTCTAGTCGATCGATACAGAGCAACAACTCTTCTGCCGTAATTGCACCATATTCTACAAGCAATTCTTCTACTCTTTGCTGCAATGGCACTTCTACCAAAACTCGTGGCGCGCTGCGCATCGACTCAAAGAACTGTTGCGGCACAATACACAGACCAATAGAATGACTCTCATCTTCGACCCATATAGGCTGTGCTGGATCAAAGCCCTGCAACTGCCACCCGAGCATATCTTCAAAGTATGCCTGTGTTGGTTGGGCAGGCTGACCAAGGGAGCCAAATACTGAGCCTTTGTGTGAAGCAAGACCCTCAAGATCAATAACTTGTTCATGGGTGGCAGCAAAATGGTGCAAAATCACGGTTTTACCACAACCTGTTCTGCCGCTTAATACAACAAGCTTCCACGTGCGTGCAAATACTTCGCGATTATAGGCGCGAAATGCTTTGTATCCACCAACAAGCAAATAGACGGTGTAGCCCAGTGATGAAAGTAAATTGGCAAAACTGCGGCTCCGCATGCCACCACGCCAGCAATACATAATGACTGTCTTTTTATTACCAGGTTTTATTGCCGCAACTGCTGCTACTTGCTCAACAAGCTCTTGTAATTTGACCCCAACAAAGGCAAGCCCTTGCGAAACGGCTGCATCTTTGCCCTGATGAATATAGAGCGTGCCCACAATTGCGCGTTGCTCATCAGAGAAAAGCGGTATATTGATGGCACCAGGCACATGCCCTTTGCTATACTCACCCGGCGATCGTGTGTCAATTACGGGATATGTTTGTGCGCATGCGTATAGTTCTGACTGGCTAAGAGAAATGATCATTTACAGCGTCCTGATTTTATTTTTTTTAATGAAACATTTCTTTTTAATCAAAAGCCCAAATATATTACTTATTTGCTGGTAATTTTTTTGCCATATATTTTTTGATATCATTAAGCTCTGTATAGCCCAATCGTTTATAAAAATCATGGCTTCCAAGAGCATCACGATGCATACCACTCGTTAATTCGATAACATCACAGTTATTTTCTTGAGCAAATTTTTCTGCCGACTCCATTAAGAGTTTCCCTGCCCCTTGACGTCTATGCTCAGCATCTACAATTAAACCCATAATTCTCATAGTTCGACCAACGCGGTGGAAACGTTCAGAAATTGCTAGAGCAACACAACCAATAACAACACCTTCAAGCTCTGCAACCAATGCTTTATGCAATCTATCTTGTTGATATAGCTTTATTCGATCTGACATAATTTCGGCTGTAGTTGGGTACCCTAATTGCCCCATAAGATCGGCGATTGCCGCAGAATCAGATAGGCATGCCTCGCGTATTATGATGCTCATTTTTTACTACCCCCATCAAAAAAAATTATTACTCAAAAACAGAATAGCTTGTGACAGAAAAAGAATTTTATTTTTTTAATATACCTGGTCATTCTTGATCGAAATATAGTTTCAATAGTATGATAAAAATCGTGCATTATCAAACAGAAGCAAACACATTTCATCCTTTACTTTTTTGGATATATTTTATGATAAACAGCGTAAAAGGAACACAAGACTTTTTAGACCTTTTTCTATTTAAAACTATCATCAACAAGGCTTCGTCTCATTGTGAACTGTACCATTATCATGAAATAGCAACACCAATCATCGAGCATACAGAACTCTTTAAAAGATCCCTTGGTATTCATACCGATGTTATCAGCAAAGAAATGTTTACTATTGAGCCTCGCAGCGAAGAGTCGAACAGTATTTCTCTGCGTCCCGAAGCCACTGCCTCTACCATGCGCGCATACCTCAACAATGGCATTCAACAAAACCCCTGGAAGGTATTTTCATGGGGACCTATGTTCCGCTATGAGCGTCCACAAAAAGGACGCTTTAGACAGTTTCATCAGTTTAATATCGAAAATATTGGCAGCAGCAGCATTCTCTCTGATGTTGAGCTTATTGCAATGCTCGACAAATTATTTTCACACACGCTTGGATTAACTGAATATGCTCTTGCAATAAACTTTTTGGGTTGCAGTGCTGATCGCGCAGCACATAAAATTGTGCTGAAAGAATTTCTTGATGCTAACAGTACAAAGATCTGCCCTACCTGTCTGGCGCGCAAAGACACAAACATCATGCGCGTGTTTGACTGCAAAAGCGAAGCGTGCCAAGAAGTATACACAAAAGCACCAAAAACCATTGACCATCTTTGTGCAGAGTGTGCCAGCGAATGGCAACTATTACAAGACAATCTAAGCATGCTCTCTGTCTCTCATAGCGTATTGCCAACACTAGTACGTGGCCTTGATTACTATACCAAAACAGTATTTGAATTTTCTTCATCAGCACTTGGCGCGCAGAGCGCGTTCTGCGGTGGCGGCCGCTATGACCACTTGGCCGAAATGCTTAATAGCAAAAAAGTAGTACCATCAGTCGGCGCAGGCATTGGCATCGAACGACTTATCGCCATTGTTGAGGCAGAAAAAACTATCACAAAACCTCAAGAAACATGCTTTGTTGTTATCGCACCACTTACCGATGCTCAAAAAACCCTTGCACTGCTTATGGGCGACAATCTGCGACGCAACAACATCAAGACACACATCATTCTTGATACAACATCGGTCAAAAGCATGATGCGCAAGGCTGATAGCCTGCAAGCAACACACACCATTCTGGTTGGAGAAACTGAGCAAAATACCCAGCAGGTTATGCTCAAAAATATGCACAGCGGCGAAGAGAAGACTGTTGCTATTGCAAAGCTTGCTCAAGAACTGCTCAAAAGCTAAATGCATATACAATATCAAACTAACTACTACGCTGTATTAATTGCACAATTAATACAGCGTAGTTTAATACACCGTAGCACAGAAGAAGAAAACACTTCTCTGCAAAAACAACACCACTATCAACATAATGAAAATACACACGTCTTTAAAATAAAAACTGCACGTATACTAACCGCGTGTTGCAGAGAGTAACAATAAAGCCTTTTTAATAATTTGATCAAAAGGAATCTCGCTCGCCCCTTGCAACTCACCGATTGCATGACATGCCCGAGCAACCTCTTGCCTCGAATACCCAAGCGCTTGCAATGTAAGTGAGAGTTCCGAGAGAGTATTTCCAATCGAACTTTCACCACACTGATTTACCAGCGCAGAAAATGGCATTATTTTATCACGAATAGTATGTACCAGTAGTTCTGCTTTTTTTGCTCCCACACCGCTCACTGAACTCAATGTTTTAATATTTTGCGACACTATCGCATCAACAAGAACACTCGCTGACAAATGCTCAAACATCGCTAGTGCAATCTTGGGCCCAAAGCCGCTACAGGTAAGCACAAGATTAAACAAATCACGTTCAACTGATGAATGGAAACCATATAATGACGGTCCATTCTCCGCATGAAAGCGATATGAAATATATACACATATTTTTGAATTCTTTTGCAGCGTTGCCACATGGGGCATATATACATAATAACCAACCCCGCAAACATCAAGAATAATTGCACCAGAAAGTATTTCTCGTACACTGCCATCTAACAAAGCGATCATATAAAATCCCTTTCGATACTAATTCAATACTAATAAAGTTACCATAACCTTTGAAAAAGTAGTTGACAAACATAGCAACTATGATACTTTTTTAATCGTATATTGACATATCAAATGCCCTCATCATAAACAGTACATTAATTGCGGGAATAGCTCAGTTGGTAGAGCGTCGCCTTGCCATGGCGAAGGTCGCGGGTTCGAGTCCCGTTTCCCGCTCCAATTTTTATATATCTTTCTTTTTCTTTTTTTTAAAACATTTTTTTCTCGAGGGTGCTAAATACTTATGAAATCACTCGTTCAAGAAGCAGTATCAATTGCAAAAGCTATCGATGCAGCATGGCTTCACGCAGGAAAACCAGAAAATTTTTCAATTAAAATTCTCGAACATCCTCAAAAAAATTTTCTTGGCTTCAGCAAAAAATCAGCAAAAATTGCTTTTTTCTTTGATGAAATAAAACAACCTGCCGCAAAGCAACCCTACAAAGGTCAAACGCAACAGCAACAACAACGTCCCGCCGGGCAACCACAACAACGCCCTGCTACACAAGCACAACCGCAACAACAAAGACCTATCCAAAAAAATACCCCTCCAGCAGCAAAGCCTTCGACAAATAATAGAGAAGACATACAAGCTCACGCACCACTGCAACAAAGGCCTCTTGCTGATAGACATGCAAAACAACCAGAAAAAGCACAACCTATTCAAGTGCCCCTTCAAGAAAGAATTGATGAGCAAAAGCGTCTGGCCCTATGGAACAGTGAGCAAATCGAAACAGCTCGCATATGGATTAGCGAAATGCTTACCTTTATGAATCGTGCTCAAGTGCCTTTTACGGTTGAACAAGATGATCTTATACTCAAAATTAGCTTCAAAGAACCGATTATTGGCGCAAGCATCGATAGTGCACAAGAGAAAAAATTATTCACTCATTTGTCGCTCTTGCTCATGACAATACTCAAAAAACAGTACCGCTCAGCATTCCGTGGTCATAGAATACTATTTACCCACCAGCAATAACTTTTTTATTACATATTTTTTTAAAAAAGATGTGCAGTATTGTATGATAAAAAATGAAGCAGGCCCCAAGCGATTACATGATATTCTGGGAAATAATTCCGAGACTATCATTGAAAATTTTAAGAAAACTTCACCTGACTTTGCAAACTACATCGTTGATTTTGTTTATGGTGATATTTATGCGCGCCCAGGCTTATCAGATAAAATGAGAGAGATGGCAGCTGTCGCCTGTTTGATTGGCCAGGGAAACACTGCATTACCCCTCAAAACACATTTGCAAGCAATGCGCAGAGTTGGATGGGAAAAAAATGAAATCATTGAACTTATAATTTTTCTCATCGTATATGTTGGCTTTCCATCAACCGTTGATGCTATACAAATGGTTGCAGAAGTTTTTGAAGATAAAAAATAAATATACAATAATGTTTTATTCAATAAAATATTTGATAAGCACAAAAATAAAGAAAAAAGAGTAACAAGCATATCGTTACTCTTTTTTCTTTATACCATGCTACGCTAAGATATATGACTAGTTTCTTTTAGGTGGGTGGGAAGCTTTAATAAGCAGAGATAAAAAAATAAGAATTATGCGTTCGTACCCGTTCGACTACATTCGCTAAAAGCTCATTTCGCTCAGGGCGAACGATTTATAAAGCGGCTACGCAAGCTTTAGATAAATTTTGCACACCTAAAGAAATCTAGCTATAAAAATTACGTTCAAACAACAAGCTCTTACAAACACCACAGTTGCTGCATTAAACTCTTAAAATCTTGTTAAAGCTGTATAAAAAAATAAAACAGAAAGTACTCTCTATGTTTGACACTATCGTTGCACAATCTACTCCATCAGGACCAGGCGCTATTGCGCTTATACGTCTATCAGGAAAATTTGTACGTGAGTGCATCGCCAAACTCTCAAGGTTTATGGGCAAAAAAACGATTGCAAGCATAGCTTCACATACCGTTCACCTGGGATACATTGTAGACAAGAATAATGAAAAAATTGACCAAGTGCTCTTTATTGTCATGGATGGCCCCAAAAGCTTTACCGGCGAAGATACCATTGAGATAACCTGTCACAACAATCCATTTATTATTAATGCTATTATATCACGTTGTATTGAGTGTGGCGCACGTCATGCTGCTGCAGGTGAATTCACCCAACGTGCTTTTGAGAATAATAAAATATCGCTTATCGAAGGCGAAGCAATTAATGATCTTATCTGTGCGCAGAGCGAGCAAGCACTCAAAAAAGCACTGGCACAAGTTGACGGTAATTTCTCGCACTACATTGCAGGGCTTGAGCAAGACATCTTAACCATTCTTGCCTACTGCCAAGCAAGCTTTGAGTTTCTCGATCAAGAGCATGACTTTGCACCACAAATCATTGAACAAATTACAGCACTATTGCAGCGCATACAGACAATCAAAGCAGACTATCCTATGCAGCATGTGATAAAAGAGGGAATCAAAATTGCACTGGTAGGCTCAGTAAACGCCGGCAAGTCGTCACTCTTTAATGCACTGCTTGGCAAAGCACAGGCTATTGTTACTGATATTGCAGGAACTACCCGAGATACACTCTATGGATCTCTCTATCAACAGGGTGCTTTTTGGACCTTTATTGATACAGCCGGGATACGAGTAAGCAATGATATAATAGAGCAAGAAGGCATCAAGCGCTCGTACCAAGCAGCAGAACAGGCAGATATCGTACTTATAGTAGTAGACAGCTCTCGCGAACTACATAGTAGTGAAATTGAATTGTATCATGATATTGCCGTCAAACATGCAGAAAAAAGTATTTTTGTATTGACCAAGAATGATCTAGCGCAAAAAACATCTGCAGAAACCATTAACACGCTTTTTGCAGATATTAATAATAAGCATATTCTCAGCGTATCATCGCATGACGCACATAGTATTGTCGCGGTTAAAAATACGCTCATGCAATTGGTACAAAAGATATTTGATACCATGCAAGCGCCTTTTTTGCTATCAGCTCGACAATATCATCTGATAGAGCAGATGGAGAAAGTATTGCAGAACACTCTACCCCTTGCACACTCTGACATTGTTTACTATGAGCTTATATCAAAAGAACTGCAGCAAGCACTTGAGCACTTGAGTACATTAACAGGCAAGACGGTATCGACAAGTATTATCGACACCGTCTTTAGAACATTTTGTGTAGGAAAGTAATTGAAGTAATAATAAAAACTTCAAAAATATGTAAAGATAATCGTTACCCATTATTATTCATTGCAAAATTACAACCACAATAACTATTCGGCTTGAAGTAACGATACCATGAGTGGTACCCATTCCAGCCACCATGTGTTGCGCAAATTTTTGGACAAATATTTTGAGCTTGGTCCTCATTCATCGGGAAATTGGTAGCTATATAATCTCTAGTAGCAAACAAAAATAAAACTATGGTATAAAACAATAGATTCTTTTTCATCGCAATCTCCCTTTTTTAATACGATTGATCTTTGCAAATACAATGGCCGGACTCTAAAGAGTACAATAGAGAGATGTGCGACCGTTGCGCCACCAACATTCTCCTTGCTTACCTTCTACCATGCACGTATCACCTTCTTTTAGACAGATATCATTACTGCTAAAGTTCTTATCTGCCCGCAACTTCTTCAGGGCCTCTAGAGCTTCTTTCGCACCCGCCATGATACCAATGGATTGTCCTCCTTCGGTAGCAACATCAATGGCGAGTATAGCTGGTGTCACGACAAGCAATAATAAGATTATAACAGACAAAACCATATTCTTTTTCATCGCAATCTCCCTTTTTACTATTTTCCTATTATTTTTATATTATTCTCAAATTAACTAATTATTACATTCACAATAGCCTTTCTCGCCATATGAAGGATACCCTTTATACCATTTACCAGTCGCCCAGCCGCCATAATTTTCACAAACCTTTGGACAAATACTTTTAGCATAATCTTGAGAGTAAAGCATTTCAGGAACTTTTGTACCGGCAAAAGAATTTATAACAACCATACATACAAGCAAACTCAAACAATATAGTAACTTCATAACTACTCCTTTTTTTTATTCTCAAACCATACCATTAATTTGAATACTTATTACATTCTGCTTCAGCACGCAACGAGGACCCTTCTCTCTCTAAGCACTTTTCACGCTCAGTTCCATTGCAACCACAAACGCTATCATTCTCTTGAGAAGAACGATAAATACCGCTCCAATTTCCATTCCATCCACCATGATCTTTACAAATAGATGGGCATTCTGATTTCGCTTGATCAGAAGTCTGAAAATACGTATCCGCATGATAATCTATAGAAATAATAGATGGCGCTGCGATAAGCAGCAGTAAACTAGCAAGAGATAAAACCATATTCTTTTTCATCACAATCTCCCTTTTAAAAAACAAACAATTTAGTATACCAATCTGATACTATTAAATTTATTTACTATTTGTCAATAGTTGAGAAAATTAATACAAAAGAAATCTTGGCAAAAATATCTTTGATGTACAACAACACAAAAATCCACTATTTAAAAACTCTTACATTGCTTGAAAAAAAATTAATGCTGCGGGAAAGCGAATGGTAAATGTAGCGAAGGGAGCACCGCTAAAAGCGTTAGCTATGTATTGTATTTGTTTGTAGCAAGAGCAACCGCTGGCGCGCATGGCGAAGACGCACGTGGAAAAATATAGATGACAAAGAAGTATGTAGTGATATTACACTTGGTATGGCAGAGTTAACTGCCGGAGTACATTACGAAGCTGCACTTGGCAATACTGCAGGTGCTGCTACTGCAAGTGTTTCTGCATCTAATGATTTAGGTGGTGCTGCATGTAATGGTATAGGAGGAACAACCACTGCTACCTCTGTTAATAAAGCTTCGCGCAACGATCGATACCCCCACAATCGAGTACTGCCATCTCTTGGCGATAGTGATGCAATGAGAGAACCATCCGCACTACATTGAATTATATCCATGGAAGCTGCATGCCCCGTTGCAAAAGTAGTTCGCAGCAAACCCTTTTTACTATCAAAAATAAAGACAGTATCACCTGATTTTGATATCAGCAATGATCCATCCGGGCTAAATGCAACACAGCACACCCCGCCTCTACCGTTTGGCAACGTGTGGAGCAATGCACCTGTTTTGATATTCCAGAGGCGAATAGTATGCCCTGATGATGCTGATGCAATCATAGAACCATCAGGACTAAAAGCAATTGCTCTAATGCGATTTGCATGTCCTGCTAACCTATGAAGCAATATTCCTGTCTTAGCATCCCAGAGATGTATACTATTGTGTGCGCATACTGCAAGTGTCACTCCGTCAGGACTAAATGCACACGAAGTAATTTCTTGGGCACTGCCTATCAACGAATACACCAATAATGCAGTACTTGTATCCCATAGCCAAACCGTATTGTTTTCAGTTATCGCAAGCATTCCTCCGTCAGCACTCAATGCCATTGAGCTTATAGCATGTGATTGCTTGGTCACTATCTGCAACACTTTGCCTGTTTTACTGTTACAGAGCTCAATGGCGCCATCCTGCAGTCTTGACACTACCATCGATATATGTGCATCAGCAATAGTACTTATTACCGTTGCATCATCATGCTCAATTGTTCCCAGAAAATGAGAATAGAGTGTTGGATTTTTTTGCATGTATGCACCAAGAACAATGCTCTCAATTGTTTTTTGCGCTTCCCCTGTAATACATGGCGGCTGAGCCATTACAAAATCAATCATGTGTTGAATCTCTGGATATTGCATACACCCTGGATAGAGCGTACGTCCAAAAAGTTGCCAGAGTATTTCCGTGTTTTGTTGTTTCGCCAAAGTAAATGCATGCCCAATTGCTGCATATGCCCGAGCATTGCTATCTCGACGCGTAATATTGCTTGTAGCACTGCGACGCGCAGACGATGGTGAGCGTGGCGGTCGCGATGCGCTCATAGCTGCTGGATTGCTCTGATGAAGCATATCATCGCAAGCAGAAACACAGAGAGCTTCTGCAGGACTCTCTGTTAGTTGTTGAGGTGTAGCAATCTGCTCCATAGTATGCGCATTATATATACATACTATCAATAAAAAAAGTGTATACCGTGAATTCATGATAATAAAAACTCTTGAAATATAATAAAAACTCTTGAAAATGAAAGAAATTTATTCTTCTTGGTTATTTTGCCTATATGCATCAAAAACAATGCGTTTAATTTTTTTTTGCATCCCTGCCACCACAAGTGGTGGGCGAGTTACCACAAAATCAATCATTTGTTGAATCTCTGGATGCTTCGTGCATCCTGGATAGAGAGTGTATCCAAAGAGTTGCCAAAGAAATTCAGTATTTTGTTTTTTTGCCAACCTAAAAGCATACTCAATTATAGCATAAGCTGGAATATTGTTGCCTCTTTTTCTAACATTATTTACACAGTTGCGAAGTGTCAACAATGGTGAGCGCGGTGGAAGCGGCGCACTCATAACTGCCGGATTGCTTGGATGCCCTATATGATGACAAGCAGCAATAGATAAAACTGCTCGAGGATTTGTTCTTAATTGAGGTGCAACACATTGCTCCATAGTATGTACAGTATATATACATACTATCAGTAGAAAAAGTGTATAACGTGTATTCATAATAATAAAAAACCTTTACAATAAAAAAATGGTTAATATGAGTATGTCGTTGTTTTAAAAAACATAAGAACGCATGTATTTTTTTAAAAATTAAGATATTCTTTCAATGCCTTATATGCTGCATTAATCTGCTGCATACGCGCTGTTGCCTGTTGCTTTTCGCTCTCTTGGTCGCCTGAATCTTGAGCATTAACAGCTTTATCAGGATGATACGTAAGAGCTAATGTATGATAGGCCTTCTTTATAGCACTGCTATTATGTTGATCTTCGCGAGCTATACCAAGAACTCTATATGCTTGCTCAATTGACATACTGTCTCTGCCAACAAAAAATCTTTCCCCTTCTTGTGGTTTTTCCTGTTGTTGAGATTCTTGTCGTGATTGAGTATTTTCTTGACGATATGCACCCTCCCCGCATTGAGCCGCCTCTCGTCGTCGCTCTCTTTTTTCTTGCCTGCGGCGTAATTCTGCCTCTGCGCGCAGCATGTCTGGCAACTCTCGCTCTTCGGATACTTTTGCCAAGTGTATATACTCAGCAACACGACGAATATAGATAGTAGCAAATTGATCATAATTAACTGCCAGCGGCCTGCCATCCACTATACTTTCAGCACGATGCAGATTCTCATATGCTTTTGTTGTATATTCCTGCGCCACCCTTCCCTGCCAGCGAGATGTAGTCAAATGACGAATGTCTGTCATTCTTACTTTTAGAGCCCTTATCTCTTGCGATAATTCTTGTACCTTTACTTCCACAGCTGCGCCATTCTCTACCGTTGCCGTTTCTGTTACGCTAACCCCTGCTTCTTGATTTTCTGCTGCAGCTTCAGCCAAACTCACCCGTTCTGCGATATGATCTATAAGCCGGTGAATAGCTTCTTGATAATTTTTTATCAGGGAACTGTCTTTAATTGTTTTTTTTATAGCGCTTACATATGCTACCGCCGCCCTTGCATGCTCTTGTGCTTTTGTACCAAGCCAACGCTCCGAAAGATATTTTTTTGCCTGCCCAATACGTGCTTCTGCCAATTGCAGTAACTGTATCTGTTCAACTTTTTCTGCCCCTGATTGAGACACTTGTTCCATACACCCTATAGGCGCTTGTGATACAGCAAACAATAGCGTGCACAGTAAAAAAAGATGCATATTATTTTTCATTTTATTTTCCATGTATCCCCTCGTTCTAGTAAAAAAATTATATAGCTAACTTCTATTTAGCTTTATCCCACCAATACTGTTTTAAAATTACTTCTGAACGGCACCAATAAAGCCATGTAAAAAAATAAAAGACTAAGCGAATCTCGCTATAGGTAAAATAACCCCCATTCCCTTATGTATTAAAAAATGTACCAAAGTACAGTCTACGAGCAGGCTTCATATATAGCTCTCCCGACACCATATCTTGCATAGACATACCAAAGCGTTTTGTACATGCTGTCTCAATAACACCCTCAGGTACTTTTGACTCGATAACTGAATCGTTACCGCTATACGCCACCACATGAGTAATACTGTTTTTGTTGTCAGGGTGAGCAAAAAATATAAGGTCTCCTGTCTGCAGATCAGCACCACACTCTATTGCCCTAGCTTCATGACGCATACTCTGAGCATTGCGTGGAATAAATATGCCAGCTTTTTTGTATGCAAGACCCACAAGCCCCGAACAATCAGGGCCGACCACTTCGCCACGAACCTTATGTTTGCCAACGCTCCGACCACCCCATACATAAGGATTGCCTATCGCATGCCGCATAAAAGAAATAATTTTTTTACGAGCTGCTTGTTCATTGCATGTACTATTTATACCATGTAAATTATTCTGAGAAAATTCGCCTTGATTGCTTTTGTTTTCAACAGTTTCAGTAATATTTTTTTCAAGATATCGTTTTATAGCATATTCAGGAACCCAACCATCTATATATCTTTTTACACCATTTACATACACGTATTGTTCTAAAGACCTTACCAACAACCATGTATCATTCTGCTTTAATATTTTGACCTGGTCACCTTTCAATAACTGTGTACAACACAATGGATTGCGATGCTCTTTTGGCAATGTATACATTTCGCCACTAAAGCGTGATCGAACTACTATCTCATCAGCACATGTTGGCGTTTTTGACGACCTGCTCATCACTGATACAACAGGCACACAAACAATAGCTATATCATTTTTGCCCGCTAAAACATCGCCAGAAAATTGATTTATCTCATCTCCATGCACCGAAAAAAACGGTAAAAAAGTGTGCAATAAAATTATTGCAACCCGGTATTGTAACTTCATTTCGCCCCCCTAAAAGACTACTGCGAAGCAGTGTATATATTATATTCCTTTAAAATGTCCCATTAATTAATACATACCATAAAACAAAAACCGATAACAATAATTGAAAACTTAAGCTTTGCTTGCAGCGCATTTTTATTTATAATACACAAAAAAAGCCTGTTACCGTATTTACATATTTTAAGAAGTTTTATGAATTTTTATACATCTACTATGCCATATTGTGCGCAATATTGATCAGAAAATTCTGTATACCAATAGGTTGCATAACAATCACCAAGTGAAAAATGCCAGAATTCGTATACATAATTAATTAACCCAGCACGCGTAGCCGCAATCAACAATAGCAAACGGTTTTCTTGTTGCTGCTTGGTGAGAATGCTGTTTGCAGAAAACATTGGAGCCAAGACACCTCCAACATTAAATCGTCCCATGGAAAGAAATGATCCTGTTTTGTTATTCCAAACATGTATATCAATAGCGGCGCCTGTTGAATGAGCAGGAACGTTATTGATATAAGGGGAGACCCACTTTGCTGTTTCCATGTACAATTCAGTCTCGCTCAACGATATATTTACTTTCGCAAGTTCAGCCATTTTATTATCAAAAAGTTCCTTTTGGGTAGCTATATCTCGCAACCCTTCAAACAGTCGAATTTCGAGAGCTCCCGCTTCATAACCAAACAGCGGCGCAAGAGTATCGATTTCATCAACCATACGTAATAATGCTTCAAAAACTCCGCGGCGCATTAGGCTATATCTTGCTGATCGAGAATCTATATCGTCTAACGATTCATGTGCAAGTAACAATTCTGATTCACTCATAACACTCAGGCGAGGATTATTGATGTGAGAAAGGTCTACCAGCGGCTCATTGTTTTCAACAATAGATATCTGTTTAATACAGGTATCAGCAATAGCTGGCGCACTGCCTTGCAAAAAACCATCATACTGTTTTTTGATAATTTTATAGGTTGATTCACCCATAGGGACACGATAGATATCGAGCATATCTGACCATGATGAGCAAAAGACTTGCAATGGAGTAAAAAGAATACATAGGAACACAAATACAGCAAACACAACAAACACCCTTTCAACAAGTATATATAATCGCATATCGTGCATTCATTTCGCCCCCCTAAAGACTACTGCGAAGCAGTGCGTATCTGTACTGTTATTTTTTTTACAAGATGTTTCAGTACTACATAGCACAGCAGGTGAGAGAGAAACAAGAATTGCCAAAATAAAAAATCACCTGAGCGAAGCTTTTGTTTATAGAGCTCGCATCAGGTGATTTTTATAGATATAAAAATATTTCAGCAGTATCTTTTATTCTTTTTCAGAGTTATCACTGTTGTCTTGTTTTTCTTGCTGGAGTTCATTTCTTTCTTGCAAATAATACTCTTTTAATTCTTTTTTATCTTGCTGTTTTAAATATTTACAATCATTAGTTCTAAAACAATGATGATAGCATATTTTTTTACCTTCTGCATCGTCTTTTACGCCATACTCAAATTCACCATAATCAAAATACTTATCGTCATTGTCAGCTATTGCTCCAACGATAACATATTGATGACAACCGTCTATATCAACAGTATTAAGCTCTCCATACTTTAAGTATTGCTTTACTAAAGGATTAAAATTATGGTTCCAGTCAGCTTTATTACCAACCAAATAATCAGCCCTATCGACAACTTTAAAATCTTCAATAGGAATTTCCTGCCCTCTTTTGAGTAAAAATAATACTTGATGATTTGCGTGATCCTGAATTATTACACTATTTTCATTTTCTTTAACATATGCTGACATATTTTTCAAAGAAGCTTTTTCAATTTTTTCTTTTTGTATTTTACCTTGACGTATCGCTTCTTGCTTAGCCTCCCACGCTTTTTTGCGCGCATATGCAATAGCACGACGATTTTTTAACAATTCTTGTAATAATTGTTCTTTAGTTTTTACTATTGGGGCTGTTTTTTGTCTAATAATTACATTCCAATTAGAATCATTATTATTGGGATCTTGTTGCTCCATTGCACATACCGGCAATATACTCAGCAAAAACAGTGCGACAAAATATTTTTTGAAATTGTTCACGTAAAACCTCGCTACATATCATATTTTTTATATTTTTTTATATATACAAACCGAAAATAATACTACTACATTGTGCATATTATTACAAGCTTTTAGCATCTGGCGAAACACCGGCTTCTAGGTTTTGTACATACCCATGCTTTTGATACCACCCCATCAGAGCCTCAAACTCATCTACGCGATCGGGCGACACATAAAGCTCAAAAATGCTGTTCTCTACATCGCAGGTACGATCAAAGAGCAAGTTGTCAAAACTACGAATCGTTGCAACAAA
The DNA here is from genome assembly GCA_903831405.1 of uncultured bacterium. Lineage (GTDB taxonomy): Bacteria > Babelota > Babeliae > Babelales > Babelaceae > GWE2-41-16. The sequence goes on from CAIKXM010000018.1 coordinate 33,349, forward strand.
AAACCATACCTTCTCTTTTGGTATATGTGCTCGATAATACGCTGAATACATGACGTGAGACATATTGATATCATCCAAAAAATTAAAAAAGAATAGTAAAAAGTTTTTCAAGGGCACAATACATAACCAGGAGAGTTGCAGAGCAACCAATAACACCAAGAGCAATGTTTGATTTTTTGCGAGCTGTCATAAAAAAGAGTGCCATAATACTCATCGTATAACTAATAGTAATGCAAAGCGCGACAAGTGCAAAAAGTGTTTCGATATTGCTAAAAATAAGTCCCACTGCAGAAATAGCACAACCAAGCAGTATAAGAGATTTTTTGCTACTTATGCCCGTAAGCTCACTAAAGAGTGATGCTATCGCCATAATCATTGACAACATAGTTCCCCACACCGTCACAATAACTGCCCAATCTATAACAAAGCCAAGCCAGTGATGCATAGGATACAGCGACAACACTGCTTGCGAGAGAGGCATTTGGGCGCTGGTAAATACATGCAGGGGTACGGCACCAAATATTGAGCCGATAAATAAAATATATACGAGTCCTGTTACTATAATCGCTAACACCATTGCACGAGGAACTGTTTTGCGTGCATCATGAACCTGTCCACTCATAGCAGGTATAACCTCAAAACCAAAAAAGCCAAATATCACCGCCTGGCTTGCAAGCAGTATTGATTTGATGCCATAAGGAGCAAAGGGCACATAATTCGCAAAAGAGAAGTATCGTGCACACAAAATAATAATTAATAGCATTGGCAGTAGTGTTAACGCAATCAGTATATACTGTAATACCTGTGCAATAGCTGCACCAAAAAGATTGCAGCCAACAAATAACCAGGTAGAGCTCAGCATCCATAGGGGGGCAGAAACAGCTGGAAGGTAGGTGTGTATACACACGCCTGCAATACGTGCAAGCAAACCAAGCGCAACGGTTAGTCCCGCAATATAACAAAAAGATGACATTGCGCCCGCAATAGAGCCGCCCCACGCTGCGGCATGAGTGTATACGGGAAACGATGAAGGATATTTTGCATTAACACGAATAAGAGCAAGGGCTATTGCTATAACCAGCAAAACAACAAGCGCATACGATGCTATTGCTGCCGGTCCCACCAAAATACTCAATGCAGCAGGAAGGGTAAATACAGAAGCACCAATCATTGCGTTCATCGCTACAATAACTGCCAGAGGGAGACGCATCTTGTTATTTGGTTGCATGCAAAAAACCTTTTCTTGTACAAAAATCAAAAAATTAATAGACTACCACCAATGGTATCAAGCTGGATTTAAAAAAACAACTAAAAAAAGGACCCGCTATGAATGCTTGCGGCAGATTTTTTTTCGTAAGTATATGCGTCATCATGTGGTCAACGCATATCAGAGCAATCTCATTTACAACACTTAATAAAAACGACCCCTACCTCTTTGCCGACACCTATTACCCCTATGATTATCTCAAAAAGTTTGATGACTTTGCCTGTGATGATATAGAGCAACAAACAAAATATGACAATGAACACCCAGAGGCAGTGCAATTTTGCAACGAAGCAGTTGACGTCACTGATATCAAAACACAACACTGTGAATGTCGCTATCGACCACTTTGTTGTACAAGAGCCCGATTTGTATGCACGGCATTTTATCAAAGTGCATCACGCGCATCACCGATAAACTGTGGCCCTGATGCACCCTGTCCTAATGATACTGACGCTACCGTCATCCCCTGTGATAATGCAAGAGAGATTGGCGACATGCTGGGCAATTGGAATGTGTTGGGATTGTTTTATAAATATTGCAACGAACCATTGCTCAATACTGATCAATTTAACCCTGCTACAACACCACCTCCCGCAACTCCAATTAGCACTCCCTATACTAATTTGCAAATATACTTGGGTAACAAATTTTTCACCGATCCTTATTATTTTCCTACCCCAGAGCCTCTCAATTTAATACAAACAAGTGGATCAACTCCCCCGGCAGCACCACCAACATTCATCTCTCCTACTACCGCCGATCTGGCAAGGGATGGTATTGCCAAAGAATTATTCGATATTCTCATCAATCCTCTCAACAGTGATTCTGCTAAAATAAAACCTGGAGTAGTGGTAGGAACCGAAGATACAGGAGGAAGTACGGCAAATAGACTTGGATATCTATCCATACCAATAAAGTACCGCAAAGAAGGTTTGCGCGGCCAACTCTTTATTGATATCTGCTGTAACTTTGGACTGCTCGTACAAGGGGGTATTTGTCATATATCACAAAAACCATTCATCCAATCTCTCACCTGTTCTGCAACACAGGCAACCTGCCCCAATTTATCGTACCTACCAACACCTACAGAAGATCCTGACGTAAATATTACCTTTGCAAATCTGCAAACAAGTATCCAAAAGTATCTTGCATCACCTGAGCAACTCGACAAACTTGCACAAACCTTTGACCTTAATCTCGCCTGCTTTGAAAAGTTTGGCCTCGAAGACACCCTGGTCTCACTCTTATATCGTGGCTATGGTGAATACAATATGCATTCTAAGAACCCAGCGTTCCCGCGTCTGATATTTACCCCATTCTTTGCAGCCCAGGTAAGTTTGCCAACAGGCGTTGAGCGCAACCCGCGCCACCTCTTTAGTCTGCCAACGGGTAGCAATGGTCACTTTGGCTATGGCGGAACCATTGGATTCAGCATTGATTTTATTGACTCTATAGAGTTTGGCGTTGACCTTGGCGTACACCAATTTGCTGCCAAAACAGACACTAATGTGCCCGTGCCTACCCATCCACTACAACAAGGACTATACCCCTATTCAGCTGACCTCAAGGTTGATCCGGGACTAAACGTAACCTGTGGCGTTGGCTTTAACGCCTATCACTTGGTTGATAATCTCTCACTCTACTCGGCATATCGTGGTGTCTTCCATGCAAAAGATTGCATTTCGGTAGCAAGTACTCAGGCATATCTCAACACCTGTCATAGAAATGATCTAACATACAATGAAAATAACTTGCATCTCACGATCACACCGCCACCAGCTAATGCTGTTCTTGTGGGCAAACTAGAGAACCAATCATGCTGGAAAACACATATGCTACTCTTTGGCTTTGGGTATGACATTGCACGCTGCATTAATCTTGGTATGAGCGCACAGATACCTATTCGTCGCTGTAACGCATATCGTACATCGACAGTATTTGGCTCGATCAGCTTTACGTACTAGAAGTAATTAATTTTAAACGTATTTAATAACAATGGGGCTCTTTCACGAGCCCCATTGTTATGTAGACAACGCACTATTTCAGCAAATTTTTTTTATTGCCATTTCAACAAAACCATCTATAGCTAGATTTCTTTAGGTGTGCAAAATTCATCTAAAGCTTACGTAGCAGATTCATAAATCGTTCGTCCTGAGCGCAATGAGCTCTTGGCGAGTGTAGTCGAATGGAAGCGCAATGAGCTCTTGGCGAGTGTAGTCGAACGGGTAAGAACGCATAATTCTTATTTTTTATCTCTGCTTATCTATGAATGCCAACGTGATCCTATCTCTATTCCATACTCACCGCGCTCATCACGAGCGCATTTGAGAATAGTATCATCAGACAAATCATATTCGATATCAATAGCCGCCTCTTCGCTCAAGTCAAAATTTTTCTCAACCGTTGCACGAAGGCGATCATCGATCTCAACAGATAATGCACCCTTGATACCACCACGAGCAGATTTGTTAGAAAGACGTGGAATAACGCGAACATGCTGAAAGGGTTTAAGCATGTGTTGTACAAATTCATAGGTCTTTGAAGACTCTTCTCGAGAACCAAGAACCATACTAGAAAGGGACTTTACCAATGTTTGTGGCACCATACAATAAATAGACCCTTCATCAGAACCGCCATAAAGAAGCGTAATAATCTGATTCTCAAGTAGCACTGGATATGATGAAAGCTCAATATGTGGCTGCGCAAGAGTTCCTCGAATGCCTAGCGTTACGTCATATGATTTAATGACATTGCGAGCAACAAAATGCAGATTTGCACTTTCTGCAAACGTTTCGCTAGAGCTTTGCTCAAACACAATATCTCCAAAAGAAATAAACAATGGCTTATAGGGGAAATTAAATTTCCCTTCAACAACACTGATAGAACCACTTAAAAATGGCTGCACCATAGTTCCCGTTGCCTTGCCGCTACTCAAAAAAGAAATTGCAAGCAGATCGGTCTTTACCATTATAGGATTGCGACAACTCCACACAAGATCAATGGCACATGTTTTATGCGGTGCAAATTGCATTTTACGCAGCTGCTGATGGAATTGATCAGAAAATATATTAGCTCTAATATAGACTTGATCAAACAAGCAGTAACCAGAAATAATGGGCTGATCTACAGAAATTTTTGTATTGCCTATATTTCTGCCATAAGAGCACATGCCACACGAATACAATATGGCACCACTAATAACTCCATACACATCATGATAGGGCATAACATGAATCTGGGAAAAACAAATTGGCAAGCTACTTTTAAAAGTAGCGTTAGAAAAACTAATAACGCCATAGGCGCAATCAGCGCTGCCTTGGTTAACACCAACATGTGCATTATATATTTTACATACACGATCAGATACATTAGCATCAATATGTGCTTTTAATGCATTAATATAGAGAGGTACGCTGGTGCCATATATTGAGATTTGAGAACCAGTAACATCAAACACTGCTGATTGTGTTGAAAAATAACCTTCATAGTGCAATGGTTGCTCACACCACACATGTACCCCACCAAGAGCAGCGAGCTCTTCAATAGCTGATGGATATATTGTGCCTGTTGCCCTTTCTTGTGCATCAACGATATGCGTAATCTGTTTTTTATCATTTTTTGTATATATACATGACTCAACGCTACGCTTATTCACATTATACACGCCCTTCACACAGCGTGATTGATTATCATGTGCATCGACGCTCAACATTCCATTCTTATAGAGGGCATGAACAGAGAGATCATACAATTTATTTCTAAAACCGTGCAATGCTGCAATAAAATTCGTAGAAGCTTCCCATTCACCACTATTTTTTAGTATATGTGCTGATCCTTCACATGACTGCATTAACGCAATGCCAGTACAATCTGAATCAACATACCAATCAAAAGAACCTTTTGCCGGCATACAATCAATCTTCCCCTGCAGATAACTTTTGCCACTTTGAAAGGCGCATGAGAGAGTAGAGAAGTCTGGCGCAAGCGTACCCTGATACGCTATTTTTTTATCACTACGTGTATACTCCAAAGGCTTATTATATATAAGAGCGCACATAATGCTTTTGATATACGCACCGTCAATATCACCATTAATCAAAATAGTGCCATATGGCTGAGATGAGTGAGCTCTGCCACTAACACAATAGTCATCAACAGAAAAGTTTGTCTGCAATAAACCATTAACATAATCTCCCGAAGCAGCACAGCGATGTTTTTTATTCAAAAGACATGCATCGCATTGTCCATGAAAAGTATGCTTTGTATCATTTTTTTTATCATCGTATATTTTCTCAACCATACAAGAGCCATTTTGCACTACTAGTGTTCCATTATTGCAATACATGCAGTTTTGCGCTGTTATAGTGGAGCTTCCCCAGGTACTTTTGTAGCGAGAGTAAAACGATCCATCAGTAGAAAGAAACTTTTTTTGACCCTCTTCTGCAATATCAACATGAAACTTTTGCACCACAATGCGAGCAAGTCTAAGCAAAGAAGAAGGCAGAGGGGGTCCTCTCAATTGTTTTACATGCTCTCCAATTGCAACAGCGTTATCAATAGCAGTGCTATAACAATATAAGAATGGAACATAAAATGAACAGGAAATTTTGCGCATAGATAAGAAATTACTGTATGAAAAATGTATCTCCATTTCTGAAGAAAACCATTCCCAAAAAGGGGTGTCTTGCGTATTTGTTGCATGAACATCCCACAAAACAATCCTCCCTTGAAAAATAGAGATATATGCGAGGGTGCAAGAAAATTTTGTTTTATACTCTTTTTCAATAGTTTCAATAATAGCTTTCTCAACCCGTTGAATGACCCATTGATCGCTCTCAATAATGGAAAACAGTATAAGAGTGGCTATAAAGAGTGAACCAAATAAACGCAGGGCTGCAATAAGTACTGCTATTTTTTTCATTTTTTTTTCAAGTCTTGGTTAGCTCGTTTTCAACAAGTCGCCATCGCGCATGCTCATAACAGTAGAGTCGAATAAAAAAAGGCTCTCGAACACCACTGCTTATTGCATATAATCGAGATTCTTTTTGATGTCCAAAGTATACAACACCTGCCTGCATTGTTCCATCAGGATAAAAATTAATTGTTTTATCCACAAACGTTATCGCTTGAGAAAGAGCAGTGCTCGGCTTTGATGGTGGGACAAGAACGGATAGTGCTTTGTTTCCACCAAACACAACGCCCTTTGGGAGTGTAATCAGTATCTCGCCTACCCTATACGACTGCGCCTGCGGATAAAAAATTATTTTTTGTGACACGCCACTAATCTGTGCACGCGTATGAGCATGCAAAAACCACGAATACAGCTCGTTCACCGCCAGCTTGGTATTTAAATTCTGCTGTATTCTCTCAACGACAACAAAGCAACCACTACAAAGGATAACGACCATTGCAAGCACTACTATAAGCTCAATGATCGTCATCCCTACCGTTTTCTTAGATAATTTCTTCCCCAGATTCTGCAACTGCCAATACTTCTTCAATCGTAGTGACTCCCTCTATAATTTTACGCACACCATCCTGTACCAGCAATGTCATGCCATCTTTTACTGCTTGTCTTTGTATCTCTGCAGTATCTGATCGCGCAAGAATCAATTTGACAATATCAGGCGTTATGGTCATGATCTCAAAAATTGCAAGACGGCCTCTATAGCCTGTTTGCAAGCATTCATCACAACCACCAGGCTTGTAAAACTGTATCTTTTTTGCCTGTTCTTCACTAATACCGATGCGGCGCAATGCTTCTGGCGTTGGGGTATATTTTTCACGACACTGTAGGCATAATTTACGTACCAATCGCTGCGCAACAACACCGACAAGCGTCGAACTTATTAAGAATGGTTCAATACCCATATCAAGCAGTCGTGTAATAGTTGCTGCGGCAGAATTTGTATGTAGCGTACTGAGCACCAAGTGGCCGGTAAGAGCTGCTTGTATTGCAATCTGAGCAGTTTCTTGGTCACGAGTTTCACCAATCATTACAATGTCAGGATCTTGTCGTAAAATAGAGCGCAATGAGGCAGCAAAGGTTAAGCCCACTTTTTCGCGCACTTGCACCTGTCCAACACCAGCCATTTGATATTCTACCGGATCTTCTACGGTAACAATATTAACATCAGGAGAATTAAGCTCGTAGAGGATCGAATACAGGGTTGATGTTTTACCAGAACCGGTAGGACCGGTCACAAGCAGAATACCATTGGGCTGCTCAGTACATTGCTTCATCACCCGATAATCACGCTCACTAAATCCAAGCTTATCAAGCTGCCCAAAGCTACGCGTCTTATCAAGCAAACGCATAACAACGCGCTCGCCATGAATTACCGGCAGAATAGACACACGAATATCGATTGCTTTTTCGGCCACCTTAATCTGAATACGCCCATCTTGGGGCACTCTTTTTTCGGCAATATTGAGATTAGACATGATTTTGATACGAGATATAAGAGCTCCCTGAGTACGCTTGGGCGGTGTAAGCGCTAAATACATTACCCCATCAATACGATAGCGAACACGTAACTCTTTCTCAAACGGCTCTATATGTATATCTGATGCGTTACGCTTGACCGCCTGATATAAGATATTATTTACCAACTTAATAATAGGAGCATCATCAGCAGCACCCATAATATCTGTTTCTTCTATCGCCTCGAAGCGAAGAGCATCTCCCTGGGAAGCCTCTTCTTCGAGCTCAGCAATCATTTTTTGAGCACCCTCGAGTGGGTAATATTTATTAATAGCTTCAAGAATTATATTCTTTGGTGCAACGACCAGATCAAAGGGCATTTCAAAAATTAACTTCAGCTCATCAATTGGCTGAAAATCATAGGGCCGCGCTGTTGCAATGCGCACCTGCTGACCTTCTCGCAATGGCACCACTGCATTATCACGCAAAAATCGCAGAGGAATGCGTGCCATTAAATCAGGATCAGCTACTTTTTCACCAATAGCCTCATAAAAAGTCTTGCCGTATAGTTTTGCATACGAAAAAGCAATATCACGCTCGCTTATAAGATTATTTTTCAAAACATACGCTTCAAAAGAACTGTTTTCATCTGCAGCTGCTGCAATAGATTTTGCATACAAATCCTGAGCAAGAAAGCCTTCTTCTACGGCAATTTGACCTATAGTTTTTTCGATCATATTTTAACATCCTCTCTGAGTACGTCATACAATTTTTTTAATGATTTGCAAGGTTAAAATTAGCCAACCAGTTAAGAAATGATTGTTTTATATACGTTAGTCGTTTTATTCGATTATCAAGCTGAGCAATGATATCTGCATTAAACATACAAAATGACTCTATATGAATAATTAGCGCCCATCTAAAAAGCTTTTGATATTCTGTAAGCATTTTTTGCTCATGATCAACATCACGTATAAATTTTGCAAGTGGCTGTATAAAATCAGTGGGCTTGCTAACGTCCAAATAGCTCTTTTGAATATCTTTAAGCAATAGGTCTCCTAATGTATCTTGACCCAGTGCATATAATTGCTCAATTGATGATTCATTATGCCACAAAGACCAACAAGTCTCTGATAGCAATATACTATTTAATCTACTGAGACGATACTGTAAAGCCCCATAACCACAAGCACTGCCATATATGCAAACTTTAACAGGATGGCGCTCAACCCATAGCGCAGCTGATTTTATATTTTGCAGGGGGTTTAGTGTTGCATACCCACTCGCCAGTGCTTTTCCTACATAGGCGAGAGCAGAGTCGCCAAGGTATGCTGAACCCGCATTAAGAATATTAATATTTACAATAGGTGGCGTTGCACTCTGCAGAGGCAAAAAGAACAATGCCAGTAGGAACAATTGCCAAAAGATGGTACGCTTCATTCTAATACTCTCCTACTTTTTTCTGTATAAAAAAACAATATAGAACAACATGAGTTTCATCATCACGCAACTAACGAATATATATTAAATATACGTACAATTTTTACCCTTTTACAACAACATAGCAAGGTTATCTTATGGACACAACCAATACACACTATGCTCAATTTACAACATATTTAGAAGAATATATTACGGAAAGCAAAAAAAGGCGTATCGCTACCATTCTCCAAGAACGCACGCGCCGGGTAACTATTATCTTAGAAAATATTTATCAATCGCATAATATTAGCGCAGCGGTCCGTTCCGCTGAATGCTTTGGTGTGCAAGATGTGCATATTATAGAAAATCCTGCATTTAAAAACTATGACGCACATAACGGCATTACGCGTGGCGCATCAGAGTGGATAACTATCTATAGACATGAAGCCATTAGTGATTGTATAGCTTTTTTAAAAGAGCGTGATTATATAGTCGTTGCCACTACCCCGCATCATGAACTTGCGGGTGAAAAATCATTCCATCAACTCAACACGCTGCCGATAGACAGCAAAATAGCGCTACTCTTTGGAACCGAGATCTCAGGTATCAGCGATGATGCTATAAAACAAGCAGATGCATTTGTCTCGATCCCTATGTATGGCTTTACCGAGAGCTTAAATATATCAGTTAGTGTTTCTATCTGTCTGTATGACATTAGCACGCGTCTGCATGCACAAACAGAAAACTGGCAGCTTTCAGACAGCGAGCAACTGGAGCTTAAATACATTTGGTATAAAGATATTGTTAAGGGCTCAAGCGAGCTTGAAAGACGATTCTTAGCTGCACAATAAACATGCGCAAAGTAGTTGAAAACAAAGCCAATAAAATACAAAAAACAGTAATACGTTCCAAACCAAATAAATCAATAATATTTTTTCTACGTACAAAATAACTTCTATTCAGAAGTAAAAAATATGAAAAAGTTTTAAATGTACCAACGATCATACACATAAACCTCTTTTCTTAAAACTAATAAGAATTATGATGATTTTACAATCTATTGACAATTTGAATATGTTTTATGTACGCTAATACATGAAATATAATTAAACTCTTTATTATAAAATTAAACAAATAAGAGGAAATATAATGAAAAAAATAGTATCAATTTATCCGATTCTCGTATTGCTCATTTTGGTAAACATGTCAACTTTGGGCATGGAACAAATAGAGCGAACAGCACAACCCATCTCCAATGTTATTGATTTTGATATAATCAATTTTGATATAGCCTGCAAATTACACGAAAAAATACAAATCTTGGAACAATATATTCAAGATCACGAAACAATCCTCTCAATCAATAGCAAAAAGCGAGCAATCGATTTTCTCAGTCAAGCACGATTTAATATACATAAAAGGTTGCTCACCAACAATCGACTAGCAAACATAGTAACCCTGAGCGCTGCAAAAAATCGTATCACCGCAGCAGAAGGAATTCTTGGATTACCACAAACTACCGAGCACATTAAAATATCTTAAAAAAATTAAACGAAGAATAAGAGGCAGCATAATGAAAAAAATAATATCAAACTATATAACTCTCGGAATGCTTGTGTTTATAAGTGCACCGCTCTATTCAATGGAGGGTCAAATCAATGAACCTATCTGTATAAAACGGGTTGATGGCTTTGCTATACTACACCATAGAATACAAAAAATAGAGAACTACATAGCTAGAAATGCTCACAAAATCCCCTTAGAAGAACAAGAGAAAGCCGTAAATGAGTTGCGTCAAGCACGTCTCAGTCTGGAAAGACGGCTCAAATCAAATAATAATTGTCTTGCAACAAATATAACAGCACTTTTTGCTGCAAAAAATCGCATTGCTCTAGCAGAAAGAATACTTAAGCTACCGCATAAACCTTTACAACTATTTTAATACCATAGTAAAAATTATTACCTGGTTAATTATTTAAAAAAAGAAGAGTATCTCTATGTCATGTATCAAAACATAGAGATACTCTTCTTTTTCTTATTGTTTTATAATTCCCCTCTATTCACCATTGCTTTCTTTTTCGAATACTTATTATTTTTTCGACAACACTTCTTTCTCATTAATCCCTCTCAGCAATGTCGCTAGGCTTGCCGATGGACGCGGAACGCCAAAGAGCTGCGCAAGCGTTGGAGCAACCTGAACCATTTCGCATCGATCAGTAATTATTTTCTTTTCTATATTGCCCGGCCAATATATCATAAGAGGTACATGCGTATCCTGCTCATAGGGCGTCTCATGCGAAGTGCCTTTGAGATGATCGGTTATCAGGGTGTACGGTCGCACCAAAAATACCATATCACCACAACGACCCTCAAATATTTGATTTGCAAGTAATGATCGCACATCTCCTTTGTCATACACTCCTGATGAAATCTCACTGATTGGCCACGCATTAAGAATTGAACCATTCTCAAGTAAGCTCTTTTTTACTACGGCAAAAACTTCTTTTTGTTTTTCTGGAGCAAGACTGTTAAAAATTTTGTGCGAAAAATATACAAACGGCGTGTTTACATTACAGACAATACCATCAATACCGATAGCAGTAGATAGTGCATTATTTAATGCTGCTATAATTGTTTTTGTATCATACCTCTTTGCAAGAGTAAGCCCTCTATCATTTAGATCATCGATTATTGCAGGACCACCATGATCAGCGCTAAACACCCATACAATATCCTGCTTGCGAAACTTTGCATGCAATTGATTAACAACCTTTTGCAATGATTTGTCAGCACTATACATACTATCAAGCGGCTCGTATTTATATTGTCCAAATAGATGGGCAAGCTTGTCATGAGCGCTCAGACTAATAAACAATGCAAGCCTATCGGTAGGTGCCGCAGACTGGTAAAAGTCTTGAATACATGCCACTGCCATTTCCACAACAAGCGCGTCTGCAAGAGGTGTTTTTACAAACGTTTCGTACGGCTTTTTGGCTCCTCTATCAATAGCATATTTTTTATTGATCATTGATGGAGCAGATGCATGCGTATAGATACCTACATCAGGCAATCTATACTGCGCCGCCTTGAGGGAATATTGCGAATGCCAGGCAAAGGATCGTGCTGTTTTTATATGATTTTTCTTTTTATTAAATACCTCTATAAAGTTATGTTTTTGCGTCGAGGTAAACAACCCTGTTTTCTCATCAAACCATATAGCCGTACCAAGCTCTCCTGCCAGTGCTCGTGCTGCACGCTTTTTTGTCGAACAGCTATAGACAAAAACTTTACCAGCCTGATTATTACCGAGCTGCATTTGATCGGTTAATGTATCAACCATACACAGAGAGTCTTGCGCCTGCTTGCATGAATACGCAACCTGTTTTTTATCATTGACTGGCCAATTATTGCCAACAATACCATGTGTTTTGGGATGCACACCGGTTATAAATGTTGTATGACCAGGAGCGGTTGTTGGCAGGCCGTGAGCATAATATGCCTGCGTAAAAATAGTTGCGTTACCCGTAATATAGCGCAATCCATTGATATAATATTTTTGTACAAACGTAGAAGTTTCATATGAGCAACCATCAATAATCACCACAACCATCACCTTTGGCACCAACGCATTGGGCAACTGCCTATTGTTTTTTTTATCAGTACAATAAATAGAGAATGGGGTCAGAAATTGCATAAAGAATATCAGCTCAACAACAGACAATAACAATTTTTTTTCACTCATTATATCTCCCTATTATTTAACAACTTGCGTTACCATAAAATTATTCGTTTCACAGTTGAACGTGCGTTTTAATTCGTACAAAAAAATATATAGGTATACTATTCTAAAATATATCCCTTTCGCCAGTGCTCTTTTTTAAAAAAAATAAAACGGTATACACAACAATATGTATAAAATTCCACAAGATAGTCATGGCTTCATTTTTTCACTGTACAATAACAGTACCTATATTTTTGATCAAAATGGTAGCAAAATACAATGCTTTTTTCCCCCTGATCAATATAGAACAGGAATAAGTCGTGGAGCTTTTGTTGGATATACCATACATTGTCAGCAAAATAACTTTTATTGCACCAACCTACATACCATAGAATTTCCACCAACACAGCCATATACTCTATACAGCTTCTATATGTTATTGCTTGAGACAAGTAATGCGTATATTCAGATGGGTTTAAAAAATAAAAATCTTTTTGAGGCGATACTGCTCTTATATGAACAAAAAACACAGCAGAAACTTACCCATACAAACTCTGTGCAAAAAAAAATAATACTCTGTTATATTCTTTTTCTTCTTGATGCTCCTGCAACATCTTTTGAAACAAAAAAATGTTTCGATATGTCTGCTTTTTATCAACCATTTTCAACAATAATTAATGAGATAGAACATATTTCAAAAAGTTTTTCTGCTCAATTTCTTGCATCAATTGACCTTTGGCTCTTAGAATGTTTATCTATGCATACACAAATAATACACAAAAAAGACCCGCATTGGTTTAATGATTTTTTAAAGTAATTAAAAACTTCTAGCAAAGGAATGTTCACCATGATGCGCCTTATATATCTACTGGTGCTTCTCACAATAAACATGCCAACAAATGGCATGATTAATATTAAAAAAATCATAGAAAATCAATCATCTACAACCGATAAAAATCCTTGGGAAAAGCTGGTCAACTTGATTCAGCAGGACGAAAAAGAAATACAGGCACTCTCGCCACTGACCAGGGAAAAAGAAGAGTTAAAAAGAAAAGAACAACTGCTTGATGAGCGACAAAACAATAGCAATAAAAATACATCAGACAAACAAATGCTTGATAAAATTCTCAATGTTATCAAGCAAAACATGCATACCATTGATGAAATAGAAACACTCAGACAACAAATTCTGATTACTATAAAAGACCATCTCAAAAAACTTACTGATCTTATTGCTGATCCAACACAAAGCAAGTTGAAAAAAAGTAGTAAAACATCTCCAACCTATGATGATTTGCAAGAAATATCAGAACAAATCATGCAAACAGAGAATGCGATAGTAGAAAAGGAAAAAAACAATAATGCAACACTTGTAGATATTTATCAAAGAAAAAACAGCATAAATGCTATAACAGAAGAAATAAAAACTAAAAAAAATGATCAAGAAAAATTAGCACTATCTACCAAAAAAGATCGCACACTCCAAGGCGAATATCTCGATGAACAAATGTTACATCTTACCTATAGAAAACAACTTGAAGAACTGCATTCAAAAGAGGCTTCGGTTAACATTCGCCTTTTTGCAACTGAGAGTACTCTGCTAAAAAAACAGTTAGATATACTTAGACAACAGTATCAGGAGACAAAACAAGCATTACGCGTCGATGATACCTATCTTAAAAAAGTTGAGAAAACATTCGAACAATCAAAGCAGGACCTTCTCAACGAACTTACTATTATCAACGAGTTGCTTATACAGTTGAATAATCGCAAGTCACTCTTGCAAAACCATACGATCATGCTTATGAAGACGTATGGACTCTCCGCGGCAACGTTCGAAGAGTATAAAAATTGGAGCAAAGATCCGCAAACTGCTCACGAATGGGAAGTTCTCGCAAATGTTGGGCTTGTATCAATTCAAGAACTGTACATAGATACGAGAATTGAAGAATCAAAAGCACAACGAGATCTTATAAAAAGTAAAATTCAACAACAGGAAATTGAAACAGAAATTATTCGCTCATGGAACGCACTTACTTGTTTGCGTATCAACAATTCGACAGAAGTTGTTATCACCAAAGAAATAAAAAAATATGAGCCACTAAAAACAGAGATAATTAGTTATTTGTCGTCAGCAAAAGACAGACGCGAACGTGCAATTAACGAACTTCACACGCTATCAACAAAACTTGAACGAATCAAAAAACTATCAAACGACTTGATAAACGATTCACAAAAAATTTTCGAAAATGACCATCAAAAGCAATCAGAAATTATTCGCTCCATTACTCTGGTCAAAGATGTATTACGTAAAAAAATTGATCTCAATGCTCAATTAATCGAATTATATTCGACTATCATTAATACTATAGAACTAACAAACAAAAAGATTAGCACTATTTTGCATGAGCTTTCAACCGAAAACTTTTGGAAACGATCTCGTCAATCAATAGAATGGGCTGAAATACAAACATTCTTGCCTGATACAAAAAAATTCATTACCGCACTTGCCCATCGATTCATGATGTCGTTTACCTATGAATCAATGAAAACATTCTCATATACGTTGTGGAACTACATAAAAAAGCCTACGGCTATTCTGTATCTTTCTTTTCTTCTTGCTATAGTTATTGGTTTATATTTTGTAATCAAAAAATTACTTCCACTGCTTAAAACCTTTATCACAGAACTACGCGCAAAAAGCTTTATGCTATACCCAAGCTTGTCTACCGCTCTTGGTATCAGCTCTCTGGTGATAAGCTTTTTAGGCAATCATTTTACCAGTATATATATATGGACAACGATTTTTATTATCATCAAGTTCAATATAATTGCCGGTCAATTTAGCGCATCTCTTTTTTATTTAGCATCTATACCGCTGAGCATCTACTATCTTAATGCACTGTTTACGTATATTTTTACCAAGAATAAAGAAAGTTATGCATATATATCAGCACCATTTGCTGCACGCTTTGCAATCGTCATTCCCCTGTTTTTTTATGCAACCAGTGCGCTCTATTTTTTTAGAGAAGCCTTTCTGCCCTACAATAAAATAGGTTCACAACTTCCAACCGTACTTCTTGCAATCAATTTCATTCTCCTGCAAGTGACACTGCTTGCCCTAATAGGCAAAGAGCAAATCCTGGCTCTTATACCCGACTCAAAACAATGGGGGATCACTCTACAAAAGTATATTGACCAGTATTATTATCCCTTTTTACTCGTCATTATCAGTATTATCGTCATGAGCAATCCCTATGTTGGATACGGTCGCCAGGTGTTCTATATTGTTTCACGACTCATTGTAACGATCATTCTTATCCCATTTTTCATATTTCTCCATACCTGGCTCAAGCAAACATCGTCTTCTATTTTTTTCTTTTCAACAGAAGGCGAATTATCAAAAGAACGTTTTGAATCAGGAAAAACCTGGTATGGCGTATTTGTTGTAGTAACCTTTATACTTTTTGTTCTCATTAGCCTGATAATTATTCTATGGGTATGGGGTAGCTCATTGACTATGCAGAATATGCGAGAATGGCTTAACTATGAATTATATTCGCCAGGAATCGATGAGGGTGGCAGAAAGGTATGGGTAACCATTTTTTCCCTGGTAAGAGTCGTCGCCTATATTATCGGTGGATTTGTCGTCGCCTATATTACCAATAATTTTATACTTAAAAGAATTTTCGATCCTATTATAGCAGGTCCAGGCGTTCAGAATACCATTCTTACCCTCACCCGCTACACTATAATTATTATTGCCATACTAATAGGTCTTCAAAACATTGGGCTTGGAAATTTAACTACAAAAATAGGTATCTTTTTGGCCTTAATGGGTTTTGCTATCAAAGAGCCTCTTGGCGACTTCTTTGCCTATTTTATTATTCTTGTCCAACGTCCCATTAAAATCGGTGATCTTATTATGATCGACACCGACAATCTAAATATTACGGGCATAGTGCGCCAAATAAATGCACGATCAACGATCATTCGCAATCGCAATAGCACACCTATAATTATTCCAAACTCTCAGATAACTAATAATATTATTTTTAACTGGTCGCATATTAAATCTTTTATAGCTTTTGAAGATATTTTAATTACCGTATCTTATAACGCTGATCCAGTTTCGGTAAAAAAAATCATCCATCAAATGCTTGACGAAAATAATACGATACTCAAGAACCCATCGCCAATAGTGTGGTTAAAAGACCTCACCGACAACGGATTCCAATTTTTAATCCGCGGCTACATACCATCAGAAAAAGCAATGATTATGTGGGACATTCAATCAGCAATTCGACTTGAGATTGTCAAAACGCTTCAAAGCAACAATATCAAAATTGCATGCCCAACGCGTTGTGTTACCGTCAAAAAAGAATCATGCGAGAATTAAGAGCGCTTAAACCAATTTTTAACGCTGATAATTAAAAAATCAAACGCATGTAACATCACTAAACCGTTTACAATTATTGCGCATGCGGTAAAAATAAAAAAAACGGTTAGAAACCGTTGTACAAAACCAAGCGTGTGCAATAACAATAACAATCCGCCAATAACATATAAAATGCCCTTGACAACATCTTTTGAGCAATCTTTATCATATTTTTCTGACATATATTTTTCATTCATGAGAGTAAAACTTTCTCTGTTTTAAAAAAATTGCCTGTAGCTAACGTCAGGGTAAAAACAATACGCTACCACTAATCAAGATAGTTAGAACAACAACGCAATATAAAAAAATAAAAATTATATACAAAAATGCTTTACAAAAATTAGCAAAAGCCTGGGAAAAATAAACAAGCCTGAGTTGAGACGATAATAAAAAGATTAGTCTGAGTAGAAAAAGTCTGGCCCTACTTCGCCTCTTGGTTGCGACGGATAAAATGAAGGACTGGCCTGCCAGTCGTAGCCTTGGCGTAGACTGGTGCGCCCAGAAGGGGTCGAACCCTCAACCTTCAGATCCGTAGTCTGACGCTCTATCCAATTGAGCTATGGGCGCATTATAATTTCAAATATATGGTGGAGAGAGAGGGATTCGAACCCTCGTGCCCCCGTTAGGAGACTCTTGCTTAGCAGGCAAGCGCTTTAGACCGCTCAGCCATCTCTCCTCTACAACCAAATCAATATCATTTACAATATAATCAATCAACCGTATGTTATGACCTGGGTATCAAAAATAATAAAGTTTTTGTAAAATAATGCAAGTTATTTCGCAAACTATTCGACAGGACACGATTTATACTATGGCACTCATGCTACACATTAAAGTAAAGCCACGCAGCGGCAGACAGTCATGTCAGGTTAACAAAAGTGGCGTTTTACAAGTTTTTCTCAAAAGTCCTCCCGAAAATAATAAAGCCAATAGCGAGCTTATTCTATATATAGCGAAATTATTACATATCCCTGTGTCGCAGGTATCGCTGCATCAAGGGAAAAAAGAATCAAAAAAAACTCTTTTAATAGATTCACCACTAACCCTTGCAGATATATATATAAAACTTGGAGTTGAAGTCCAACATGAAATTTTTTAAATGGACTGCTATTACTATAACCGGCGAGAGCGCAACAGGAATTATATGGGCAGAAAATTCCATAGAAATCAACGAAAGACTATTCGCAAAACAACAATCGTTATTGTCGCATCAACCACTGATACGTTATATCCGTCAGCCAGTACTTACATCAAGCGAGATAATAGCTTTGCTGCAACATCTCTCATCACTGATGACCAGCGGCTTCCATCTCAACAGAGCTCTTAATAACTTAGCAGGTGCAACATCGCAGGCAACAACTCGTTGTTATATCGAAAGCATAGTTTGGCAATTGCACCAAGGAGCATCCCTTATTGAAGCCTTTAAAAATACTCCGCTGTTTCCACAATCTATCAGCCATGTGATTGCACACGCTCAGGCAAGTGGCATCCTGCATGAAACACTACCTCCCATTATTGAATACGAACTACACAAGGAAAAGTTTCGCACCAAGCTTTTTGGCATGTTATTTATGCCTATTCTCTCTATCATTCTTTTTATACTGCTTTTTTTATGCGTGCTTATATTTGTTATCCCACGACTGCAGTCGCTCTCACGAGCAAATGATGATTCGTTTATACCCTTTATTGGTAAAATAAGCATATATCTGCAACAACATCCATTGATGCCTCTATATATACTTGCAATAGCAGTAATAACAGTGCTTGTTAGTATAGGCGCATCTCTGTATACCCATTGGGGAAAACAGATCAAAAAGATAGGTATAGAAAAATGTATTAGCAATTCAGAACTGCTCAGCGCATACCATGCAACGCAATTCTTTCAGCTCCTTGCATTGCTCCATACTGCTCACAACACCCTCCCAATTGCACTAAAAACATGCCGTCAATGCCTGCCGCTGCTTGGCAACACTATCAAAAAAATTGAAATAGATATACATAATGGTATAAATTTTTCATCAAGCTTTGTAAAAAATACCCCATTCAAAAAAAATATTACACAAAAA
>CAIKXM010000019.1 GCA_903831405.1 uncultured bacterium
AATATTTATATTTGTCAATTTATTTTTAATAAAATATTTCAATATAACAAACTTACCTAAGATGTACACAAATTTATACATAACATTGAAGCTCTGGCAGGATATATTATTAGTATGATACTTGTATAAAACTAAGATAATCTTGCTATAGTACAAAATTTTTTAAAAAGTGGTATAAAAACTGAATAATCGACCACGAAAACTTCAGGCTATAACATAGTTGTTTTTTTTGTTATAATAATAGCGCATTACTAGTTGTTTTTTATATTTTTATATTTTTTATTTGTAAACTTTTATGACACAAACACTATCATCCCCTGCAAATCATTACGATGTTATTATTATTGGTGGTGGACACGCCGGTGTCGAAGCTGCCTATGCATCAGCCCGCAAAGGTGCTCAAACACTTTTAATAACTATAGATACGAACCGTATCGGATGGATGCCCTGCAACCCTGCTATTGGCGGTGTTGGTAAAGGTCATATCGTGTTCGAAATTGCAGCCTTTGATGGATGTATGCCCCAAGCAGCCCGCACAACGTACCTGCAAGCGCGCATGCTTAATACCTCTCGAGGACCAGCAGTACAGGGTTTACGGGTACAAATAGACAAATATGCCTATAGCAAAACATGCAAAAAGATCCTACAAGAACAACAAAATCTTACTATTATCGAAAACCAAGTACAAAAACTGCTCATTGAAAATAATACTGCTGTTGGCATTATTACTACGAGTGGAGAAATATATACATCCACAACTACCGTGATTACCACCGGTGTATTTTTAAACTCATGCACCTATATTGGCACAGAAAAAAAATCAAGCGGATACCTTGGATCTCCCAGCTCAGACGAACTTGCAAAAAGTATATACAGTCTTGATCTAAAAATGGGACGCCTTAAAACCGGAACCCCTCCTCGACTACTGCGCAGTAGCATTGATTTTAGCACAATGGAAATGCAAGAATGTGAGCCTCTCACCTATCTCTTTGAATTTGATTCGTGCACCGTTCACAATACGCATGATTGCTATATAACCCATACAAATAAAACAACAAACGATAGTATTACCAGCAATTTTCATCTCTCTCCACTCTTTAGCGGCGCAATAAGCGGTACCTCGCCTCGCTACTGCCCATCCATTGAGCTCAAAGTGCTCCAATTTGCCTCAAAAGAATCACACCATATTTTTGTTGAGCCCGAGAGCGCTGCAAATGATGAGATATATCCAAATGGTCTCTCAACATCGCTTCCGCTAGCCGCACAACAAGAATTTATACGCACTATAGCTGGATTTGAGAACGCTATTATTACACAGGCCGGATATGCCATAGAATATGATTTTGTTCACCCAACCCAATTATCAACACAGCTCGAAGTTAAAAAAGTTAAAAATTTATTTTTAGCCGGTCAAATAAACGGTACTACCGGATATGAAGAAGCGGCAGGACAGGGTCTTATTGCAGGTATTAATGCAGCAGCAAGAGCTCTAGGCGAAGAGCCTTTAGTGCTCAATAGGTACGAAAGCTATATCGGCATTATGATCGATGACCTGGTAACCTGCGGCATTGATGAGCCATACCGTATGTTTACCTCGCGCGCTGAGCATCGTCTGATTATGCGACAAGACAATACCTTTGAGCGTCTTGCAGTGCATGCGTATAAGCATAGATTGATCACGAACGAAAAATATGCACGAATACAGGCAGAAACCAGCGCGGTACACACCGCCCACGATCTCATAATAAAAACAAAGAACAAAGAACCATTTCTTGCTCTCATGCGTGATAATAATCATGAGAAGGCTCAAGAATTACTAACAACACTTGGAGAGGCGCGAGTTTCTTCTCGAGCTCTTATTAGTATCTACGCAGAAGTCCTGTATGGACCGTACAAAGAACGCGAAATTGCTGAAATTAAAAAATTTAAAAGCTATCAAACGCTCACCATACCAGAGACATTTGAGTACCATGAAATACCGGGACTGAGCAATGAATTACAACAAAAGCTAACACGAACAAAACCGGCAACAATTGCACAGGCCAGTCTGATTCAGGGAATGACTCCCGCAGGAATATCGCTTCTTATTTTTAAGATTCGCCAGCAATACGGTTTGCTATAGCACTTTTTAACTCTTAAGCAGCTACTTTTCTCTAAAGTTTTAGAGAGAGATATTGTACGTTATTTTTTTATTATTTTTTAAGAAGCTGAGAATACTATGCATAAAACAAACTACTATTCTATGCTTTTTATAGGCGTGTTTTTATTTGCTTATTGTACCATGCTATACACTTGTGAAAGCTGTGCAGAAGAACAAGTAGCATTAACATTGTCGAATGCACCTACTACTGCACCTGAAAGCACATCGACGCAATATGCTTTGGATGGATTTTTTAGCGATTCTCCGCCCTATGTTGATCATCTGAGAGCAGCAATAGACTTTGAAGAACGCTCTGCAATAGTTCCTCCATCAATACAATTTTTTCTACAATCACCTGCCACTATGCACAAAGAAACAATTGATGTAGCCATACAAAAACTTGCCCATGATATCGATACATATTTTCAATATAATGGTTCTTTACGCATACAAGAGAGCGCCTTGGGAAGAGCAGACATCGTTACACAGACAAGCACAGCAACTGGCCATCAACACGAGCAACAAAGAAGGCTTTCTGTTACATATATTGATACTATTATCTGCGGAAGACGATCTACCATTATATGCAATCTACTACATTTCTTGTATGAAGCCGATGTACAATTTTTGAGCACACATACAACAGCTACCAACGCCTATATAGAAGCTCTTGAAAATTTAAAAATAACAACACTTCTCTGTTGCGTACATATAAACAGATTTCAAAAAGAGACAGATACCCCGCTAGATGGTACGACCTTTGTAGAACATCTTTTTGCAGCACTACTTTTTGCCCATAATTTTACCCATGATAAAGAAGAACCACTGCATAAAAGCATAGCTGTTTTTTTCCCTCTATTTGCAAGCAATGATGATGTATTACAACATATTGATATAGCGGCTTTTAAGGCTGTTGTTAAAAATTTCCTATACTACCAGTATATGCAAAACATTCAAAACATAATTCAAAAAAAGAGTGCTACTCACGAATATGACCACATATTACTTAAGCAAGCTATTAAAGAATCCCCACTGAAAAACTTGCCACAACAATCCCGCAATTTTATTATTATTGCCCTTCTCAATGCCTTTTCCATGAAAAAAAGAGTTTGCCTGGCTCATCATGCCATTGTACATACTATTATTACCATGAAAAGTGAAGAAGAAATGGATAGATTATCTATGAATCTGCCGCGCGAACTTGCAGCTGTAGCCGATTTTTTTAACCAAGCATAAAGGTATTTTTAGCTTTTTTTTCAAAAACATACTCAAATAAAAATTGCAAAAAAATACTTTCTCGATTGCGAAGAAACACGCAATGGCGAAAAAAATCAAAATATATACAATATCGCCTACAATATACGCCTGTGTATAAAAAGTAGCATTAGAGTCTTGAGGGGCATGTTTTACCATTATGATATTTGTATAAAATTACGTAAATTTTGCTACATATACAAAAAAACTATTGACCCCCGACACCACAGATAGGTACGGTAAAGAGAAAACCGCTACCAAAAAAGGGAGAAAAATATGAATCGTTATGACATATCTTTGTTGCAATCGTATACGGGATATCCTGCAATTTCGATATTGTGTTCGACACATCGAAGTGTTCCAGAAAAGTTGCAAGACCATATAGCGCTCAAAAACCTCATCAAAGAGACCAAAGAGCGGCTTTTGGTAGAGTTTCCACAACGTCAGGTTCAAGAGTATTTTGACAAACTAGACACCATTGCACACGAAATCGACTTTACAAAAACACTTGATACTATCGCCATTTTTGTCTCCGATACAATATCACGTGTATTCATAATTCCTGGCACCGTTATACCAGGAGTATTTATCGATCATACATTTTATACCAAACCTCTTATTCGTCTACTACAACGCAGTCTGCGTTATTTTGTCCTTTCCCTGAGCGATAAACCTTCACGATTATTTGTAGGATTTGGTAATGAACTGGTAGAAATTATTGAACCCGAGACAAACGATCTTGGTGTCGTGCAAGATGGTTTCCCCTTCGAAGACCTTGGACCAAATCATGGAGAGCCAGATCTTGCCGTAGGAACGGGCGATCTTGATAGCGCTTATTTAGACAATCATAAGAAAACATATTTCCGCAAAGTTGATGCGCTCTTAAGCAAGTTTACATCCAAAGACTCGCTGCCGATTGTTCTTGTCGGCGAAAAGCACAATCTTCAAATGTTTAGCGAAGTATCAAATAATAACCAACGCATATTCACTACGATTCACAAAGACTATGCACATCAGAGTGCACATGAAATTGCACTGCTTGTATGGCCAGCCGTTGATGCACACTTTCTTGCAATACAGACAAAAAAAATTGAAGAATTTAAAAAAGCCATCGGATCATTAAAGCATGCCTTTGGGGCAACAGCTGTTTGGCGTGCTGCACATGATGGACGTGTGCACGAGCTTATCATTGAAAAAGATTACCGGCTTCCAGGAATCGTTAATCCCGAGAACCAAGATAATTTAATTATCTATGATCATACTAAAGAGATAGGCATAACAGACGATCTCACTGATACTATTATCGAAGAAGTGATAGAGCGCGGTGGAGCAGTTACCTTTGTCGCACATGATGCGCTCAAAGAGTATGAACATATTGCAGCATTACTGCGCTATTAAAATAGTAAGCAATTAAAATATCAACAGTACAGCAAAGAGGGCATAGACGATTAACTATTCGCCTATGCCCTCTTTGCTGTACTTAATAAGCTATAGCTTCAGGACTTCCGTAAACAATTTAAAGATCTGATCTAGACGTATTTTAAAAAATAAATAGACTCTCTTTTGATGACTAAATCAAAGAAGGAGTCTATTTATTATGTTCGAAAACACAGTTATAAGTTATTCAGTTCTTACAAT
>CAIKXM010000020.1 GCA_903831405.1 uncultured bacterium
ACCAACAAAATGTATTAAAGCCCTTCTTTTTCATTTCGTATTGCACAAAAGCATAGGTCAAGAAAACATTTTTTTTATATTTTTTTACATGCTCAGATAGTTTTGCTTTGTATGTTGAAACGAGATATACAATCGACCCATCGACATGCTTATCAATTATTTTTTCCAAAGATAATATACGCAAAGATATACCATGCCACAAAGCATTAATAATACCATCCCTATGGCAATAAACTGAATAACTGATAACTATGTTTTCGAACATAATAAATAGACTCCCATTTATGATTTGATTGATCAAAAAAGAGAGTCTATTTATTTTTTAAAATACGTCTAAATCAGTATTTTATTGATTTAAAGCGAGTCATTATTTAAATGGATTTAGCAAAACATAAGTCGAACCATCGTCTCTTATCGTCACAATCTGCCTGTCACCAGCATCCGTCCCTTGAAATATTACTTTTTTAGTGTCTCCATTATTCATAGTAAATTCTATATATTCATACTGACAAATACTTCCAGAATCATGAAATGCGATAGGTGTAACTATTTTTCCAGCAGATTTACTAGACTGAGGAAGAGATTTACCAACCGTCCTTGTGTCAAGAGGACAACTAGATTGAGCTCCCTTAGACCTGAGAGTGTAGCCTTTAATACCCTGAGATTGCTCTTTCATATCTACATTACCTGCTTCATGATAAATTTGTAAAAGTTGTGCTTGTGTTGATACCGTTATCATGCTGGCAAGCAAACATACACTCATATATATCTTATTCATACAACATCTCCTTTTAAAAAAAATTAAAAAAACACTCTATTTCCCTCTATAAAAGTCCCGTATAACCATCGCTATACAATACAATCTATACACAATTTATAAAATTACTTTTCAAGCTTACTTCTATTAGTAATATAAAACACTGTATGCTACAAAATCAAGAGTTCGTTATTTTTTTATAAAAATACTTGTAAACAACTACTATAAAAAGTAAAACTGCAAGCGAAAAAACATAAAAAATGTACTATACATAGGCGATATTGAACAAAGTACCATTGCAAAATAAAAAATCCCCAAGAGTTATTTTTTTACAACAACCCTTTGGGGATAATCACTATGTAAACAAAAAAGTAAATAAGTTATTTTTAACTCAAAACTTTTTTACACAAAATTATTTTATTACTTGCAAACCTATTATAGATCATGCAAAAAGATCTCTTAATATCACAAAATTATGCAGCAACTGACACTTTCGCTACACGCAACAGTTCATCATTCCAGGTATAACCCTTCTCAAGAACTTCTACAATAGACCCTGAGTCGATTCCTGCTGCATCAACTTGCATAACCGCTTCGTGAATTATAGGATCAAATACACTAACTTCTGCAATCTCTCGCACACTGTTTCGTTCCAAAATTTTTATACATGATCGATACATCATCGAGAAACCCTGCAGGTGAGTAGAACACTCAACACCTTCATTCTTTTTAATTGCTGCAAGTGCGCAATCAAAGTCATCAATAATGCTGATAATATCAAGTAATATTTTGCGTTGACCATCTTTGGTTGCGCGCATAGTTTCGAGCATTGATCGTCGTTTATAATTTTCGAAGTCAGCGGTTAAATATTCTAACTGCCTCTTAGTTTTCTCATAATTTTCATATTCTGCAACAGATATACATTTTGAATTATTTTGAGCGTTGGTATCGCTCAATTCACTATTTTCTAGCGGAATATCTTTTTTCTCTTCGTTCATATATTTACCTAAAACCTTTCTTACATATATCAAGATTATCTCTTTTGCATTTTCTACATTATTCTAAGACAATTATTATATCAAAAAATTTACTCTCTTGTGAGACTATAATGAAAGAATCCTAATGAAAAAAAATGGTAAAATTTTTTTATTCTATATGTTTACTTTTTTGATCACAGCCCATTTTTTGTTACGCGCAGACATGCCCACCCCATACGCACCATCAACAAACACCTTTGAAACACGAGTAACCCAACCCTATCTGACTACACCAGCCTTTAATTTTCATATATTTTCAAAAAGAAAGCACTGCGCAGATATATGTTCAGGCATTGTTCCCTGCGGCTACTTTCAGGCAACCCTAATCCAAAACTTTAATAAAGGATTTTTTGCAAGCGGTGAATTCGACTACATGTTTTACGACCCTGAATTTGCAGCATTCAAATCCGCTGTTATCGGCCTTGGATATACCTTTACCTGTGAAACATTTGAATTAATTGATTTTATTGATTGTATGGTCCAGCCTTCATTGAATATACAACCACATATGACCACTCCATCGCTACTGGTTCTCCTTAATTATGGCATTTTTAATTCTATAACCGCTGAACTGCTCTGCGCCGTGTATGCACAATCTCTTGAATACAAACGCATATATACCTTTGGGCCTGGTATTAAATTTGATCACTTTCTCGACACCTTTTCATGTGGCATCAATTACGCACGAACTATATTCAAAAATCCAGAACATAGTGATACATCAAACACAACGACCATGTTTTTTGAGTATGATCGAGCTTCCTCAGACAAACCATATCTGCCCGTTTTTAATCTTTCTATAACTTTTTTTTCTTCAAATCAACCCTGTTATGCGGGCATAGATACTACCCTTGGATGCGGTTGCAATATTGAATGGTGCTTTTAGAATAAATAACTATACTAAGATATTCCTATAAATAGGCTGCAAATTTCATTTTTTTACTATATTTTAATTTTTTTATTACTGAAGGAGTTTTATACACCATGGCTATGCACAAATCATATACCATTCTATTTGCCCTACTACTGAGTACCTATATACCTGTTATTGTTGCAGATGATAGCGCTACAACAAACAATAAACAACACGCACAATCAGACATGCACAAGAAAAATATTTATAACAACTTACAACAAGATCTCATTGCACAATGCAATAGAGTTGAAATAGCAACAGAAGAATTATCAAAAAAAACAATTCCCCATGTTACCTCGCACCCACTCAGAGAACAAATCTCTAATGCATTGATTGCTACCCGCGAAACAATACACGAAGTAAAAAAAACATTAGAGAGACCTTGCGCCGCAGCAGATATCGTATACGCTCTTGAATCCCTTCATACAATATGTGATGAACTTGTTGCCCGAACAAAAAACAATACACGTCTCAAACAACTACATATGCGCTACAATGCTGAATTAATAGATGATATAGATACGCAAACATTTGAATATATTGTGCATCTATACCAAATGCTCGAACAAAAAATTACCGCGTTATCAAAAATTGTTATTTCCTACGACTATTCATCTTTGATGGCTTTTTGGCATAACACCGTTTCTGCTACCAATGCACTGCACCTCAAAACCATTATTACACGCTCACCAAAATATATAGCGTTGTTTGCATACTGGATTGCAATCAAACCAAAGTCTGATTTTGCAGGATACAGAGAGCCAAAAAAACTCACCTGGTTACAAGAATTACAGGGCGAAACAGTACAGCGTGAACAAAAAAACTGCCTTACCCTTCTCAAAGATCTTATTGGCGGTATCGAAAAGAAAGAAATCAAAGATACACGCTATGAAAAAAAGAATGTGTATTATGGCATCTTTAAGCCAGCGCGCACTACTGAAGGTTTGATTGATTTTGACACCAAAGCAAGCTTGTTCAAGATTTGCGTTCCTACGCTTATATTGCCTGCTATCAAAAAAGATATTACTGATCTGTACGCATGGCTTACCGCCGTCAAGCCAGTGGATAATAGTGTAAGAAAAGCGCGCAACATCACCCCGCTTGATGATAATGCATGCAAAGCGTACCTGGAAACTATCTGTCTGATAAACAGCATCCCAACAACTGCTCACGATATTGATCTGTGCGCAGAGCTATGCAGCGGAAAAACAGTGTTTCAACTAGAACAACTGTTTGAAGAAATCAAAGAGCAATGCATTGCACATGATAAACCCCTGTGCATGGACACCATTCTCAAAGCAATAACAAAATAGACAACAAAATAATAGTAGCCAAAAACTACTTATAAGTACTCCATAGAGCTCGTAGGCTAAACACCTACGAGCTCTATTTTTTTATATATAGCTAGATTTCTTTAGGTGTGCAAAATTCATCTAAAGCTTGTGTAGTCGCTTCATAAATCGTTCGCCCTGAGCGAAAAGAGCTTTTAGCGAATGTAGTCGAACGGGTACGAACACCTATGAAATCGCATCATATCTTGTTGCAAATTGTTGCGCAAAAACAACCTTAATAGGCAACCTTGAAAAAGGTATATCCACTATATTTACCGCACTGATGCTCCGAAATTCTTTTTTCAAGATTATCGCCTTTGTCCTATGTAATAAGAATTATCGTTACACTTAAGAATATAAACATAAAAAGTTAGCATTTTTATTCTTTTAATAATGAGTTCGTACCCATTCGACTACATTCGCTAAGAGCTCATTGCGCTCAGGGCGAACGGTATAAAAATATTAGTTTAGCAAAATTCACCTAAAGCTTTTGTAGCCGCTTCATAAAAGTTTTTAATGTCATTGGAATCCTTTTTGATCTTTGTTTAAGATGCTAAAATAGCACAATCCGCAAAGCTAAACCAATCTAGCTATAACTCGTAAGATCTAACTACTGTCTTTATATTATATTCAAATAGCAATATTCTATTGACATTTATTTCTATACTGTTACAATAATATCATTACAGTAATAAAAAAGAGTAGAAAACAAATGGGAATAGGTATAAAAAATGAAAAACATATATACACACACTATACATAAACTATTACTACTGCTGATTACAGTGCTATGCTGCTCAACACAACATATTGCGGCAATGCAAACGACACCCTCAGCGGCACACTATTATACAAAAAAAGCTGGCCTGATGTGTATGAGTGCCGCAATTATTGGCACACAGCAACTCACAGGCTATGCAATAAAAAAAGGTATTATAGCTGCGGCGCACTATATAGCTCCAAAGCTTTTGCAACACAGCTCGATAAGCGCAAAAATAACGCTTTTTTGTATTGCTGCAATAGCAAAAACACCAACCCTTATTACTGACATTATTGGTACTCTGGCTCTCAATAAAATTACCAGTCGCATTAAGCTATTTGAAAACATTCAGGCAACAGTTGCTAATCATTGTAACAAAGCTGAAGCAAAAACCATTAGAAAAACAGAAACGGCTGCTACTATTTTTACCATCTTATTCAATAGTCGCAAACATATACCACCATTTTGTAGCTCTGTTCCTCTATATTACAAACTACCGGTATTTGCTTTAGTAAGCCTTCTGATTAATCCTAAAAAAATACTCAAAAAAATAGTGTAAAAGTATCTCTCAAAGATGCTTTTACACTATTAAATTAAGACCACAGCTGTTTTAACAAAGAATAACTTCGCCCACATAACAAAACGACTCAAAGCGCATCTTTATATGGTGTGCTTTGAGTATTTTTTTATTAATATCTTGGGGAACAAATATACAATATATATCGCGAAACTGCGTATAACGACAACCAAAAAGTTTTATATACCATGGCGTTAGCTCGTCAACAAGTGATACATCTTTAATCGTATAGCTCTGATCATCATACTGTATTACTATTGTCCAGGGAGACATGTTTGCGCCGCTATCCTGCTTTACCAAAAGTGCATTATCGCGACCATGAGGGCCCCATAGAACAAACCATGGTACGGTTTCGGCATGTAGCTTTGCAGCTGCGATATAATCAGGATTCTTTTGAGCCTCTTCGGACAGATTGTACACAACATCACTATGCGCAATCGTTGCACCTCTATCATATACATCACTCCATGCATGGTACCATTGGCAATCCGTGCACGTAGTAACAAGAATGGCAGATTGATAGGCGGACATCAGTGAACATACATATCGTCTGCAACCCGCAAACATC
The DNA here is from genome assembly GCA_903831405.1 of uncultured bacterium. Classification (GTDB taxonomy): domain Bacteria; phylum Babelota; class Babeliae; order Babelales; family Babelaceae; genus GWE2-41-16. The sequence continues at coordinate 5,947 of CAIKXM010000020.1, forward strand.
AATACGCATAGCATACAGAGAATCATTTTATTGATCATCTTGATAGACATCGTGAACGCTCCTTTTTTTACATCAAAGCTTTTGGGGAAATATCATGCATATAAATGCGTTCTTAGAGTATACTGATTTGTATAACTCGTATACCATCTTTTATTTTCTAAAACTATATGCGCATGAGAGATATTCATGAATTCACCGCTATCATCAATACTTTTTTTTGCCTGGCGCTTTTTACGAACAACTCCAGAAAAGTCTACCATTCATTCAACCATTATCATTAACACCATCAGTATAGTGCTCAGTTCTTTTGCACTCGTACTTGGATTATCGATTCTCAATGGCCTACACACCACAACACTACAAACGCTCAAGGGCTTTACTCCCGATATTATTATGAGAGCACCACAGGGCAGTAGCATTGATATCACACAATTTGGCCAGATTCTTACCAGTAAAAAAATCTCTACCATTGCCGCTTATGCACCCTATACCATAACACCGATAGTGATTCTATCTCGATATAATCCACCAACACCAGGCTCTGTTATTTCGTTATCAAAAAAAGATTTTGCACACATGTACCCGCAAGCAATTGTTCAATGCGCCAATACAGCATCAAAGAGTGAACCATTGCGCCATGAAACCTCGAACAACAGTTCATCTAGCAATAATTCGCCAAACAACAGTTCGCTGAACAGCAGTTCGCTGAACACCATTTCGTTACATAACGATTCGCTGAACAATAACAGTTCAAGTAACAAATTTTCACAAACAGCTTCTTCAAATACTCTTTCAGAAACAGACACAACAAGCAAAAAAAACACCCTACACACCTGTATTATCAGTCGCTCATACGCACAATCAAATGACATTGCGCTTGACAGCAGCATCGAGATAGCAACCTACGAATATAATGCACATGCCAAAAGTACGTCCTATGCATTTGAGACATATCTCTGCAGAGTAGAAGGTATATACGACCACCCTTCAGATCAAGAGATATTTCCTACTATCATATCGACAGATCTATCTAATGAATTTATTGAACAACCAAGTAGCGAGCAATGCATTGGTATATATATAAAAGATCAACAACATCTAGCAAAAACAGCCGCACAGCTCACCAGTCTATTCCCCGACATTGCCCTGCAAACCTGGCATGAGATGTTTCCAGAGTTATGTGCAGCATGCTCTCTTGAGACGTATGGTTTTATTGCGATTGTACTGCTTATTATTATTATCAGCGGCACCAATCTCGCAAGTCTTACCACGTTATTTATTGCAAATAAACGACGCGAGATCGAAATTCTTGCACTCAATGGCATGAATAAGCACTCTATTCGCTCTATTTTTTATACAATAAACATTTCTATCACGATATTCTCAACACTCATGGGAGAGACTATTGCCTTGGCTGTTGCATATATAATGAACACGTATCATATTATTGCAATGCCTACCACGATATATTATAGCGCCTTTTTGCCTGCATACCCGTCTATTGGTATTATTATGCTCCCCTTTATACTCTTTATTATCCTCGCACTGATCATAAGCTACATTACCTTGCGATCAGAGGCTTTTACCAAAGAACATTTATAAAAAAAATAGAAAGCGTACGCATAATTGATTGCTGTCATTATTACCATTGTATAATACTTCCCTTTTTTCCCCTTTGTTGTACTTGCTTTTTATTGATACATTGAAGCCTCCTGAAAACCCATATTTGACTTTTTATATACAAATGGTACTATATTAACAGTCTTTTAATAAATATAATTAAACTTTGATACATACAAAGGGCAACAATGAATCATTTTGCAAAAAATATATTTTTGTTTTTATGTACCGCAATAACCACTATGCCATCAAGCATACACTCTATGTCTTTACAAGACATGCCTATAGATATACACAATAAAATAATTGGACATATAGCAATTGAAAGCAAAGATATACCAGAAGCTCGCGCAACGCTTACCAATCTTATGCATACAAATCGTCACTGGAAAGCACTTATACCAGCAAATCAAGATGGTATTGTTGCAGCCTTTAATGAAAGAAAAGAGCAAGTAAAGCAAGACATGTTACATTTTTTAAGCGCAAAGCTTGGACAAACACCTGCAGAATATGAAGAAGCATGCAAAAGTAAATACATAATAGTTCATCGCCAGTGGGGCGATTCTGATACAGCCGAGGCACTAGATCACGAAGATCATTGCAACGCTTTAATAGCAGATTTAGATGTATTGATAAAAGAATATATAAAAAATGGAAATCTTTCGTTAGATTGCTTCGATGAATTTTTTAAATTATACACCTACAATGCAGACAAAAAAATTACAAAAGCCTTCAAAAAATTTAACAAGGGCTATTCTTCACTACTTCCTATCCTACAAAATACAAAACTACGCCCTACCACTTTATTGTTTCATTATACAGGAATACTTGATCGTTACCACGATGATGCTACACGAGAACGTGCACGAGAAATGATGACGATGTTAAATGATTATAATTTATTTCATACCACCCTCTCACCCTATGATTACTGTTTTAATACTCACCATGGGAAACATGATAAAATTTATAAAGAACTGGAAACTTTTTTACGCAGCACAAACTGTTCAAAAAAAGACAGAGCTTTCTTGGAACAAACAATACATGTTGATGAATTTTTAGACTACAAATTCACAAAAAAACGTGCCTGCATCAAAGGCATAACTTCAAGCCTGCTAACTGCAGGTGGCGTGGCCCTTGCTATATATCTATATAAAATTTTTAAACCATCTTGCACGCTAAACACTTATAGCTCTGCAATAAAATCTGGCCTGCTGGCAGGTATACTCGGAGCAACAGCCTATCGTCTACGCTATAGCATAGTCGGCGACATGATACATTTTATACGGTATACACAGGCAAGACGCGTATATAGACACAAATAACTACTCGTTAACAATTTAAAATTATTACAACTTTTCTCTATATTTTCAGTGGGCTTTACTACAACATAATTACCTGTAGTAAAGCCCACTGTTTTTTGTATAAACAATTCAAAAAAATTCTGTGGCAACGCAGGCCACCATTAAGATAATTAGAGCATTTATAAAGTTATTCATCATCATCCGAACTATCTGATAATTCTGGCAATGGCATCCCCCTATTAGTTGCACCATGCGCAACTAAATAGTTATATAACTCAATATTGCCATTCTCTAAAGCAAGAGAGAGCAACGATGGGAAAAAACGGGATGTTTCGTTTAGAGGAGATCCTCTCTCTACCATTTTTTTTACCAATTCAAAATCATTTTTGAGAACCGCATAGTATATAGGCAAACAACCAAAAGCATCCCTTTGCTTTAAAAATATATACTCTCGCAGTGCATACGCCTCTTCATGCTCAAGCTTATACATGCAATACAAACCATTAACCATCAATAGCAACAAAAGCCCCATGATGACATCTCGTATCCAAACATTCATAGTACCCCCTAAAAATACTACTTCCTAGCAGAGAAACGACACCCGTATTCTAACTTTTAAATAAGCAATATGTAATTATTTTAATTATTATTGCAACATTAATTACCAACTCTATCAAAATACATTTATTTTTTTGTAGTATAAGAATAATTAAATAGATATGTATATAAAAACAAACAATGGAGGTGGATTATGGAAACTATGAAGAAAAAATATGTATTGAGTTACCTCTTTCTTGCCCTTCTCGGGCAAGTACTATGCATACACAGTGTTGATATAAATCTACCGTTTAAAACCGTAGCTCCGCATATGATTATTTTTTTTATTGAACCACTTCTTGATCAAACAATGAATTCCAATGACGCTATACAAGTTCCCAAAAATATTTCTCATGCATATCTCAAACAAGCGCTCATCTCAAACGAAATATCTTTATACGCAACATATGCTGGCAGTAGCGCCCATACAAACAAAGATGGAGAAATAACGTTCCCCCGCCGACATGAAAAAAATGAAGTAACTTGCTTGATAACACAAAAAATCAAACCTATTATATTTCCACAAAATACGGTACAAAATTTTATTGTAGACGAAAAAACTCCCGCAAAAACAATTCAATTTACTCGTCAACAAAACCTCAAAGATGATCTCTGGTACTGGGATAGCAAAGAAATACCAACACAGAGAAACAGTGCAATACCACTTGCAACCGTCATTTTCTTTGCCAAGCCAGCACACTTGTATATACCCCTCAAGCAAAGTGTTGCGATGCCAGGACCGCACCTGTTAATGCCCACAATATATGCAACAAAATATTTTAACCAAGTTTCAAATGCGCTGGCTTTCCTCAAGGTATCAAAATATTTTAAACCAATTAATTTCCTACGAAAAACAAGCGACGATAGACTTGGAGAAATTGCGTACTAAAAATTTATACTATTCATTTTATACGCAAGCCATGGTACAACTAGTACGTTCTTTAATGTGAGCACAACTCAAAACAGAAAGAAGGGTCTCTCTATGTTAATCATCCCAGCTTTTGATATTCCATCACTTGAGCAGTCAATAAAAATTGCAGAAGAAATTAAACCTTTCTTTAGCACGTTTTACCTTTCTTCTCCGCTTATAGTAAGTAATGGCGCAGCCGCTATAAAGCAATTCAAAACAAACTTCCCTTCAACAACTATTATTGTTTCGAGCAATATAGTTGATTACGAAAGAACAAACTCCACCATTCTTTTTGAGGCCGGTGCAGACTGGGTAACAGTCATGGCAGGAGCTCAAAAACATGTTATTCATTCATTGTGTAAAGCCGCCCAGCAATTGAACAAAAAAGTTCTTATCAATCTTACCGATGCGGTATCGATTGGACAGGTATCACTTGAGGCAAAAAGTCTTGGCGCTGATGGACTTATCATTAAGCAACCAGAGAGCGACGACGCCCAGTATACATTTTTTGATCAGTGGGATATGGCTCGGGGCAACACAACCCTGCCTATATACATATTTGGTAATGTGACACCTGCACATATCCAACAATTTTTAACATTGAAGCCAACAGGCTATATTATAAAAAAACGCTTCACTCAAGCAGCATCGCCCAAGCAAGAAGCAGCACTATACGCTCAATTTTGACGCAAGCGTAACAGGTAATTTATCAGAGAGTATTCTTACATCGCTCATATTTTTTATTTTTGTTGCAGTAATATATAACTCGTCAACAATTACGCCTTGCTGATAGAGCGCAAGCAGGAGACGATATATTGTCTCATTCAATTCATCACACTCAATTGCATCGATTGTTGTTCGGCCATAATAACGTGCAATATGCGTTTTGACCGTATACGATATCCATGAATCAATAGAACGCTTGCACAGACGTTTTTTATGGCATATCAACACAACTCTCCCCTGCCGATCAATGCGTGTTGCTATCGCTTTTTCATCTCCCACCATTATTTCTCTGCCCGATATACACAGCAGGCCACAAAGCCAAAACAATACAATCACCCCGACAAGCAGCAACAGGCGAACTGCTCCCTTTTTTATCACTCGAATTGAGAGAATAAAAACCATGCACGCAAACAAGAGTAATGCAACCAGGGGATACGGGCAGGGAAAACAAAAAAATTGCTTAATACCAAACCCTTGCAAGATATACAACCACAGACTAACCACCTTCTCAAGCAACCAATTAAGTGGCGCAAAAGACATTCCACACCAATAGAGTGTGAACACAAATGCTGACAGTCCAAGAAAAATAGTTAAGATAGGCACAAAGACAATATTACCTACAATGACCATCGGAGTAATGGGCAATCCCCATAAAACCAGCAGTGGCAAAGTTAAACAACTCATAATAAGTTGTGGATAAATATTTTTTGTAATAAAAGCTATTAACGCTTGATAGATAGATGTAATAGATATGTTCACGTGCTCATAACAGCTTTCTAAAGAATATTACAGCATGTTCTGTATACAGAACATGCTGTAATAGTATGTTATTTAGTAAAAATCTTATTTAAATAAGCACGACCCGAATCACCAAAAATAGTAACCGCTACTGAATTCTCATCCAAATGATCTGCGTATTGGTTAATAGCATGCATAACCGCGCCAGAACCAAGACCACCAAACAACCCATATGTTTTGCCCAGTGTACGCGTAAGCGCAAAAGCATCTTCATCAGTAACAGGAATAATATGATCAATAAAAGATGCGTCATAGTTACCGTCAAGAACATCAACCCCAATACCCTCTATTGCATAAGCAAATGGTTTTGGATTTGACAGCGTAGAGCCAGCAGCATCAACACCAATAACTTGTACTTTTGGATTCTGTTCTTTGATGTAGCGAGCAACACCATTCATTGTTCCACAGCTGCCCATACCAATAAAGAGATGTGTTAATAAACCTTCGGACTGTTCCCAAATTTCGGGTCCTGTTGTTTCATAATGAGCCTGTGCATTGCTTTTGTTGTAATATTGATTTGGCATAAATGAGCCTTCAATCTCTTTATGAATTTGTTCAGCACGGGGATGGTATGACTGCGGATCATTAAGGGTTGTCGCCATAGGACATACAATAACCTCTGCACCATACGCACGAAGCGTTGCTACTTTTTCTTCGGATGTCTTTGCAGGAACCGTAATAATAACTCGATATCCTTTTACCGCACCGATAAGCGCAAGAGCTATGCCCTGATTGCCTGATGAAGCTTCAATAATAGTGCCACCAGGCTTAAGTGCGCCTGTTTTCTCAGCTTGTTCAATCATATAGCGTGCTGGACGGTCTTTAACCGATCCTCCTGGATTAAGATACTCTAGCTTTGCAAGCACTAATCCACGAGTAGGACTTGGCTCTACTCGTACCAGCGGGGTATTACCGATACTGTCTATAACATTCTTTGTAAACATATACGCCTCTTATTGGTTAAAAGTTTCTAGTTGAAAGATATAGATATTTGTAAAAAAACATTTCCATGCTATTGTACATCAACAATACAATTTAAAAAAGATATTTCGAAAAAAAATTATTTTATATATGTCTGCGAAAAGCAATCAGAGGAAATTTTTCCCTGCATAATCTCACATACCGGTGCATACACGCTCACGTAATCGCAAGAAAGCATAACACTACAATCACCACCGCGCAGCTGAAATTTATACATCTTGTTGTCTAATAAGCTCTCTCGCAGAAGTGTTGCAGTAGCACACACTGCCGAACCGCATGCATAGGTTAAACCACAGCCACGCTCATAGGTTATCAGTGAAAAAGCACCCAAAGCAAAATCTTCTACCAGAAAAGAAATATTAGCACCTGCAGAAAAAGTTTGATGAGTGCTCAGGGCGAGTCCATATGTTTGTGCATATCGCAGTGCTTCATCAACAGAATCAACACGTACAATATAATGAGGATTACCCACATCAACAAATGAGCCACTAAACGTTGTATTGTCTGTACATATAGCAAGAGAATCTGCCAGGATCTGTCCATAGCCCAGAGATATGCCATAGGTATTTTGATGCAGAGCTCCACAGAGCGTATGAGATCCCATACGAAATTCATATACATGCGTAGTATTTTTATAATGTCGATCGAAGTGAGCAACAAGGCAACGGGCACCGTTAATACAAATTTGTCCATATGAGCCATCAGCATTAAACACATACGCTTGTATACCTTGCTCATCACATCGCCACACAATAAGGCAATCAGCACCAATGCCACTATGACGATGTAGTAATTGACTAGCTTTGCTGCAATAGCCTGCACTTACACAATCTTGTATATAAGCCCACCATTGATCACTTATACAATCAATTATGAGCACATCATTGCATAATGAATGATATTTATAAATGGTGTGATCAGGGGGAAAATTTTTCATATTGGTTCTCAAAAAAATATACATACATCTTTGCATATAAATCAGCCTGTCAATATATATGTACTGCTTAAAAAGTATATACAATAACGCTCTGATCTAATTTTTGCATATCTACGCTCTTCTCTAAAAGCCCTTAGATACGCAACTCGTACAAAATAGTGAATAGTTATTGATAGAGTTATATACGCCGTACCAATCTATCGCTAAATAGCACCATTGATCCACCAAGCGCAAGCAATATACTTGCTGTGCAAATACGTCGACCATCAGCAAAAACTTTTTTCTTTTCACACTGAGAAACAAATAAAGACAATCCATACGAGCAGAATGCTACACCAACAAGCGCTACTGCTGACTGCTTTACTAGTCGTATAGCCTGTGGATAGACATCGCTTGCAAGCACGCTACGTGTCTCTTTGCTCGCTGCATCAATAAAATTTTTAATCGTGGCGTCAAAGAGAACAGCCTGCGTTGCACTGTTACCACAAAGCAACGTGCAAAAAACGATGCTCGCTATATATTTTTGAACTTTTTTATGAGAACATATCATGCTATCACAACCTTTCTTATATACTATTTTATCTTTATAACACTACTCTGTTGCAGTATACAACAATAGTACATTGGGTAATTTTTTTGGTGCCCACATATAATAAAATTCGCCCCAGTTTTATATCAATGCAAAAGAGCAAAACATGCTGCTTGGGAAAAAATCTTACTACTATTTTAATATATATACCTGTCTTAGCAAAGCTTTCTATAACCGCTTTGCAACAGTTTCGCTGCCCACTATCATTGATACGCCAAGAGCGAATAGTATATTTGCAACACCAATACGCTTTGTATCAGCAAAAATTTTATTCTTTTCGCATTGCATAACAAATAACATCATACCAGCAGCACACATTGTCGTACCGGTAAGAGCGACTGCTAATTGTTTAACGATACATACCGTACGAGGATATAGCTTCTTTTCGATCAAATCATCTACCAATTTCTCTACTTTTGGATACACTTTTTCTTCGAGCAGACGAGTTGCCTGGGGATATATTTTCTCCTCAATCACCTGTTCTATTTTTGGATAGATCGTTTCTTCAATCAATTGCGCCATCTGAGGAAATATCTTATCTTCGATCAAATGCTCTATGTTTGGATAGATAGTCTCTTTAATCAAACGAGTTGTTTGAGGGTATACATCCTCTCTGAGAACTTTACGTGTTTCTGCGCTTGCTGCAGTGACAAGATTTTTTATTGCACCGTCAAAGAGAACAGCTTGCAGAGCAGAGTTATTCGCAAGAATCAAAATAAAAAAAGTAATTCCAAAAAATTTTTTATACGCATACGTCATGGAGTAGATCTTTCAAAATAAAGTATATAAAAAGAGCAAGTGAATCTACACCCGCATACAATATTAATTATACATGATTGCTTTAATTAATCTATCAAATAAATATATTGTTACAATCTGAATAAAAAATAATTCACATTGATATAGTATGCTTTGCTGCGCTTCTACACACTAATTAAAAAAGTATATTCAAACAATGAGCTCTATAAGCGTTTGTAACGCCTCTGTCTGTAGCCAAAAAAAACTTACTATACAACAACAATCTCCTCAAGAACATGTACTTATTTATTCTTGAGGAGATTGTTGTTGTTGTATAAAATTATTATAGAGCTTCTTTTGACGCTACACATATACTCTGTATTTTTACAATTATTGCGAAAACAATGACAATGCTTGTCATTCAAAATAATTTAAAAAGCCATGAGGAACGTATATTTAATCCTCAAAAGAATCAGCAAGTCCATCTTCAATATCTTCTTCTTTTTCTTCAGCTTTTTCAAAAAAATGACCGCGACATTCAGCGCCGCACCCTTTTCGATTATGCTGAATATAGCGTTTTTTCTCTTCGTGAATCTTTTTATATGCAAGATCTAATGCTTCGGTAATAGATGAAAAGATATCATTGGTAGTAATGGTTATATATGCGTCAAGGTGCGGTGCTTTAACATGAACCGTTGCCTTTTGCTCAGCCGGCTTATGAGACTCAAGCGATATATCCATATGAGCGGGGCCATGCTCTTTTTCTAAAAAAGTTTCAATCTTAGCGCCATGCTTTTCGATATGTTTTGCAATTACATCAGTTTTCTCTACACCACGATATACTATTCTTGTTTCCATAATACAATCGTCCTCTTTTTAAAACGTTTTTTTGCTACCCGCGTAACGCATATGTGCAAAATTGTGTACTTAAGGTAGCAAATAGTCACAAGCGAAACAATAGTGTTGTCTGCAAAAATAGTACACCGATTGTTGTCCGTGTATCAGTAGTATGTTTTAACATTTTTTAAGCAGGGATAAAAAAGTTTATATTCACAAACATTACAGATATATGCATATGTCAAAAAAAGACCGTCCATTGCAAAACAATACAAATAGCACCAACAACAATATATAACGAGTCTTGCACAATAATGAGCAAAAAACATATACTGCCGTATACATAGAGATTTGATTCCACTCGACAAAAAAGTACAAAAAAGGAGAAGCTTTTTCATGATATACAAAAAAACTATACTACAGATAACCATTATAACAAGCTGCATAGCACTTGCACTGCACGCCGAACTACCACTTACTCATATCAAGGGCCTAGCGGAACCGTTTAGAAAATCTAAACAAACTATAACAGCTGCGCAACCTGCCGCCGAGCAAGTAACACCTACTGCTGAAGCAGCACCAGCGGCTACTGCTGCAATTATCATGGCAGATCAACAGAATCCTGCTCAAGAAAATACTATTGATGACAATATTTTTTCGCCAATCTATGGCGCCCTTGCATGGCACTCGCCCTACCTGCTCAACTTGTGGCAAAATGATAGTGAGTCTGCTACTGCCAGTCTCGTGCAACAACTCTTTAACCTACAATTTGATGGGGTAACCTTTGATGTCTCTGGCATACCAGGCAATACCATTAGCCATCTGTCATGCGAAAATCTCGGCTATATCATTGGACTGCTCTACAACTACGAACAGGCAATGAACAAATATGCAAAGCAGATCGCTGAAAACAGTGCACTGCTCCAGGCAGAACAAGCCCATCAGGGCGAAGCATCTCCACGAGCAGAACAACAAAGAACGCCATCGCCTCTCAGCGCAGCTTCACCTCACAGCAAACAAACAGGTAAAAAGTCACCACAACCAATCAGCCCGTTCCAAGAAAAACAGAGAGAATTTGCAAAGTACAAAAACGAAGAACCCCTCAGAATAAAAAAAGAACTTTTTGATAAACTTGCTACATATCTTAATACGATCAATCCAGAGCTAGTCAAGCAAAATATTATCACCTATTACAGTAGCCAAATCGCTCATCTAGAAGCAGATATAACCCGCGAACAAGCCCAGGCAAAAATACAAGCATTGCAACGAAAAAAAGCAGATTTAGAGAGCAAGCTAGCAGCTGAACAAGCTCCTGGCAGTGTTAAACTTACGGCTTATAATGAAGGCAGAAGAGCCTTTGTAAAAGATATTATTGGCTCAATGCTTGATACCCGCTATCTGCCACACAACACCATACTTTTGCTACTATCTTGTATGTGGAAGAAAGCTAATAGTTATACAGCCATCATGCACTATATGTACGGCGTGTATAGTGCTATTGATAACAAAACAGCACTCTTTACTGACGCAATAGCCACTCAATTAAATCAGTTCGATCAAGCAATATCTTATGAAGCATTTGCATCTATTCTCATGCCACTCATTAATCAACCACCATATACCAGTACAGAATACCAAGCACTTATAGAACGCACCTCCCAAGAGCTATACACCAATCTTGCTGATTATGCATTTGCTTTTGTCGGCTTTGATATATTTGACGACACTGCAACATTGCTGCCGCCCGAAGTTAGTATGAGTATAAGTGTACAATATGGTACAACAATCTTTTCTGATTGCGGAGAAACATCGCTACTTAACTTTTTTACAGCCATTCTCTATAACCCGATGGAGAAAAGGTGGAATAATCAACTTCTCGATGCAATCAATGCAGATGCAGGACTTAAACAATTCTTTATAGACTTTGCTCCAAGCACTCTTAACACACAAGTAGCGCATAACAGGTGGGCAACGGTTGTATCAAACAAAGCGAATGTTGAGTACATACGTACAAATAAATGTGAGATTGGTGCTGGCATAGACAATATGCTAAAGGTTATTGCGGCACTTATCCCTGGCGCAAACACCTTCGACGATCTTGCTCGTATACTAAATAGTAATGGTATACAGATCGTCTTTAACGCGCCAACTGGTTTAAATAAATATGGTCAAATAGGCATCCAATTAACAAAAAACACCGAACAAATTACTCTTGCCTGGTTGTTCAACCCTGACCACTTTCTTCTTAGCTTTCCACCAAAAACAATAAAAAACGATCCACGAATTCGCGTACTGCAAGCGACACCATTTAATAACGCTATTACAAGTGATATAGTGCTACGATCAATACTTATGCACTATGATGTACAATCTCTCAACACTCTGCAGATCACACACTACTACCAAGCGTTTATATATGAGATACAATCACCAGAATATTTATTAAAAATAATTAATTGTATTGCAGATTTGCAAGAAAGCATCCTGTATAAAATACCTCTGATGCGCTCTCTATATAATACTTTATCACACAAACAAATAACTGAACATGATCAAGACATGTATCAAAGAGTTTTCTGGAGAATAATTAAAACAACAACTATTAATCCAGAGATCATAGTACTCGAAAAAGATATTGCCGACACGACAGATATTCAAAAAAAATATTATATTAAACGTCTTTTGTCACAAACAATAACAGCTACCATTGCTGCAAAAATACAAAAAATACTGTATACCATACGAGGTGATTACGATAAAATATCCATCATTATGGATATACTTACACAAGAGCCAACTCTTATTATTCAACAACTCTATGCATCAATTATACCAATAATAGGAACAATACAGGATGATGCTGGCAAGATGGACATCATTAAAGCAATATTAGAACAAGATCCAACTACTGATATTGTTCAACAACTCTATGCAGCAACCAAGTCAATGGTCAGAACTATAAGGAGAGGACGCGATAAAGCTGAAATCAGAAGATTGTTGTCACGAAAAGATCAATCAATACCCGTTGTACAAGAATTGTTACAAGCTACACAATAATAATTACAGCAGCATACAACAGCAAAGCCCCAAATTTTTCTATATCTCTGTGTCTTTGCTGTTGTATAACCAATATATTTCTACTTAATACGTATAGATGAATCTATTAACTGCATAAAGCAGTATTCAATTACGAACGTTTTTGTACAATAAACTTTATCGGAGCGCCAAGCAGGTCAAAATGCTCGCGCATTATTTTGTCAAAAAAGTTATTCTGCGTATCACCAAACCACTCTGGATGCGTTGTAGTCACCACAATAGTAATAGGACGTGTATAGATTTGGTATACCTGATGAATTTGCAACTGTTGCTTCATCTTAAACATAGGTCGACGCTGCATCTCTTGCACAAAAACTGTCTGCAAAAGTTCAGCTGGCAGTTGCCTGCTATAGCGTAACCATACTTCGTGAACAAGCGGCAACACTTTGCCGATATTTTTACCTGTTTTTGCTGAGATATTGAGCATAGGAATTTTGTTCAACAGAAAATCATACTTATCTTTTACTACGGCAAGATCTTCTTCTTGCTGCTGGGTAAGTAAATCAACTTTGTTAAATAAAATAATTAGGCCCTTATATTTTTCAGTAAAGGCATAAAAAGCAAGCTTTAACTCTTGGTCAACGATATCAGCTTCGGTCACATCAATTAAGAGAACAACAATATCAGCATCTTTGAGCGCTTGCAGCGAAGTATGGACCATCAACTTTTCGATTGGTTCATCCACCATACACTTGCGACGAATGCCGGGAGTGTCAATCAATACGATATGTTCCTGATAAAAAGTAATAAGTTCACGCAATGGTTCACGCGTTGTTCCCGCAATATCAGAGACTACTGCTCGTTCACGATTAAGCAATGCATTAAGCAATGATGATTTACCAACATTAGGTCGACCCAAGAACACTACTTGCAGCGGTCTCTCTTCGTCTCTACCTGCTGCAGTTGCTCCAGAATCTGGCAATAATGATGCAACATGATCAAACAACTCATATACACGAGTTCCATGATATGCCGAGATAGACTGTATATCATCAAAGCCAAGCATGCTAAACTCTTCGATATGTTCTTCTGAGACTTTGGCATCTGCCTTGTTGACAACAATCACCACTTTTTTGCCAAGCTTGTGCAGCATTTGAGCAATAAAGCGATCTTGATTCACCAGTCCAATGACACCGTCCACCATAAAGAGAACGATATCAGCGTGCTGCACGTACTCTAGCGCTTTTTGTTGAGAAAGACCTTCTATAGATACGTCTTGTTTTTTACTCGCAAACAACCCGGCTGTATCAACAAGCTCAAACGCTTTTTCTTTCCATACAACTGTATTGGTAATAGGATCACGGGTTACCCCTTCATAATCCAATACCATGCTCTTCACTTTTGATGAGATGCGGTTAAATAAAGTAGATTTGCCAACGTTCATGCGCCCAACAAGCGCAATTACTGGTATGTTTTTTTTCATATTTTTTCTCTGTTATTGTTTTACTTTTTACTTGTTTCCAAGCTCACCACCAAACACATCATGAAAGAGTGTTGCAGTTGGTTGCATGGTATCATTTTTTTTACTCATTTTTTTTTGTACAGGAATGTTGTCAGTACTTACAGATCTCTGTGTCTGTTGCAGGCGAGCTGGCTGCACGCTCTGCTCTTTTGATATCGTATAGGCAAGTGCATATGGTGCACCAAAAGACGTATGCAAAATAGGCGTCCACATGCCTGAGCGTTCTATAATATAATCTCTCCCAAACTCACCACCAGCAGAAAATGCAAGCGTTATTGTTTGTGTTTCTTGTGAAAGAGTAGCAGAGAGCGCTTGCTTAAAAAACATCTGCAAAGAAATATCTGAGCATTCTTGCTGCAAGCTTGATAAAAACTTTTCCCACAAAGCAGGAGACTCTTTAGGTGCAACCGCTTCTTTTACTGCCCCATCATAAGAGCTGCTCCCAGATGCATAAGAATTTTTATTGAGAGCATTGTTGTTTTTTACAGAAGAAAACCCACCATCACGTTGTACTTGTTGCATTGCAGTTCCAGAGTAATTCTGGAACGATTTATTTTGATTTACTGTTTTTGTAGTAGAAGTATTTGATGTGTCAAGTGAAGACTGCGAAGAGCTCGTGCTTTTGTTTTGACCAGATCCTGATTGCCTGGAAGCAGCATCAAGCACATCAAGAAAAATAATCTTTAAAAAAGCGTACTTATGAGCCGTTTTGATAAACATTGATTCTCGCTCGCAAAGAGCTACCAATGTTTTTTGCACAATAATTCTTGCAAGAGGAGTAAGCCAGAGGTATAGATTATTATTTTTTGCAAGCAACCAGCCTTGTGTACAGGGCTGTTCGATACACTGCTTCCATAAACGTTCGGGCTGAACGCCGCTCGTTGCAGCTTGATCAAGCAATTGAAGAATAGTTTCGCCATGAATGGCTTCGTCGCTATGCACAGTATCAGCATCTACACTATTACTGTGTGAAGTATTGCCAGAACCGTTATTATGCACAGCGTCACAATCTGTATTATTGCCCTGTGAAGTTTTATTAGAAGCGTTACTCTGCACAGTATTGTCATGCGAAACAGTAGTATGCGCAGCAATAATAGCCTGCCATATATTTTTGACCAACTCATCGCTCGCTATACCAAGCGTGGTATACACATCCTGCGGCGTTATATGTGCATAGGCAAAAGAGACGCGCTCAAGCAGTGTTATAGCATCACGCAGTGATCCCTCGCAATGCTGTGCAATTATTGCAAGAGCACTATCATCATACGTGATATTTTCAGCAATACATATCTGTTGCAGTCTTTTAACTACCGCTCTTTGATCGATTGGATCAAAAAACATTTGAAAGCAACGCGAGCGAACCGTATCAATGATCTTGCTATAATCAGTTGTAGCAAGGATAAAGATCACATGTCGCGGGGGTTCTTCAAGAATTTTGAGCAGTGCGTTAAAAGCAGCACGGCTAAGCATATGAGCCTCATCAATGACATATACCTTCCACTTGCCAAGTGCAGGGAAGAACATCGCGGCATCAATGAGCCCTCGTATATTTTCGACACCAGTGTGCGATGCTGCATCAATCTCTATAACATCAGGGTGACTGCCTTCGCGCACCGCACAACACGTTGGACATGTTGTACACGGCATACAAGTCTGTGGATCCTTTTGAAATTGTGTATATTTTTCACATTGCAGTGCAGAGGCAAAAATACGCGCCATGCTTGTTTTGCCGCAACCACGCTGCCCGGCAAAAAGATACACAGGAAAAAGCGTTTCGCGATACAAACTGTTTTTTAAAATTTTAACCGACAAATCTTGTCCAACAACATCATCAAATGTTTGAGAACGCCATTTTTGGGCGAGAGGAATATAGGTAGATCGAGCAGAAGTTTTACCATCAATTGCATTCATACGTAATGCATCCCTCAGTATTAACGAGCTTTGTTCACTAATTTCTCGCGCATCTTGCACTAAGAATTAAAAAAAATAATTTTTAAAATAATTTTTCTACACCATCTAAAACAGTGTAGAACAGTAGAGAAGCTCATACAAAAACTACTATATTTGTGCTGCTTCCTCTCGGACCTGACACGTTTAACATAGAGCTTCTTATGAGCTTCTCATTTTCTTGTACCAATAAAAAAGTGGCACATATTTTTTTGAATACTAAAACAAAGCTGCTGTAATTATTATATGATTAGTATAACAGGCTTCTCTGCATAGTTCAAAATTTTGTTTTTAGCTACTATTCGTTAACGCATTCTCGCCATAGCATTTCTCAATGCATAGCCGAGGGTAAACGCAATAGTCATTATGCCAACGCTTTCACCATACTGACAAATAAAAGAGTCTTGATTGTGACCATTATTTGCCACTGCATATAATTGCAATCCAGCAACAATAGCACCAATTTTTACTGATTTTGTTAGATGCGAAACGCCGCAAAAAGTAGCACCCAACAGCACGGTATGAATGATATCAAAAACATGCGCATTGCGCCTATCTGCCCTTGCATGTTCAGTCGTCTTGCCATTGTTATTTACAATAACAGTTGTTACTTGTTCTGGAGTTGCATAGGCACATTGCTGCAAAGAAAGAGCGCTACACAATAATAGTATTAAAAATTTTTTCATATTTTTGTTACCTTCTCTCGTTAACTGTATTTATTTTTTCTTATTTTATTTTTTCATACTTTTAAAGATTATTTTATTCCACCGACACATTACTTAAGTATATGCAAGAAACAAAGTCTACCTATAGCACAACAAACTGCCGCAAACCCAATATCTTCACCATAACGGCATAATAAGGTATCCTTGCAAACGTCTATATTAGATTCTGATCTTGCCATAGCACTTAAAAGAGCTCCGCTAGCCATTACTCCGACATTTCTCGAACCGGTAATTCTTGATACTAGACAAAAGGTAATAGCTAAAGCAGTTGCATTAGCGCAATAAAAATTACGCACCATGCGCGCATCAGATCTTTTTTGCTTGGCTGTCTTGCCATCGCTATTTACAACAACCGTCGCTGCTTTCTCTGGTGCTGCATACAAAGATGGCTGCAAACATATAACACTACATAACAGTATCATTAAGAATTTTTTCATATTTTCCTACCTTCTCTGTATTTATATTCTTTTATTACATACAAAAAGAATTTTTATTTTCATATTCAAGATCAACACATTTATTTGATTGAATAATAATCCAAAAGCGCGTTCCACTGTTATACTGTTGCAAAACCGACTCATAAGGATATTCTTTTTTCTCTGCAAATCGGTGGTATGTAGAATTTGGGTAGCCAACAGAAAACCATGTTTTAACTCTCACAATCCCCTGATCACTCTGCAAGCATATATACGTCTGATCTTCAATTGATTTTTCATTAATTATTCTTTCATTAGCCAATTCAACGCTTATATGCGCGTGACGACAATCATCAGAAAATAGATCCATAGGAGTATGAAATGTAGTCGTTGAATGAGCAGTAATATATGTTTCATCATTAGACAATGTCTTATTAAACCGCGACCATCGAAGGTCTACTACGTAGTCAGCATCACTATTATTATGTACGCCAACAAAAGACGCTTTTGATAATGGCATCTCATATAAGGCATCAGCTTGTAACTGACTACCCAATGAACAAAACAAGACAACAGCTATTAATAGCATTACTTTATATATATTCATACTTATATTTTTCTTTCTTTATTTTTTATTATATTTTTTACTTACAT
>CAIKXM010000021.1 GCA_903831405.1 uncultured bacterium
AAGTCAATAGTTTATACAATGCTTTGCGAATTGTTCTTTGCTAAATAAATATCTATGTAAATATTTTTATACCATCATTACGTAAGAAGGATGCTGGAACAACTGAATTAAGCTGCTATACTTAAAAGAGTACCTATAGTTTAATTTGTTGCTTTTTTATAAAAGAACCAGTTCACTTTTTTTCTTAAAGGAATGGCTTTACTCATGAATCAATATTCTCTGTATTTTTTATTGTGTATGGCAATAGTAACAACTGGTTGTGGTGTGCATAAAGCGCGCAGGCCAAAAAAAACCACTGCTCCCGAAAAGAAAAAAGCAACATCACTGCGAACTGATCATATTAAAAATATGACCTATGAAGAAGCTATTGCTGCTCGTGATTATTTTGCAAAACATAAAAATATTGATAACGAAACAGCGGTCATAGAACGACTACTATTCCTCACCCAAGATTCTCATGAGCGTGAATTATTAATGCTTGATGCAGCCAACAATCATATGAAGACAAAAGAATATAAACAAGCACAAGTACTCTATGATACCTTCAAGAACATGTATCCGGGGAGCGAATATTTAATTGAAGCAATAGTGGCAGAAATAGAGTCGTGGGAAAAAACAATCCCAAGCATATACCATGATCAAAGCGCAACAATAGAAACATTCAATCGCAGCATACAAGTGCTCAAAGAATATAATAACAAACTGGGCGATACGGGCAGAGAAAAAATCAACAAAGCATTCGCCACTGCAGCCAAAAATCTTATACTGCATGAGAGCGCCATTATAGAACAATTACTTATAAAACATGTCATATACAAGCAACAAGAAACGCTCACCGCAGCGCATAAGCGCTATGAGCATATGTACAAAACCGTTATCATGATAGCTGCTGAATATAGCCCACTATACGCAGAACTCGCTCAAAAGATCCCTGCAAAAATTGAACAGGCGACAATAGAACTATTACACAACTATACAACTATTGCGCAGTCAGCCGTACATACACCAGAGGTTCTATCAAAAAGAGATATATTTTAAAAAGCAATTAATTACCATGCAATCAGAAAAACAAATACTCGGTGCATATGGCGAGCACGCTACCTGCAACTATCTAGTTCAGAATGGATTCACCATATGTGCAACAAATTACAAGAGAAAAACAGGCGAGATAGATATTATCGCCTGCAAAGAACAGACCTATGTATTTGTCGAAGTTAAGACACGCACTAATAGTTATTTTGCACTCTCTGATGTTATCACCCGCACAAAGCAGATGAAAATTATTCGCACCGCGCTTTTGTTCAAAGCAGAACAACTTTCGAAATTAAAGAATCCCATAAACATGCGCTTTGATGTTGCGCTTATCGAAAAGACTCCCAATGAAAAACTCACCTATATACCAAATGCTTTTACCGCTGACACAGGCTATTGGTAAATTCGTTCAACAATATAAACGCATTATCTCTCTTTTTATTATGTCCATGTATATCAGTGCTTTATGGCTACAAGCATCATCTATGTTTATCTACGCAGCAATTTTTTCTATGCTTATTTTTATTGTTATTATTGAAATGCCCCTCTTTAAACAGCCATAGAAAGCTTACTGGGGCAAATTTTTAGCGACTCATTGGTAACATTTTATTTTAGAAAGAGAGTGGAAATAATGAACAGCACATCTCTATACAATCAAGCTATAGTAGCAATCAAAGCTCTTTACACATTGATAACAAAACGTTCGTTTATTAAACGCATAATTACCGCATCTATTATTACTATTGTAGTATATGCTCTGTATATGCAATCATCACCTATCTTCTTATCAATAGGCATTGCTACAACGCTGCTCTATATCTTGCTGTTTGAGTGGCCCTATTTTAAGCAACCCTTTCTCACGCCACTATACCCTGTTTTGCCCTTATTGCTTATAATAGCCCTTAATCAAGGCTCATATCGCATATTGCTTTGCTTTTGTACTCTCATAGCTGCAAGCTATGATATGGGAGCATATGTAACGGGAACAGTATATGGCAAACACAAACTTGCGCCATCCATTAGCCCCAAAAAAACAATAGAAGGCTTATGGGGAGGCATTGTATGTGCAGTAATTGCGGGATGGTTATTGTATATATATTTTGCCCTTCAAACACCACTATGCCTTTATACTCTTGTAGTAATTGTTGGAGCACTCTGCGCTGCGAGCGGCGATCTGCTCGAGTCATGGCTCAAGCGAGTTGCACATCTCAAAGATGCGGGGTCAATTCTTCCCGGTCATGGTGGCTTCTTGGATCGACTTGATAGCTTATTTATTATTAGCGCGCTGGTATATATAACAAGAAAATCGCTGTATACCTGGCTATTTTTCTAAAAAATATATTCCAGTGGTATACTAATTACTCATGACATACTGAGCATACACACAAAAAAGCATTGCTATACATTTGCTTGATTACCGTAGAAAATTATTCATACATGCAACACATAGCACACGGTAAACAAAAACAAATTTAAAACTTTTTATAATTCATCACAAACGGTATACGACGGTAAAAAACCAGCTCATTAAGAGAACTTTAAAAAATTAAAAAGCTATATAAAAAAATAAATTAATTTTCGAAAAAAACATACAACATGAATAGTATCGCAATTAATACCTATATATTTTTTGGTGCCATTATAGTAAATAGCATTGCGCTGATTGCCGCAGCAAAACTATCAAAATACGCACTCGCTGCTTTTATTGTTGTGCAAACAATCATGGTCAATCTGCTGATAACCAAGCAGATCGTTCTTTTTGGTCTATCCACAACACCTACTGATGCTCTCGCAATATCAATAACGCTCAGCTACAACCTTATGCAAGAACTCTATGGCAAGCAAGCGGCACGCCAAGCGCTCAGCGCTGCACTTGCCTGTGTTATTTTTTATCTTGTTACCATATATCTGCACCTATTATATATACCAGCACCTGCTGATACTATGCAAGTGCATTTTGCTGCTATTTTTAGCTCACAAGCGCGTATCATTGCCGCATCACTCTTTACCTATTATGTTGTTCAATATGGTGATATCATCCTCTACGGCTTTTTTAAAAAACTTTTTGCAAATCGCTTTTTTATTGCACGCAATTATCTCTCTGTCATGATTAGCCATCTTATCGATACCGTGCTATTTACCTTTTTGGGCCTATATGGCTTAGTGCACTGCGTATGGCACATTATTCTCATTAGTTATTCTATCAAGCTATGCACCATGCTTATTCAAACACCCTTTATATCATTTGCAGTGAAAAAATTATGACACATCAACAACCTTTTTTTGAGCTTATTCATACATCAAAAAAATCAGGCGCTCGTATTGGCCGCATACATACCGCACATGGCATTATTGAGACGCCAAACTTTGTTCCCGTTGCAACCAATGCAGCACTCAAGAGCATTGACAGCTTGCATGCGAACAGTCTTGGTATAGATTTGATGTTTTGTAACACATACCACTTGTTACTCCATCCAGGACCTGATGTTATTGCCAGCTGTGGCGGATTGCACGCATTTATGAATCGCAGTCGCCCTATTATCACTGATTCGGGCGGATTTCAAGTATTTAGCCTCATGTATGGTGGCGTCAGTGAAGAGCTCAAGAGCAAGGGTAAAAAGCAACAAGCCAACTCTATTCTCAAAATATCTGAGGAAGGTGTTGTGTTTCGCTCGTATCGTGATGGATCACCTATGCTGCTAACTGCTGAGAGTAGCGTGCAGGCGCAAAAAAAATTCGGCTCAGATATTATCATTCCTCTTGATGAGTTGCCACCCTATCACACATCAGAGCAAACACTTAAACGCATGCTTGATCGCACAAACAGATGGGAACTACGCTCTCTTAACGAGCATCTTGCAAGTCCGGGATATCAGCATATGTATGGGGTATTACATGGTGGAGTGGACAGAGGCCTGCGTAAAGTGAGCGCACAATTTATTAACAGTCATGCCTTTGATGGTATCGCAATCGGCGGTAGTATTGGTAAGAGCAAAGACGAGATGATTGAGTTATTAACTGATATTGTTCCTATGCTTGATGCGACGCGTCCACGCCACTTGCTTGGCATTGGCGATCTTGCCTCTATTGAGCGGGCAATTCCACTGGGCATTGACACATTTGACAGTTCACACCCTACTAAATGCGCACGACATGGCTTATTATTTACGATGAATGGTTTTGTAAAAATTGAGCAAACCAAATACAAGAACCATAATTTTGCACCCGATCCACTCTGCACTTGTTATACCTGTCGCAATCACAGCTGTGCGTATTTACACCATTTATTCAAGGCACATGAGCCGGTTGCACATATTCTTGCCTCTATTCATAACATTCATATGATGATGCAATTATTTGCAAACTATAGAAAAGCTATTGCTGAAGATCGAATATAGTTCTCTACGTACGCAACATAAATAATAGCAACAAAACGCAATACGCACTCAAAAAAATAATTCAATCTTGACTTTTTATAAAAACATGCCAAACTGAATTATAAATTATAAATAAAAAGGGCAACCTATGAAAAATGCTATAAAAATACTGTTAATGTTTGGGTTACTTGGCGTGCGATCAGCACCATCGCTTTGCATGGGATTACAAAACAAACTACAACAAGTACAACGAATACATGTAATAGATACTTTTTTACGCCCAAAAACAAGCACTATTCTTGTAACAACTCTTCTATCAAGCACCCTTACCTATATATTTACAAAAAATAACCGCATAACTATAACTGTAGCCGTCTATTCTTTTGCATGCATGCAATTTCTAAAGGCTATCAACAATATTAAACTCAAAATAAAAACGCAAGAATCACACGATAGCGCACAACAACTTCTTGCCGCATACCCAGTAATACCAACTGTTGCAATTCGCCAAAAGTTTGAAACAGCTTTGGCAAATCTGAACAATGATAGAATCTATTTAGAAATAAACCTAAGATAAAAAATAATTTGTAAAATCATAACAAGAATCACAACTTCGCCATCGATCCTCTCTGCACTTGTTATACCTGTCGCAATCATAGCTGTGCGTACTTACACCATTTGTTCAAGGCGCATGAGCCCGTTGCGCACATTCTTGCCTCAACTCATAACATTCATATGATGATGCAATTATTTGCACAATACAGAAAAGATATAGCTGAAGATCGAATATAGTATAACAGTTTACACTCTCATGCAATATGCATTCAATGTACTCAAACATATAACGACTATATAGAAGCCTGGCAAAAATATAGATGTGTCTTGACTTTTTATAAAAACATGTCAAACTGAATTATGAATTAAAATTAAAATAATTATGATAATCAGTTAAGATATGGTAAAATACTATATATAAACAAATTAATTAAAAAAACAACTTTCGCCTACCCCTTTTAAAAACAAGAAGGCATCTATGAAAAACAATATAAAAACAGTACTATTTTTTTTGTTATTTAGCATGCAATCAGCGCCACTGCTTTGTATGCAAGCACAAGAAGCACTACAACCAGTGCAACAAAAAATTACCACCGGTATAAATACCGCGGGTATACATACCACAAGTAATTTTTCATACTCCAAAACAGGCGCTATTTTTACAACAGCTCTTATATCAGGCATTCTTACCTATATATTTACAAAAAATAACTACGCAACTATAGCTGTAGCCAGCAGTTCTGCAATAATTGTATACATGTTGCAAAAAATAAAATATTCTGATAAAGCACCAAAAGCCCCTATAGCACAAGATATAAAAAAACTTGTAGAAGAAGCAGGGGCAATAGAGAAAGATCTAGAGAGAATAAACGAGCATAGGCGTAGAATGGAAATAAAAGGATCAATAGCAGCCCTGCAAGAACTTTTTATCGAATATCAAGCAACACAAACCAGAACAGCTCTTCAAAAGCTTGAAGTAGCAAGACGAGAACTAATAGACTTAAGCACAAAAAAATAATCCGAACAATATATCAAAACAAAGGCTTTGAAGAATTTTCTTCAAAGCCTTTGTTGTTTTTTAAAATACCACTACACAATACCAATCATCTACTCTTCGTCCAATATGCATACATTATTGCGGCATATTGCTTGCTCTAAAATACGGATTAATCGCAGGATTTTGCAACTCAGCAATAGTAGAGCAACAAGCAGCTGCCGGATCTCCCGAAGCATTCAATGCTCCACTCCAATATTCATTACCCGGATATGCATTGCCATCCCATGCATATTGAGCAACTAATAGCTTGCCACTATCAAGGCCAACTAATCTATCTACAGGGTTTCTCTGAGAAAAATGAATGGTGATATTATTATGCCCCGCAGTAAAACGTTCGCCGTTTTTTATGCCCTGCAAAGAAGAATTAGAGGGAAACCAGCTAAAGTCAATATCAGCTATTTCTGACAATGTACGCTTTTGCAGTATATCAGCATATACATCAAGCATAAGCTGTGCCTGTTGTGGCAACAGTTGCCACACACCAAGACCAAGACCAACGGCATGTACATATACTTTTTTATGCCGAGCAATGCCTCGACGCTGAGCATCAAGCAAAAATGGCTCAATAACTAAACGCATACGCTCTTTGTATATAACTGTATCAAAAAAACATTCCTGGCCTTGTATAGTAATAGGAATATATCGTCCCGCTCTATCAGAGCGAGCTTGCTGATAGGTAGGAAAAGCTATGTCATATAACGCTGCCCATAGAGAAAATATACTATTATTTTTTTGCATATCTATATCTCGTACAGGGCTTACCAAGATGTGCTGCCATTCCATATACCCGGGCTTCTCAAATCGTGCACCAACAAGACCACAATAAACGCCCTCTTGCTCATAGGTACCTTTAGCCGCTTTTATTCCCCTATTATTTCTGCTGCCATTATTAATAAAATACGTTGGCGTAGATGCACCTATTAATGCTGCTATCTGCATTTCGTCGTACGAAAGATAGTTGACAAGAATAAGCGGTTGTTTTTCTTGCGTAGTGCCAATAGCCTCAAAACCACCACTTCCTTTAGCGCCATCGCGCAACATATACGTGTCATCTGGATTCATAAACATTAATGGACGTTTGATTAATAGGCGATCTATAAACGATTCTCTTGTCATAGATGCATATACTGCTTTTTCAATTGCAGAGCCATGTTCTTTTTTTAGACGTAGAAATGCATCAATAAGTGTCAAAACTTTTGAATGCATTAATGGATAGGATTGCTTTGCCTGAGCGACAATAGTTGCCTGCATGCTCTGATCATCTCCCGCAATTAATTTGATCCGATTGTCACGGGTAGGAAAATGAGCAAAAATATCTGAATGCTGTACCAGCGTTTGAAATATAGCGCCAGTAGATTCTTGTAAATTTTTGCTTATAAATCGCAACTGATTATCTAAATCTGTTATAGGCTCAGCATGCACTGCATATATGAGCTGCAATAATAAAAAGATGCTTCCAATATATTTTTTCGCTTCCATTAATCCCCCTAATTTCATTAATTCAAAAAACTGCCACGCAGAACAACATCTGCTACACGCTCTTGCATAATAGTTGAAAACTGTTTTGCCTCTAGCGCAGTAAATGGCTCAAAGCCATTTACACTGCCAACATGCTTTGACTCTACAAAATTTTGTAGATAATAATGCGGAACACCGCTCACCAAGTCTCGTATGCCTGCAGCATCATCAACCGATAACAATGGTTTCACCAATGTTGTGCGGAACTCGTAATCTGCCAAAATACCTGATACATAGGCTGCTTGTAATAATTCTATACTGCGCGCTATTCGAGACGTATCAATCGAGACTCCAATAATCTCACTATATCGATTTAGTGGCGCCTTGATGTCCATGGCAACATAATCAATAAGCTTTTGCGCAAGCAGTGATGATACAATATCGGGGAAGTATCCATTAGTATCAAGCTTGATTGCATACCCCATGCCACGAACAGTCTTAATAAATGATTCAAGCTCTGACCACATCGTTGGCTCACCACCGGTAATACAAATACCATCAAGCATGCCAACGCGCTTGTGCAAAAACGCTATAACAGTCTCATATGATATTTCTGGTGCATATTGCTCTGGTAAAACAAGCTCAGGATTATGGCAATAGAAACAGCGAAAAGGACAACCTCGCGTAAAAACAGTTGCTGCTACATGCCGTGGGAAGTCTATTAATGTCATCTTTTGTATAGCAACACAGCTCATTATTTCGCCTTTTTTTTTAATTCAACAACGCTTCAAGCATACATGCTTTAAATCGATATAAACAAATACCTACACCTGCCAATTGACACTATTTAATACACACTTTTTATACCATATATGCATCAATTTTACCCTTCATAGTTTGTCATAGTATCGACTTTATCTCAATGCAATTTTATGTAAAATATAAAAATTATTCACAAATAGAAATAAATATTATTACACTTATTCTCAAAATGTAATCGTAACTACAAAGAAAAAGAAAATATCGACCTGAAAAATAAAACAGTATAATGAATATATAATGAGTGTAATTTTTTTTATTTAAAAGAAAGTATTGCTATGAAATCACGTATATTATTTTGTTCACTACTATTACTTATCAGCAATTGCTCTGCTATGGAAATGGAGCAAGAGCAAAAAACAACCTCAACTACAACACCTCCAGCAGCAAGACAGGCAACGGTAGCAGATATTATTGCACATGCACATGAAGAAGCTGAACCTGTAGTACTACCTGCACCACTATCTCCCCTTCTTTTTTCTTCAAGTCAAAGAAGTGAAGAAGGGCACATAATACATGCAATCCATCCCAATGCTATTCAATTCTCCAAAATGCTTACCCAAATGATTGAGTTCAAACACCATCAAGCAGAGCAAACACCTAATAGAGCAAGAAAAACAGAGAGACAAGAACAACAAGAAGCAGATCTAGAAATTATTGCAGAACCTCGCAGAGATACAGCAGAACAACAAGCAATTATCAACAAAAACGTTATTACCCTTGATAGCTCTGATACGCATATTGCCTTTATTGCAGGGCTACTTAACTTTCTCTTGGCAGAACAATTTCGCACGCAACAAGACGCACAATACCAAGCCGTTATAGATTTTATCAGAGAGCATACGCGCAACTTTGCTACTATCTCTTTTGATGATGTGTACATAATTTTAGACTACTTTGATATACCCATTGCACGCAACGCACTACTTACCATGCAAGACCCTCTTCCCCTGCCAACAAACGCTGCTCAAGCAATTGCATATAACGAACAACTTGCAACCATCTTTGCAGCTGCACAGCAAGATTTTATTCGCGAAAAAAACGCGGTTACTAGTAATAATACATTATTATGGCAGTTTTTTGGCCGCATGCTCTATCCAGGATGCTTTGCAAATGCGAAAGTTAGCGAAATGGTCGCATTTGTACTACAACACCAAGATATTGAACAATTGGTTCTTGGAGAATATATGCAACAATATCCTCAACTATACCAACATATCATCAAAACATTTGAGGATACCAGTAGCCCTAACATTAGCCCTGATGGACGAATGATCGCAGTACAGTCAGGCGACGATATTGATATACTAAATATAGACGATTGGTCCACCGTGCGAACAATCAATAATGCAAGCTATGCAGTGTTCAGCCAAAGTGGACAAATAATTGCCGCATACTCAGAGGGAGACATTGTGCTCATCAATATACATGATGGATCTACTATTCGAGTATTTAGGAATATTGCCGGCATTAACTTTAGTCCTGATGGAAAATCAGTTACCGTATACTCAGGTAAAGATGCTGCACTCATTAATATAGGTGATGGTGCTACTATTCAAACATCTACACATTTTCTTGAGTTTAGTCCAGACGGGCAAATAGTTGCAGTGCATCAAGGTAGAGACATCAATCTAATCAATAGGCGTGATGGCTCCACTATTAAAACATTTGCAAAAGCTTTCAAAATTAGGTTCAGTCCGAACGGAAAAACAATTGCCGTAGAAACAAAAAGAGGTATTGATCTAATCAATATGCATGACTTCTCTATTGTTCGAACAATTGAAAATGCTACTAATCCTATATTCAGTCCAAATGGGCAAGTAATTGCCGTAGAAACAATTCCAATGCCTAGAGTTGTTAATCTAATCAATGTAAACGATGGTTCTCTTATTCGAACAATTGAAAATGCTTATGGTTTTTCTTTTGGCCCCAATGAACAAACAATTCTAAAGAACCAAGACTATGGTTTACATTTAATCAATATATATGATGGTTCCACTGTCACAACATTTGCACATGCTACGATGATAGTATTCAGTCCCGATAGACGAACAGTTATAGTAGATCAATTAACTAACTCTCAATTACAGGGTTATACTTCGCTGCAAGAGGCTCTTTTCTCACCACTTACACCACCGATCTATATAGAAGCACCCACCAAGCAAGACAGAGAAGCGAGCGAAGCAGCAGCAATTGAGACAGAAGAACCTGTTGTATTACCAGCCCCTCTACCAGAAAAATAGTATTTATAAAAATGTTGCCAATAATCATCTTATCTTAATGAAGGAACCCATTATCATGAAATCACGTATACTCTTTTATTCACTGCTGCTGCTTATCAGCAATTGCTCCGCTATGGAACAAGAAATAAAAAAAGCTAAACTGTTTACTGCAGAAAATATTATGCCACAGGCACACGAACTTATAGGAACGCTTGTAGTAGAATCAAATGAAGGGAAAATTGCAATCCCTATATTCGATGATAGTACTTTTCAAATGACTGCAGTTGAAAATACAACTGCAGGAGAACCAACGACAACTATAAAGGTAACCAATACACTTTATGGATCTTTTATTCGAACCATTAAAAATGTATACCATTTTTCGTTTACCCCTAATAGATAACCAGAAAGATATAGCAGTACTATTGAAACTCTGGGGGCATATTTTACCATTGCGGCATTTGTATAAAACTAAGAGAATCTTGCTATAAGAAGTAACACATCTCTACACGTGTAGAAATAGCATGAGGGTCTTGATACTACATCAAACGAGTATCAAGACCCTCTTAATTAAAATAAAAAATAATTACTTTAACTTTGTAGGCTTCCCTGGCATAATATCAAAGTCATTTCGGTTCTCAAACTCAGCTTTTTTTCCTGGATTCCACTGGCTCACTGGTCTCAAATACCCTACAATGCGCGAATACACATTATTCTCTTTACCACACTGCTTACATACCGGCACCTTGCCCGCAACATATCCATGTTCAGGACATACAGAGAATGTTGGCGTAATGGTAAAATAGGGCAACTTATATTTATCACATACTTTCTTGATAAGCTTTTTGAGTGCTTCGATATCAGTAATTTCTTCACCAACAAAAATATGAATAACCGTTCCACCCGTATACTTTACCTGCATCGAATCCTGCAGATCAAGCAATTCAAACACATCGTCAGTGTACCCAAAAGGCGCATGTGACGAGTTGGTGTAGTATGGCTCTTGATCAGACTCTTGATACTCTTTTTCATTCGCCACAATACAATGTGGATACTTTTCTTTGTCCTTGCGCGCAAATCGATACGCAGTACTCTCGGCAGGAGTTGCCTCTAAGTTATACATATAGCCTGTTTCTTCTTGATACTTTTTGCAGCGCTCACGCATAAAATCAAGCACTTCTTCAGCAAAAGCTTTTCCCACTTCTGTAGTAATATTTTCGCCTAAGAAGTTAAGACAGGCCTCGTTCATACCAATCAAACCAATAGTCGAAAAATGATTTGCCCAATACTCGCCCGTTTTCTCTTTAACACTGCGCAGATAGAAACGAGTATAGGGATAGAGCCCTTTTTGCGTAAAACGTTCAACAAACTTACGTTTCATCTCAAGACTGCTTTTTGCAAGGTCCATCAGCTTGCCAAGGCGTGTAAAAAATTCTTCTTTATCACGAGCCAAAAAGCCAATGCGCGGCAAATTGATCGTTACAACCCCAACAGAGCCGGTCAGTGGATTCGATCCAAACAGTCCACCGCCTCTTTTTTGCAACTCACGCTTATCAAGACGCAGGCGACAACACATACTACGAGCATCGTCAGGACTCATGTCTGAATTAACAAAATTAGCAAAATAGGGGATACCGTACTTTGCCGTCATATGCCATAATCCGTCAAGATTGGCATTGTTCCAATCAAAGTCAGCGGTAATGTTATAGGTCGGAATAGGAAAGGTAAACACGCGCCCCTTAGCATCACCTTGCGTAATAACTTCGGTAAAGGCTTTGTTAAACATATCCATTTCTTTTTGGAACTCGCCATACGTTTCTTTTTGCAGCACACCACCAATAACGACTGGTTGACTTGCATACATCTTTGGCGGATTTAGATCGATCGTTACATTAGTAAACGGAGTTTGAAAACCAACACGCGTTGGAACGTTCATATTGTAAATAAACTCTTGCATTGCCTGCAAAACTTGCGGATAGGTTAAGTTATCATAGCGAATAAAGGGCGCAAGCAGTGTATCAAAATTCGAAAAAGCACAAGCGCCGGCAACCTCACCCTGCAAGGTATATAAAAAATTCACTACCTGTCCTAATGCAGCATTAAAATGTTTTGCAGGCAAAGACTCAATCTTACCACTCACCCCTTTAAAACCCGTCAACAAGAGTTCATACAAATCCCAACCAACACAATAAGGAGCCAGTGCTTGCATATTATGAACATGAAAGTCATCATTTTCAGCAGCTTTTCTTACTTCTTCTGGATATATTTTATAGAGCCAATAATCTTTTGCTATTTCGCCATAAATATAATTATTCAATCCTTGAATTGAATAATCAGTATTAGCATTTTCATTCACTTGCCAATCAGCTTTTTCGAGATATTTATCCATAAGAGACATGGTATCTTGCTCATGAAATTTTCGTATCTCAGCATGTTTTTGACGATACAGAATGTATGCTTTTGCTGTTTTTGGCCACGCATCCATGATAACTTCTTCAACCGTATCTTGTATTTCTTCAACGCGTGGAACTCTATTGCCCAGTCGATCTTGCAGTAACGACAATACTTTTTCCGTCAGCACGATTGCTTCATCTTGACCAAACTCACCGGTTGCATGCCCCGCTTGCATAATCGCATGGGTAATTTTCTCAGCCTCAAAATTAGTCACGTTACCATTACGCTTAAAAATTTTAGTAAACACACGCTCTCCTTTATGATAATCAGCAAACTATCTCAAAAATCCGACTAATTTTATTTTGAAAAAAAATAACAATAGAAAACTTATCACGCCCTACTTCTTACTATTCACCCCTTTGCCAAAGTCTCCGTTATTTCTTAAAACAACAACCTCAAAATGCATCACTATATATACTCTTAGAATAATGAACAAATCAATAAAAAATAGCTCTTGAAAAAATAAAAAAATATTTTATACTGAACGGTTGGTTAGAGCTCAATTAGTATCTATTTTTTATTTGAAAGGATCCTATTATGAAAAATAATAAAACATTTTCAACAATGCTTTATT
>CAIKXM010000022.1 GCA_903831405.1 uncultured bacterium
AACATATTTTCAGGAGTATCTGCTTATGCATTTTATGAAAGTAAGCCTTCTCTTGCAAAGATCGAAAAAGCTTTGTCTTTCAGTTAATCTGTATTATCGAATTCGCGTTTTTTAAGAAAGTAGCAGAACAAGTACAAGAAATAACTATTGATAACAAGACCACTCCAGTGCGCTATATAGCAATTGATATTGATGCCGCAAAAGTAATTGCTCAAGATTGCTCGATAGTATCCATTCCAACAACTATTTTTTATAAAAATGGCAAAAAAATTGATACAAAAATGGGCGCTATTGGCAAAGATGCTTTGATTGCAACCATTCACGATATAGCAACAAAATAGATTTAATAAGATAATGCACAAGTAATAACACTATTAATTCTTGCTAATACTAACAATACAAAAAGCTTCTAATGCAGTAAAAGTATTAGAAGCTTTTTGTATTGTTATATAGATCTGTGCTTTTTTAACATAGCAGCATACGCATTTGTATTACATTTAAAAAAAGAAAAACTATACAAAACATACTACATGTATGTATAAAAAATTATTTCTATTGCAATAAATTTATAGCTTTCTCTACACTCTCACCAGGTTGCTGTATATTCAAACACAAAGGAGAGATAATGGTACCATTGTTACACTGGACGCTCGTATTTTTAATAGTAGCTATAGTCGCTGCAATTTTTGGCTTTGGTGGCATTGCTGCTGAAAGCGCAGGCATTGCAAAAATACTATTTCTTATTTTCTTAATCTTATATATTGTATCGTTCTTTTTCTATCCCTATGGACTCAGATAGTCAAAACAATAGTAATCTTTTTTAATTATTTTTATTATCAGCACAATACATATGCATTGTGCTGATAATTTCTTTTGATATTCTTTGCACGATATATGCATCAATTATATAATAGCGAGACTCTCTTAATCTTTTATTTTTCATACAGTTCTGTTCGCGTTTTTCAGCAGCAATTTTAAAACAGTACACGTGCACAACTAAAAAAAGCCGTCTATATATTTTTCAACAATCATATAGTACAGATATTATATAAGAGAATAAGAAATCCATTCTACATCAGGCCCTTCAACAAGCCACACCGTATTCGACAGGCCCCTAAAAGCATTTAAATGTAACAATAATCCTTTAAAATTTGTATGATTCATTTGCTCAAAATGCTGCATTATTTTTTTCTGATCCAATGTATATTGTGCCGCTTTAAAAGCATCCAAGAATAATTGCGTTGCTATATAGGCTTCGAACGAAGCAATATCAGGAACGATAGCATTTTTTTTCATTGTTGACCGATACTCTTGAGCTATCTGCAGCGTGCTATTGCAAGGATCGGGAACAACTGAAGCAAAAGTAAAATCAAGACCAAGATTGTATACCATTTTCTCAAAATCATTTACCAAAAGAGTAGAGAGTCCTAAAAGTTTTTTATTAGCAAGATTATACGGCTTATATTCTCTAATAAAACTACTCGAAGCTTCTGTTAATGCAAAAAAAGCTATTGCATCAACATTACTTTTTTTTATTTTTTCAACCGCCGCGCTAAAAGATGCATCCGTTCTTGAGTATGGTACATCAATTACCCGAATTTTTTTCGCTTCTAGTAATGCGTGAGCAATATCTCGAGGTGGTTTACCAAAAGCATCATCTTGATAAAAAATGGCAATACTTTTAATATAATTTTTTGAAAGTAAATTTTTTATCAATGCATCAGTCTCTTGCGCAAATGAAACACGATAATGAATGAGATTTTTTATATCAGGATATCGTCCATTTGCCACAGGAAACAAAACAGATAAAGACGAATC
Organism: uncultured bacterium; assembly: GCA_903831405.1. Classification (GTDB taxonomy): domain Bacteria; phylum Babelota; class Babeliae; order Babelales; family Babelaceae; genus GWE2-41-16. The sequence goes on from CAIKXM010000022.1 coordinate 1,819, forward strand.
TTTGAATTCATGTATATACATATCTAAATAAACCGTTCCCATATGTATCAAAATAGTTTGTATACCCTGCTCCTTCAACATAGTAATATTCTTATATGTTTTGGAAGGAATATAGCTATCATCAAAAATATATTCTCGAATTAATACGGGGAAACTTTTATCATTATTTTGTTCTAATAATGATGCAAAAATCCCTTCTTGCACAGGCACCCCAATAGTTTGCGCTTGCCCACTTAAATCAAGAGATGAGCCAATTTTAAGAATCTTTCTTTTGTCTGTATCCAGTAGTCCAGTATATATATTATATACTTTTTGTTGATATTTTTTTTGACCCGCAGGGCGATACACATGAGTTATACTATTTTGATCAAATAATACATATGAATGAGTAGAAAAATCATAGTACTCTTTCATCATAGGCGTGCAGCCAGAAAACACCTTCCAATTTGTTGCGCCACGGATAGGCGCCATAAGAAATAACCCCGTGTTATTCTCACGCACAATAAAGTCATTAATACCACTGATAACAATATCAGCACCAAAAGATATATTCGATGATACTTGTTGTTGAGAAGATACACATAAAATTTTATGGGTATCTTTACTATCAAAAATATTATGCATAGAGCGAGGGCAGCTTGCAAAAAATGCCTGTATCAGTTTTTTATACAGAGCTGCTATAAATGGCTTTTGTGTTTTTATGATCTGATTACCCATGGAATGGTCAAGCCATGCTTCTTGATACTCTTGCTCACCTTGTATATAGACAACACTGCTTTGATTCTTATATATCAATAAACCTATAATTGCCAAAGTTTCCTGAGAATAGGGAGACTTCCCTACCGCATTGCCAAGAAAAATCATGCTATAATTTTTTTGCAATACTAATTCTTTGCTTATAATGCCAGAAGATTGCCAATGATCTATATAATCGATCAAACATTGAAAACCGCCATATAGCGACCCAATAACGACAATTTTTTGATCTTTATTATAGGTAACAGAAAGTGTTTCTTTGACCTCACCTACAGCTCTTTTATTAAGAGCTTCGAACAATGGCACAAAAATTTCTTGCGAGGCAATATATGAAGGATTCCTATATAACGAATAATTTTTTTTATATATATCTTTAAACGATGAATAAGACCACGAATATTTTTTTGCATCATATTTTTGTAACAACAATGGCTTTAATGACCTTTTAAGCTCATCAATAGACCCTGGTATACGTGCAGCTACACTTGAGAGGCAAAAAAAACTCACACCTACTAGAAAAATTTTTTTCATTTGGCATAATCCTTATACGTACAAAATGCAAAGAACACTCGAAACACTCACCAATATA
>CAIKXM010000023.1 GCA_903831405.1 uncultured bacterium
CTTCTTGAGAAAACAGTCGAGACATGTGCGCAGTAACTTTATAACTCGCCACAAAAGTGACAATAGCCAAGCCTGTTGCAACACAAATAAACGTTTTTTTTGCAGAAATAGTTCTTGCATAATTTGCAGCAGAAATAATACTTACCGAATCAAGAAGAGAAATGCTTGCAGCGGATTGCACCGTTAACAAAAGACAACAGATTATTGTAAAAAAAATATTTTTCACAAACGCTCCATTTTAAAAAACTGCATATTTTTATAAAAATATGCAAAAATAGCAACTGGTGCCGAGAGCCGGACTCGAACCGGCATAGAGTTTCCTCCGAAGGATTTTAAGTCCTTTGCGTCTACCTATTTCGCCACCTCGGCACACAAATTTCAAAAGAATTCTTTTTTGGAGGCGGCACCCGGATTCGAACCGGGGCGTAAGGGTTTTGCAGACCCTTGCCTTACCACTTGGCTATGCCGCCCAACAAAGAATTCAAATAACTTCATTATGCAAGTAGATTAGCTTCTTTCATAAGCTTTTGCAACTCAACTGCAGTAATTTTTTTAATTGCTGCGGTTGTTGTTACATTTTCGACTTCTACTGGTGCTGGTTGTGGAGCCACTTCCATAGTCAAATAAACTTCGCTATGTGGGCCTTCAACAATATATTCTGCATCTTTTTGTCCAATTTGGAACCACTCTGCCATGCCGCCTTCATATACAGCAACATTGGTAAAGCCTTTTTCAACTAACTGACGTGCAACTTCTGAACTTGATGCACACATGGTGTTTGAGCAATAGAGAACGATTGTTGCTGCTTTGTCCCATTGTTCAGATGCTGTCATTACTTGATCCATAGGTACGTTTATAGAACCTTTAATATGTGCATCATCATACATAGCTTTATCAAGAACATTAACAACCATTACTGGTGCTGAAACTGCTGCTTGAGTTTCTACTGCTACTGGCTCAACTTCTTTTTGTGAACCAAAGCAACCACACAACAATACTACTGAACAAACCACACTGAGCAAACGCTTCATAGTGTTTCCTTATAAAAAAAAATAATAATAATTATGAAATACGTTGCATACAACGATTCCATCTAACACGCTTAAAAAAATCTATTGGATGTTTAATTAAATCAAAAATCCACCAGGACTCATTACTATCAAGAGACCATATGCGAAATACTATTGTACCTTGAATTAAAGACTCGTCTAGTGTTCCCCACTCACGTGAATCAGAACTACCTAAACGATTGTCGCCCATCATCCAATATTGCTTAGGCCCCAAATGAACGTCAAAGACATCTTTACCTGAGTCTAATGGTGTTCCTGGATATAGTAAACTTTTTACCATAGGAATTTTTACCAATTCTTTTTCTTGCAAACAATAAAATGGTTGTTTATCAAGCGCAACAGTAGGATCAAATGAACGATGTTCAAAAATATTTCCTACAGGCTTTGAAAAACGCAACATTTCTTCATAATTTTCATTATTCATACCAGGGCAACGCCATACAGCAGTTATCGGATATTTATTCACATATGGCTCATCAAGCTTAACTTCATTGAGATATACCACTGGCTTACCATCTTCAAGAGCTCCGCGCACATGATCACCAGGGATGCCAATAACGCGCTTGGTCCAGTTTGAAGGCCCCCAAATATATCTTTCTTTAAGATTTTTTATTGGATTGCATGAATACGGGTAGAGAGGCTCAAGAAACGAAGCAATTTCGCCACGCTTGATTGAACGGAAGTGAAGCGTTAACTTGTCTGCAAAAAAGCGCTCGCCCACAAGCATTGTTGTCTCCATCGACCCGGTAGGCACTTGGTATAACCCAAAACCCCAGGTACGGACAATAAACACTACTGCTAATAAAATTAATATCTGAGCACTGGTCGACAGACTATTAAACTTTTGATTCAACTTTTTAAACATAATAAAATTTCCCTAATTTTTTACCGAAGATAATAAAATGGATTAAGACGTTTACCAAACACAATAACTTCAAAATGTAAATGTGATCCATCGCCATGACGAGCACGAACAGCTCCCGTTGCTCCTACTTTTCCAATAAGCATACCGGCAGAAACCTTTTGTCCTACTTTAACCAGCACTCTATCCAAGTGAGCATATCTTGTTCTAAATTTTCCATTATGTGCTATCATAACGACTTTTCCATAACCACCGTTATAACCAGAGTTCTTTGCTTCAATAACAATGCCATTCCCCGCAGCTTTTACCGGAACGCCACGAACCGCCGCCATATCAATACCATAATGAAAACCCCAGCGTCCATAATTGCGACGGGGACCATAGGGGGAGCTTAACCAAAATTGATCACGCGATATGGGCAAATCAAAAAGAGCCTCTTTAGGCACTGGTTTTTGTATAGCCTGTTGACAGCAAAGGTTTGCATACGACACTGGCTTTTTTTCAGAAAGTCGAATAGAGCGTGCGCGACGCTTGCGAACATGCTTTATCGCACGCTTTTTTAGTTTTGTATTCTTTTGAACTTTTTTACCATTATCATACAAATCTATAACGTGCTGCCAAAAAGCCACTGATTTTTTTTGTTTGCTCGCAAAAGTATATGCGCAATCTTTGAGGTACTTTGTAGAACGATTTACAACATCAAAAGATTCTTCAGATTCTTGCTGCGAGGAAACAACTTTACAATTTCCCCGCAGATTCGCGAAAGGTTCTTCGTCAGTGCCTCCGCCATCGTCAAGCGTTTTTTTTACTGCTACCAAATAACTATTATAGTCATTGCGCAATACTGAAAATTCTTTAACCAACACATGAAAATGCTTATATTCCCATACAAGCATAACACTCAGAACACAGGGAAGACTCCACAAAATACCCGTTATAATCCATGAGCGATGTGCAAAATATATTTTTTTGAAATTAGAAATCATTGCATATTCCCTGCTCTCGCATTGCACCTTTGGTTAATTATACTGCCCTTACACTTCTATTCTGTTAAAAAGTTGTGCTTTTTAATGTAGCTATAAAATACAGAAGTGAAAAGGGTACCAAATAAAACCCATACTAATCATCAATAATAGTATGCGTATCTTTTTTGAGCGCAAATTGTCCACAGCCACCAGAAATGTCTGTTCCACGGCTGTGACGCATTGATACACGGAAGCCCTTTGCAAGCAAAAATGCCGTAAATGCATCAATAGTTTTTTGCGAAGAAGGCTCGCCCTCAAAAGAGGCTATTTTATTATAAGGGATCAAATTAAACTTTACTTTTATGTGCGAGCATATTTTAACCAAAGCCCTTGCATGATCCAGAGAATCATTAATGTCTTTTAACATAATATATTCAATTGTTATGTAATCATTACCCTCAAGCTTAACCTGCTTAAGTGCTGTAAATAATTCTTTTAAGCCATGCGTACAATTAACTGGCATATATTGCGAACGTTGTGCATCTGTTGGAAAATGAAGCGAAACAGCAAGTCGAATGCGATATTTATTGATAAGCGGTGCAATAACTGGTGCTATGCCTGCTGTTGACAGGGTAATTGCATTACGAGAATATGCACATGCATTAGGAGAGAGCAAGTTTTCGAGCACTATTTTAGTATTTGCAAGATTTAAAAGCGGTTCTCCCATACCCATGAAAACAATACTGGTAACTTTATTTTTAAGGTATTTTTCGACCGCAAATAATTGGCCTATAATTTCGCACGCATCAAGCATACGCACAAAACCTATCTCTGTTCCCGTTGCACAAAAAGCACAACGCAGAGGGCAACCAACCATTGAAGAAAGACATATCGTTACACGATCATTGGCATACATTACCATTGACTCTATTACCGCGCCATCAGTTGTTGTCAGCAAGAATTTTTGCGATCCATCTGCCGAACTTGCAACATTCTTATCATCAATAAGGGGAAGATCGATACAAAAATGTTTCTCTAACTCTTCTTTTGTTGCCAGAGAAATATTACTCATATCTGCAAAAGTGAACACTCTTTTATTATATATCCAATCCCATACCTGTGTTGCTCTAAAACGGGGTAATTTTATTTCTTCTACTGCTTTTTCCCATGCAGCAAGAGTAAAATTCAAAATATTTTTTTTTAACACGAATTATTATTCCTATATAAAAACTAAAAACCAACCGTAACATTTATTTAAAAAAAACTAAAAAGAAAAGATTCTATTATATTAGTGTGTCAGTTATAAAAGAAAACGTACAGAAAGTTTATAAATATAGCATATATATAGACCCAAACTTTGACTTTTTGTAATTAACAACTTTATGCTGGAGTATTAGGAAGAGTAAAAAAAACATAAAGTTTTATTTTGGATACAATCATGAAAAAAAATATTCTTATCGTCGAATCACCGGCAAAGATAAAAACTATCAGTAAGTTTCTGGGTCCAGATTTTCTTATCCTCTCAACGCAGGGTCATGTTAAAGATCTTCCACCCAAACGCACTGGTGTAACAATCAACGACAATGAAATAAATATTGAATATGAATTTCTTGACGCAAAAAAGAAAAAACTTGTTGCAGACATTCGCAAAGCTGCAGGCGAAGCTAAAGCAGTATTTCTTGCACCCGATCCTGATCGAGAAGGTGAAATCATTGCCTGGCACATCGCAAACGAAATAGAAAAATACATAGGTAAAGACGTGCCTCTCAAGCGTATCACCTTTAACGAAATTACCAAGAGTGCCATTGAAAATGCCATTAAACATCCAACCGTTATCGATCAAAACGTGGTACAAGCACAACAAGCACGTCGCGTACTTGATCGTTGGGTAGGGTATGAAATTTCTCCTATTTTATGGCGAAAAATTACCAAAGGCCTTTCGGCAGGACGCGTACAATCGGTTGCTCTTCGTCTCATCTGTGAGAGAGAGAATGCTATCAAAACCTTCAAAACAGAAGAATATTGGAGTGTTGATTGCCTTCTTGTAATTGATACAGATAAAAACTCAACACTTGTTGCAACGTTATTCAAAATAGGCACTAAAAAGGCTGAAATTACTAATGAAAAAACAGCACAACAGGTTACCGATCAGCTCAAAAAAAGTACTTTTATCATTGATGGAATCAAAGAAACAGTACGTAAAAGAAACCCGCTTGCACCTTTTATCACCAGCACGCTGCAGCAAAGCGCATATAATAGTCTTGGATTTTCAGTAAGCAAAACAATGACTATTGCCCAAAAATTGTATGAAGGTATGCCACTCTCAGATAAGAGTAAGCCAATTGCTCTTATTACCTATATGAGAACTGATTCGGTACGTATTTCAGATACTGCAATTACCAATGTTCGCAGCTATATCAAAAATCATTTTGATGAAGCATATTTGCCCGGCAAAGCAATCATTTATGCAAAAAAAGGCAAAAGCCAAGATGCGCACGAAGCGGTGCGCCCCGTTGATGTTAATGTCACGCCACAACATATTGCTCCCTATGTCGAACGAGACGTCCTTAAATTGTATGAATTAATTTGGAAGCGTTTTGTCGCCTGTCAAATGACTCAGGCCGAATACGCTCAAAAGCAAATTACTATCAAGGCAAATACACTAGAACTCAAAGCAACTGGCTCTACGCTGCTTTTTAATGGTTTTACCGCGTTATATGAAAAAGATGAAGAAGAAGGCGATGAGAAAGAATCAACAACACTTATTCCAAAAAGTCTTACCGAAAAAAGCAAACTCGATCTATCAGACGTCATAACAAAACAACATTTTACCCAGCCACCTGCACGCTATAGTGAAGCAACACTGGTGAAAGAGATGGAAAAAGCCGGTATTGGAAGACCAAGTACCTACGCAACCATTCTTAAAACAATCCAAGCACGAGCATATACCACGCTTGATCAGAAAAAACGCTTTGTACCAACAGATCTGGGAACAACCGTTACCGAATTTTTAATTAAAAACTTCCCCGCACTCTTCGAGATTACCTTTACCGCATCAATGGAAGAAGACCTTGATAAAATTGCAAGCGGTGAGATTGATCGCGACAAGTTGCTGCGAAATTTTTACACAACATTCCGCAAAACAGTCGACGTTGCAACAGACTCAGAAAAGCAACCAGCACAGCAAACAAATATCACCTGTCCCGAATGCAACAAGGGTCCACTTCTTATTAGATTTGGGAAAAGCGGTCCATTCTTAGGCTGCTCAACCTACCCTGAATGCTCTTTTACCAGTAACTTTGAGCGTAGCGAAGAGGGCGCCATTACTCTGGTTAAAAGCGTTGCGCCTGAACTTCTTGACACCCCATGCCCATTGTGCAAAAAACCACTTAGACGAGTAAAGGGTCGTTATGGCATGTTTACTGCATGCTCAGGCTATCCTGCATGCACCTATATCCAACAAGAAAAAGCACCCTTCCCCTGTCCTAACTGCAATAGCGACATCGTCAAAAAAACATTTAGAGGCTCATCATTTTGGGGATGTAGTAACTATCCAACCTGTCGTTATACCCTTACCGGTGCAATAGAGCAGATAGCATGTCCACAGTGCAAATTCCCCTACACGGTAAGCAAGCCAACGGCTGAAGGTACTGCAATGCGTTGTCCAAATCCTAAGTGTCCATCCAATGCTAATCAAAAAATAGCAGCGGTTGCAAAAGCTTCTATCAAAACAACAAAGACTGTTAAAAAAGAGCCTGCAACAAAGAACACTACAAAAAAGGCAGAGAAAATAGAAGCTATTGAGCCAAAAAAAACTGCTACAAAAACAGTAAAAAAGTCAGTAAAAACAGTTGAGAAAAACACAAAAGAAGAAAAAACTATAAAGAAAACAACCCGCTCAACAAAACAATAGGCATATCTTCCTACAATAAAACCCTACAATTCACCGCAAATAAGCGAATTGTAGGGTTTTATTATTAAAATACACTTTCCTGTTCATCAAATATCCCGACAACCCCCCCGAAGAGCTACTAATGCTTCACGCAATGATGCAAACAATCCCCACAGCCGTATAGTTTTATCATGGGATCCTGAGGCAAGCATTCTACCGTTCGGACTAAATGCAACTGAAAAAACAATATCTGCATGCCCCTTGAGTTCTCCTGATGAACTATCTGCAACATTCCATATCCGTATAGTTTTATCCCATGGTCCTGAGGCAAGCATTGTACTGTCAGGACTGAATGCAACTGAATTAAACCAATAATCTTTACATCCCCTAAGTTCTCTTAATAATAAGCCATCAGCAGCATTCCATAGTCGTATAGTCTTATCCTTTGATCCTGAGGCTAACGTTCTACCATCAGGACTGAATGCAACAGACCAAACTTCATCTGCATGTCTCCCAACTTCTCGTGATGAGCCATCTGTTATATTCCACAGCCGTATAGTTTTATCCTGTGATCCTGACGCAAGCATGCCGCCATCAGGGCTGAATGCAATTGAATGAACATAGCCTGCATGCCCCCTAAGATCTCTTGATGAGCCATCTGCAACGTTCCATAGCCGTATAGTTTTATCATGGGATCCTGAGGCAAGCATTCGACCATCAGGGCTGAATGCAATTGAATCAACCCAATCTGTATGTCCCCCAAGCTTTCTTGAAGAGCCATCTGCAAGATTCCACAGCCGTATAGTCTTATCCTTTGATCCTGAGGCAAGCATTCCACCATCAGGGCTGAATGCAACTGAATTAACAGAGCTTGTATGCCCACTAAGACCTCTTGATGAACTATCTGCAAGGTTCCACAACCGTATAATAAAATCAGATCCTGAAGCAAGCATTCTACCATCAGGGCTGAATGCTACTGTATAAACCGCATTTGTATGTCCTCTAAGTATTGTTTGATGACGCTCGTAGAGTTCTGGATGAGATTGCATTAATGCATCAAGCGCTATTTGCTCTACGGCTTTTTGTTGTGCGATATCATTAACCATTTGTTCAACTTCTGTATATTGTAAGCAATTGGGGTATAGCATGCGACCAAACAATTGCCATAAAGCTCTATCTCCAACACCCACACTGCCATCCTCATTTCTGCGAGATTGAGCAGCTATACGAAATACACCTGCAAGCTGTTGATTATAGGCCACTTCTTCTTGTCTATTTGTTGGCAAAAGTAATGGTTGTTGCATTGAAACAAGTGCCTGTAATAAATAAGATGGTATTATAAAATACCGTATGGTTTCATATAATTGCGCAAAGGTAATAGTAGAAAAATTGTTTGTACTATGCCGTATATAATTTTGTATTTCTTCATATGATAGAATTTCTAGCCTATGATTATAAAGAAATTGCAATAACTGAACCATGGCACTAAGCTGTTTACCAGACAAATTAATAACAATATGTTTAATACGGTTTTTCTTTTTTGTAGAATCTTGTTGTAATTCTTGAGCAGTTTGAAAGTCAATAAAACTTGTCAAAAAGCCTGAATACGGGATAGCATGGGAATTAATAGCATATCCTGAGCGATCTTGTTTTGAGACTAAATATATTGATGGCAATGGTGGAAGATCTGCGGGCAAAATAACAGGATCATCAAGATCTATTGCTTGCATGATTGTCGTTATTTCTGCTATATTTACAGGCTTTGAGATCGCTACTGCAGTAGCAGGAACCTGTTTTGGTTGTTGCTCCATTGCAGAAATACTGCTACAAAAAAATAGTAGCATGAAAATTGCCATATTGTGTGATTTCATTATAGATAGCACCTTTTACCATAAGATTATTATTTTTGATATCTATAAAACAGTTTACATCGTTCTATTTTTATAAACAAAAATGTACTAAAAAAATTTTATACAATATATCAAAGCATATATTTTTGCACTCCTATTTTTTTACGCTACCATAGAACAATCACGTCAACTATGAGGGATCACTTAGCAAAAAAAGGAGTTGCTATGCGTTACGCACAAAAAATATTTACCGTTTTCTTGCTATATACTAGCTATGCATGCAGCTCTCGCAGCATTCATCGTCCTCAATCTCTGCCAATACCTACTATTGGCGCATACTGGGAACACAACCCAGCAGAAAAGCATACATTACGATCAACAAGCATCGATCCTCATAATATCTTTGAGCTCTATGACAAAGAATATCTCATGGCCCATTGGTTTAATGCAGAAAAAGATACAACCAAAAAACAAACCCTAACTAATGATTTAATAGAAGCAATTGAAAAGATTAAAAACAGTACGCATCCCCTTACTAGTTTTGACCATTTCGTCATACTCAAAGACTGCGATTTTGACCATAAACGACATGCGGGCAACATCGTTTTAAAACATAAAACACTTCCCTATGTTACCAAAATATTTATTGAAACACCGACATCATTTGTGCACCCGTTCTCAAAAGGCATTGAACCATGCTGCTTTTTTTTTATGGGCTATGGTACAACACGTTACCTATGCGGCCTAACGCGTATTAAAAATAGAGAAGCTATTATGAAGATTATCGAGGACAACGACTCTCTAAAAAATATTTTTTTTATACCTCAAAAATGGTACTGGGAACCGCCACATAACAATCATTTTTGCGTCGATGGCAAATCTTTTCCTGACAACAAAGTTTATCACGTTAGCTATCCACACGTATATGTTATTATTTGCGACCTGGTCAACATTGATCGTCCATTTTCATATTTTTCACGAAAAGACCGCTCATATATAAACAATATTACAAAAATACTCAAAAATAATCGTATTGATCCAAACGCACCAAATTTTGTATATGAAAAAAATACATCAAGAATAGCACTGATCGACACAGAACATTTCGCTACCATGATGGGGCTTGAACAAACAATACCATTTAAGCAATATCGACAATGGTATACACAACTAGCTCTTAGTTTTGTGCACAATTGCGCTTTTCAGACAAAAAAAAATCAACGCCAACACATAACAAAAAGAGAAATCTCTGAAAATTTACGCATTTAATTTTTTAACATGACATTCAATGTCACGAATAATTTGCATACATTCAGCATTATTTTTACTTTTACATTCAACGCTTTCTATAGCATGAATCACCGTTGTATGATCTTTGCGATTAAAAAATGTCCCTATTTCGCGCAGCGAAGCATCAGTCAATTTTTTCATCAAAAACATCGCTACATGTCGCGAAAAAACAAGCTCTTTTGTACGATTAATAGAGCGCAATTCTTGCAAGTTTACCTGACAGCGCTTACAAACTGCGCGCGCAATAGAAGGGATATCAATCACTGAAGGCTTTCTCTCAGTAGGCACAATCACATTGCTAATAAAGGCTTTGGTAATCGATGCATCCGAAAGTGCTGCAGAAGCGATAACTCGAATAAGAGCTCCTTCCATCTCTCGAACGTTTGAAAAATCATACGAAGCTAAGAAATCCAGCACATCGTCTTCTATCAAGGCTTGGTATGCTTCGGCTTTTTTCCTCAATATTGCCATACGGGTTTCGAGCGTTGGCATTAAAATATCTGCAACCAACCCCCACTCAAGACGAGATTTAATACGATCAGCAAGTCCTGCAATGTCCCGTGGCATAGAATCAGCCGTTAAAACAATTTGTTTTTGCGCTTGATGCAATGTATTAAAAATATGAAAAAAAGCTTCCTGTGTTTGTTCTTTTCTTGAAATAACCTGAATATCATCAATAAGCAATACGTCAATTTTTTTATACATAGCTTGAAATTGTATCATCTTGTCAAAGCGTATGGCCTGTATAAACTCTTGTACAAATTTATCAGCAGGAATATAGCGAACAACTTTTTCAGCACTTTTTTGTTGAATATGGCTTCCTATTGCATGAAGAAGATGCGTTTTTCCAAGACCTGATCCTCCATACAAAAACAATGGGTTATAATGCATTCCTACCCTCTCAGCCACCGCATATGCTGCCGAAAAAGCAAGTTCATTAGAAGGGCCTACAACAAACGAGTCAAAGGTGTATACGTGAGGATTAAGCCGTTTTTTTTGTTTTTTACGCACCACAATAGAATTACTAATAGGTTCTTTTACAGACAACTCAACTGGTTTTTTTTCATTAAATTGCACGACGCGTGCAGCAGTAATAGTGCTCGATGATTGTTTTTCAACAATTACTGCACTATCTATAACCAGTCGAATATTCTTTTCACCAAGAAGTCGTGCCAAATGAGTCCGACAAAGATCGAAGTAATGCGATGTTATCCAATTTTTAACAAATTCGTTTGGTACTTTTAAATACGCAACGCGTTCACCGGCATCCCAGCGTTCAAGAAACACCGCTTTAAACCATGTTTCTACAACACGGCTTCCAACTTCTTGCGTTACTATTTTTAAAAATTCTTGCCAAAGCTCTTGTACCATTACCACCTTGCGATAATTCACTGTCCTGCATTAATTAGTGCAAACTAGTCATCATTTTTAACTATTTTATTCAAAACAATTTTACTGTTTTTATCTTTTATTATAGCAACTATTTTCAAGCAAATCTTAATCCGTCAACCACAATCTGTATAGCAAAATTTTTGCGCATCAAAAAACAAACTTATAAAAAACTGACCCCTGCTTCGCAACTGATAAACTACGAAGTCTGGCCTACCAGTCGACTTGTCCGCCATAGCTTTATGCGAAGGCGGAAGCTTACTTCTTCGTTAAAACTTCGAAGTACAAGTTATGCGAAATCTGGCCCCTACTTCGCTTTTACAAGCTATGAAGGGCTGGCTTGCCAGTCGTAGCCTTGGCGTAGACTGGTGCGCCCGACAGGAATCGAACCTGTGGCCTACAGATTAGGAATCTGTCGCTCTATCCTACTGAGCTACGGGCGCATACATATTTAAACTACAATCATTTTCTTCCGTTGCGTCTTGTCCGACGAAGCTCATTTTTATGAGCGAAGTCTGGAAGCTACGGGCGCAATTGTACTGCTATTTTCTTATTAAAAATCTTTTCCCTACTTCGCGACTTACAAGCTACGAAGGGCTGGTTTGTGGCGACTTAGGATATCGTCTCGTCCGTCGTCGCTCTAACGAGCTATGCCGGAGACGTCTTCTTATCATTCTTTTTAATACTATCAATTCATTTAAGAAAACTGGCGTGCCAGTCGAAGTTCAACGCTTCGACTGAATAAAAAATTTTTATTAGTCCGCCTTCGCATAAAGCTACGGAACGGACAGCTTTCGCCATTATAACACTAAAATAGAATGTCAATTCCCTTAAAAAGTCTGGCCTGCCAGCTGAAGCCTTTGGCGAAAGCTGGTGTGCCCGGCGAGATTCGAACTCGCAACCTACGGATTCGAAGTCCGGCGCTCTATCCAATTGAGCTACGGGCACAGGCATATTTCAACTACAATTATTTCCTACCGTTGCGCCTTGTCCGACGGAAGCTCATTTGGTAAACAAACCTGGCTGCGTCAGTCGAAGCTTTATGCGTAGGCTGAAAGCTACGGGCACATTATAAAATCAGTATACAGGTGCGCAAAAAGATTCGTCAAACATATATACAACTTTTATGTACGCACAAAATATCCCAAAAATTCTTTGTTACCATCAGCACCAAAAATAGGTGATTCTATAACACCTATGCAAGCAAATCCAGCCTTATTAAAATCTACTGTTACCCGATCAACAACATCACGATGCACAGAAGGATCACGAACAATGCCACCAGAACCAATATGCTCTCTACCAGCTTCAAACTGCGGCTTAATAAGCACTATGACAAACCCATCAGGAGCAAGCAGCGAGCAAACACTTGGAATAACTTTGGCGACAGAAATAAAAGAGAGATCAAGCGTAATGCCATTCACTAGCTCTCCAACGCTTGATAACTCTCGTAAATTAGTTCGCTCCAAAATCACTACTCGCGTATCAGTGCGAATCTTTTCATGTACCTGGCCATATCCAACATCGACACCATATATTTTTGCAACGCCATTCTGCAATAAACAATCGGTAAAGCCACCAGTCGAAAGACCCGCATCAAGCATTACCAAATCTTGTAGCGCGATATTGAAGTGCTTAATTGCAGCCTCAAGCTTGTTGCCAGCCCTGCTCACATACTTAGGTTGTGTTGCATGCATAGTAATAACATCGCTATCACGTACTCCATGGCCACTTTTCACTTGCTTGCAATCATTAACAAAGACCTCTCCTCGCATTATCCATGCAGATAACTGCATACGCGAATATTGCGGATATAGCTCCATCAATCGTACATCAAGGCGTTTCTTTTCACTCATTTGCTAGGTCCTGTAGTTTTTTCCGGGCCAGAGCCCAATGTTTGCATAAGCGTCGATGGTGGATAAAAGTATGTACTTTGCAATGCTGCTTCTTGCTTTAATACTTCACTGAGTGGCAATACTACAAAAACATTTTCTGTTGTTTTGATAGTAATAAAACCCGTTTTTTTGCTCAGCTCAAGAGCATCACGATAATCATATACTGTTTTGACTTTTTTACCATTAACTTCGCTCACTATCGCACCTACACCAAAGGTACGCGTCTGAGCTAATATTGACTCAGGAAATACATGTGTAATTACCAATGCAGCTTCGAGCTGATTTTTGAATTCAGCATATCGTGCAAGCTCAGGAGAATATTGGATAAAGAGAGCCAAATGATTGAGCGTAAGAGGCATAACAACCATACCCGCAAATACTTCATAATCAATTTTTTCATACGCTGGATACATAGCGCGTACCGGTGCAAGCTCAGAAGCATCAAAGGTAAGTGATATCTCTTTGCGCTTGCCAGAACGATATATCACGAGTTTAATTTTATCACCGATATGCAATCGTCCAACATATGCCGATATCGAAATTTTATCCTCGCACCAACTAACACTAATTTCGCCATATTCATCAATACGGTACCCATCAATTTCGTATATCATATCACCGGGCAATATTCCTGCACGAGCAAGTGGACTGCCTTTGTAGGTTTCGACAATATATAACCCACCTGGTTTTGGATTATGTAAAAATTCGGTTAAATAATCGCTGGCATTAGTAAATAAAATTCCCAAGAATGGTTTGCGTAATAAAATAATGTTTGCGTTATCAGTCTTTTTCTTTTGTTCATCGCGCAACTGTTTTAAAAATAATTTCGCTTCATTAACAGGCGTAATATACCCTATGCCCTCAGTACCAACAGTCTTTACCGTATTGATACCAAGAACTTCGCCACACATGTTAACTAATGGTCCACCAGAATTGCCCGGATTAATTGGCGCACTAATTTGAATCATATAATGACCATCAATAACTTCTCTGCCACTGACCACGCCCGTGGTACTTTTAAGAAATTGTTGACCCAGTGGGTATCCGAGAGCCATAACATTATCAGCACGATACACGCTATCAGAGTCACCAAGATTAATGGTACGAATGCCTCCACTTGCCTTTAAAATATCAAAGGACTCTTTAGTTAATTTAAGTAATGCAAGGTCACGCTCAATGCTGACGCCAATAATATCTACATCATAGCGTCGCTTGCCTCGAGAGGGGATCTGAATAGTAACTTTTTTTGCCTGATCGACCACGTGCGCATTGGTAAATAATTCACCTTCGCTCGATATAAAAAATGCAGTACCTGTTGCCTGAAAAGTTTGTGGTGTTTTGTACGGCTCAGCCCAATTAAACTGTGCAATAGAAGAAAAAATCTGCACCACCGTGTCTTTGGCTATATCTTGCACATCACGCCAACACACAGGTTTCTGCTGCAAGCCCACTGATTCATGCGCTTTTTGACACTGTGCCTGCTCACAGGATTGCTGCCCAATAGATTGACTCCCAAGTAAACATCTCATAGCACTACATTCACGATATATATACCAGAAGCCAATACCGCTCGCAGCCACAAAAAATAACAACAATAGCGTCAAGAAACGAGTCGTAATACGCATAACACTTCCTCATTTTTTTAGAATACAATATACAAAAGCAGTTCAATTGCATTTTTAGTATAAATACCCGTCAAAAATTAACAATCAAATGTGTTAAGCAGAAAGGTCAACCTCCCGTAACGCTACAAAATACACTGCTTTTAAAATTGCTCGTGAATAGCACCAATAAAACTCTCTAATACATGAAAGACTAGAGCAATCTGGTTATAGATATATAAGTGAACACGTTTATAAGCAATTGAGAAAAAATAAAAAAAATGCATACTAAACTATATCTTAAAAAGCTGCACATACTTGCATGCTTTTATATACTACTGAACATACTAAATTAAAAAAAATGGGGTTTTAATAATGGCGCCTTCATCAAAAGCAAATTTGGACACAATCGTTGCTCTGTGCAAACGTCGTGGATTTATCTTCCAATCAAGTGAAATATATGGCGGATTGAATGGCGTGTATGATAGCGGCCCTCTTGGATTGCAACTCAAAGAAAATCTAAAAAATGTATGGAAAAAATATAACAATAATCAATGTGAAGACATTGTATATATTGATGGCGCATTGCTTGGACCAAAAGCAATGTGGGAAGCTTCAGGACACTTATCAAACTTTAGTGATCCTATGGTTGACTGCCTTACTTGCAAGCACCGCTTTCGCTCTGATGATATTAATATGCAAGCAGGCTGTCCTCACTGTGGTGCAAAGAACAGCTGGACCGATGTTCGTCAATTTAACATGATGTTCTCAACGCAACTCGGTGCAGCCGCTGATGGTTCATCAGTAGCATATCTGCGCCCCGAAACTGCTCAAACTATTTATGTAAACTTTAAAAACGTTCTCTCTGCCTATCGCATGAAGATACCTTTTGGTATTGGTCAAATTGGTAAAGCCTTTCGTAATGAAATTACTCCAAAACAATTTCTGTTTCGTATGCGCGAATTTGAACAAATGGAACTTGAGTGGTTTTGCTTGCCAAACCAAACTGCCCACTACTTTGATCTCTGGCGTGCAAAGCGCTTTGCCTTTTATCAAACTATTGGCATTAATATGACCAACCTGCGCATTCGCGATCATGACAAAGACGAACTCTCTCATTACTCATCAGCAACCTCTGACATTGAATACCAGTATCCTTTTGGATGGAAAGAGCTCGAAGGCATTGCCTATCGAGGCAACTTTGACCTCACCCAACATGCACTACACTCAAAAAAAGACCTCGCATACTTTGATGAACAAGAAAAACAATCAGTAGCGCCCCATGTCGTAGAATGTTCAGTTGGCGTCGATCGCCTATTTTTGACCGTGCTTTTTGATGCATATGACGAAGAAACAATAACCGGTGATAATGGTGAAACGGATACGCGCGTTGTTCTCAGATTGCATCCTGCTCTAGCACCAATAACAGCAGCAATATTGCCGCTATCAAAAAAGCAATCAGAAGCATGTAAGAAAATATATGCCGAGCTCAAAAAAGAGATATCCACGCTCACCTGGGACGAGTCAGGATCAATTGGCAAACGCTATCGTCGTTATGACGAAGTCGGCGCACCATACTGCATTACCTATGACTTTGATTCAGAAAATGATAATGCTGTTACGATTCGCGAGCGCGATAGTATGAAACAAGAACGAGTACCCATCGATACACTTGCTACATTTTTAAAAGAAAAAATGACCTATCGCCCATAATAGTACACATAAAAAAAGAGCAAAAAACTACTCTGCTAAAAAAAAAAGACAGCAAAGAAAAGCCTATTCAAGTGGACAATATGCTAAAAAATTATTGATTCTATGAAAAAATAAAAAAAAAGTAGCATAGTATATCTATATCTTACACAAGCTTTTTTTAAAAATTATTTTTTTTAGCTATACCAAGGAGTTCTTATGAATACTATGACGAAAATCATTGCAATGTATGTATTACTCATTGTACCGACAGTACATGCTGGCCTTCCGCTCATGCTTACCGCATCTACCATTGCAGGCATCACTGGATACGCGATTACAAAAAATATCAAAAGAGCTGCCATCGTAGCTACTATTCCTGCGGTTCTTATCGCAGCCTATTTTTTGCACAAAAATGTTACCATAGCATGCAAAAATATTGCGTCTTTATTTGGCAACCAACGAGCAGAAGAAGGCGAGGATCAAGCACTGTCAAAAGCTGTTGAAAAAAAAGTAAAAGAAATAAAGCTAGAAGAATCAATAGCGGCCATTAATAAACATATAGAAGAACAAGCAAGGCGCGATGCTTTTTTCGAAGGGGAAATAGAAATATTATCCCACTATTTTAGAGATCAAGCACAGCACGACTCTCCAGCAGCAATACAGGCAACATTGCATTATTTAAAAGAAAGAGCAGAAACAAAAACACCCGGCGCTATTATTAATCAATAAAAAAGTAACGTGTTGAAACTTTATAAAAAGCATTACGCAATTACCTGCAAAGCAGAGCTTTTGACAACAAAAAAAGTAACAGTCAAACTGAACACTCTATTAAACATACAAAAATAAAAAAATCTTAAGAAACTCATTTTTAATACTATAAAGGAAATCGAATGAAAAATATTTTCAAAGCCATCGCAATCTGTGGATTACTTATTGCGCCAGCAGCAACCGCTAGCTTCTCATCTAGAATGGCTACAGTTACAAATACTATGAAACACTCTGCTACCAATAAAAATTTTAAAATTGGCACATCAATAGCCGCCCTATCAGCAGCCGCTGGTTTTGCTACCTATATGCTTACAAAAAACAACAACTATATGGCATTAACAAAAGCTGCTCCAATAATTATTGCAACATCGATTTTTTTAGGTGTATTGGGCGTAGCGATACATAAAATATCTGCACACACATATAAGCAAATTACCTATTTATGCGGCAAAAAAACAGCCGAGCAAATAGAATTAGACAAAGCTATCGACCAACAAGTAAAAGAAGCAATGGCTCAAAGTGCTATTAACGCAGCCAATCAACTCTTAAAAGACCAAGAACGCCAAGATGTTTTAGACCAAATAATACAAGAAGTTGAAAATCAAAACGGTATAAAAGCAGCGCTAGAATACTATCAAGAAATCAATACAACGCCTATAATAGACTAATAAATTTTTCCAACGTTATATACACAGCTCAAAGGGCTTTGAAAAAATAATTTCAAAGCCCTTTGCTTTTTTTAATGCACACTATCCAAATCAAACAACCAGGCAATGCTCTCTCCTATAAATTCTCATATACAATAATACGCAACAGGCATAGCAAGATTCGCTAAGACCTGCACATATATAAAAAAATAGCATTAAAATCTTTTAGCAAAATGTTTACGCTTTAGCATTGTATATAACTAAGCAAATCTTGTTATACCGCTAAAACTATTACCTGCAAAAAAAATTACGCTACATTGACAAAGCACTCTGCCACACCTATACTAATATATGTAAATTACTCTTTGACAAATTTCTGGGGGCGTATCAGGCTTCGACGGGGTATGGATACTGCTGCTAGGGCATGCCGAGCTTTGATTTGAGTGCTCGTTAAAAAAATGAATCAAACTATAAGTGCAAACGCACAATCTGGGTCAGTAATGACCCAACTTGCTTTAGCCTAAAAGCGCTTAGCAACTTGATATATCGCTTTACTATCAAATGGTATATCACGTATTACAAAACGATAGTCGCGCAGGGCAAGATTTCAAACTTCTTGTAGTAGCCTATGCATGTATACAACAAGAATAGTCGAGTGTGGCAATCATGTGTCAGTGCATGGTCGCAAACGTAACAATTGCTGACTGAGCATGGAGTACTAGCCGGTTGATGTATTTCGGACATGGGTTCGATTCCCATCGCCTCCACCAATTTTCCCTTTTTTTATTTACCACAATCACGTCTATTCTAAGCTGTACATTTTTATGCAATCAATAAGCAGTATGTGCATCTTTCTTTCTTCGTCTATTCTTCTATTTTTTCATAGCTAGCCCCTTTTAAGCTTGCAAAGCTTTTTCAAGTTCTCTCTCTTTTTTTCACACCATACCAAATTCCAATCAACTATACGTAAACCATATGAGCATCTTTTAGCACATGCTCATCATTCTTTTTTTATTTTTTTCACCCACTATATATTGCCTACAAAGCACTTGCAAAAATTACGCGTATAAGTAGTCTTGTTCTACAAATGTTTATCGTAAAGAACATTTGCTTGTGGAATACTATATTTCAATACGTAAAAGAAGGGCCTCACAGTAATGAAAAAAATACTTTTAACACTATCTGCACTTATGCTTGCAACAAACATGTTTGCAACAACAGAAAAAGCATATGCAACAAAAACTGCGTCATTTGACCTTGCAATGATCATGCCTAATCCTGAACAAGAAAATGAGTTCAAAAAATCTCCTCAAGAATACCAAGACGGTATGGAAGCATTGATGAAAGAACTTGAAAAACGTTCAATGCCATGGCAAGAAAAGAGCAATAAATACAATAAGATGGTCGATGAAGCAAAGAAAAAAGGTTCACTTGCAAGCAAAGAAGCCAAAGAAAAACAACAAGAAGAACTATTAACGCTTCAATATGAACTGAGAATGGGCCAACAGCAACTACAACAATTTCAACAAGAACGCCTAGGTGCATTACAGGGAGCATTCTACGAAAAAGCTAAAAAAGCAGCTAAACAAATTCGCATTGCTCAAGGCTGGGATTTAATTGTGATAGCATTTGATGCTGACGCAAAATGCGACATCACCGAAAACGTTATTGCAGCTCTTAATAGTGAATATAATGCTAAGAAAGCAGCAGCTAAGAAGGACGCAGCTAAAAAAGAAGTTGCCAAAGCTAAGTAATTAGCCTTTTGCAACATAACAAAGAAACGAACCAGAATTTGAGTATAAAAACAACTCAAATTCTGGTTCGTTTCTTTGTTATTTATAGTAAAAACAGCCCATGCGCATATCAGCTATATATTACTCTTCAATACACACAAGTGCATCACGCTCAATATCAAGCAATGCATTACAGGTGGTTTTTTCCTCAACGACTCCCGAAGTGTAATGCATAATGATGGGCGACCCTGCTTTGAGCGCAACAATTGCAGGCTCATGCCCCGGCAGTATAGTTATATTGCCCTCTGAGGTAAAACACTCTATGTACGCAACATCAAACGTTTCCACTTTTTGGGTATCTACTATGCGAAGGTTCATTGTGCACGCTCATTCTCAGGCTTTGCTGAAGGAGTAATTGCCTGCACACGTTGTTTATCAATTTCCATCAGTTTATTTGCTTTTTTAACTGCATCTTCAAATGTGCCCACCATATAGAATGCCTGTTCAGGCATATCATCACCATCTCCATTCAAAATACGATCAAAATCATCAATAGTCTTTTCGCGGGGGATATAACATCCAGGAATAGAACTTGCAAACTCAGCTGCAAATAATGGTTGACTGAGGAACTTTTGCACTCGTTGCGCACGACGGACCAGCTGCTTTTGACTCTCTGCCAACTCATCCATACCAAGAATAGCAATAATATCCTGTAACTCTTTATATTCTTGCAACAAAATTCTTACCTGCAGAGCTACACGATAATGTTTTTGCCCAATAATCTTTTCGGATAAGCCTTTTGAACTCGACTCAAGCGGATCAACAGCAGGATAAATACCTCTCTCAACCAGTTTACGCGATAGAACAGTATTTGCATCTAAATGCGCAAATGTTGTTGCAGGAGCAGGATCAGTAATATCATCAGCAGGTATATACACTGCCTGAATAGAAGTAATTGAACCATCAACCGTATTTGCTATACGCTCTTGGAACGTACCCATCTCAGAGGCAAGCGTTGGCTGGTACCCAACGGCTGAAGGCATACGGCCAAGCAATGCGGATACTTCTGAACCAGCTTGCACAAGCCTGAAAATATTATCTACAAACAACAACACATCCATTTTTTTAACATCTCTAAAATATTCGGCCATCGTCAAACCGGTTAAGCCCGTACGCAGACGAGCACCGGGCATTTCACCCATTTGACCAAATACAAGCACCGCTTTATCAAGCACATTAAACTTTTTCATATCAAGCCAGAGTTCGTTTCCTTCACGGGTACGCTCACCAATACCGGTAAACACCGAAACACCTTTGTGCTCAATAGCTATATTACGAATAAGTTCGGTAATAAGAATGGTCTTACCAACACCAGCACCACCAAAGAGACCAACTTTTGAACCCTTAATATACGGACACATTAAATCAATAACCTTGATACCCGTTTCGAGCACTTCCATTTCAATTTTTTGCTGTACAAATTCTGGCGCTTTGCGATGAATAGGCATCAAAGGAACATTGGCAGAAAGGTCTCCCTGCTTATCGATAACATGACCAAGCACATTAAACAATCGGCCAAGCGTTTCCTCTCCAACAGGTATCATTACCTGATTGCCCGAATCTGTAACAGAGCAACCACGGCTTATTCCATGAATACTTTCAAGCGCCATACAACGCACAACGCCATCACCAAGCTGCTGAATAACTTCCATTGCAGCAGTACGCTCATCACTTGTATGATCGCTTTGAATATGTACAAATAATTTATTATAAATAGGAGGTGTTTGACCATACACAAATTGGACATCAACGATAGTTCCGGCTACGCGAAAGACCGTTCCATTGGTACGTGTTTCTTCCATGATATTATTTTACTAACCTCTAAAAATAGTTAAAATGCTTCTTCGTGCTTTTAAAAATCAATATACTGCTGAATTACTTTTAGTTATAGCGATACTCTTTGCACAGTTCTATAAAAAGCATCACAAGTTTTTAATTTTATGCGTATACAACCATCTTAAACAACTATTCTAAAAAAATATTTTCTATGTTGTTGCACCCGAAAATTTTTACGCGCAACAAGTACATAACAATATAATGCGATGTACTTATTACACTATTAAAACGTTATTTTCTCAGCCTCAAAACTACCGCAGGCAATCAACAATTCTTTTTCTTTGAGAACCATCAGCTCATGATCTAGCTTTGTGCTGTGATCATATCCAATCAAATGACAAAATCCATGTACGAGTAATCGATCCATCCACACATCAAAATTGCATTGCTCTCTCTTGCAAAAACGATGAACATAGGGAACGGCTATGATTAAATCGCCCAATACTTCTTCATCAACCGATTGTGCAACAATATGACTCCCTGCACTCACGCCATGATGGAAGGGAAACGAAAGAATGTCCGTCACTTTATCAATATGACGATACACTCTATTGTATCGGCGTATTGTTTGATCTGTAGTGCACCATACACTTATATCAAAAGCTTTGTAGCCTGTGTATGTGCACAGGCATTCAAGCAATCTTTCTACTCGCAGAATATCAATAGGATATTTCTTTTGATTATTTTTAATACTAATCATGAAATAATAATACCCATACGATATATCTCGCCCTCTTGGCATACATGATCAGTAAACGTTGCATTTGCCGATAGCACAACTTTTTGAGCACAACAAACACCAGCTATAATATGCGTAAGGTTCTCTACCAAGGCTATATCATCTGCCTGCTCAAAACCAATAAGCAGCTCAACCAGTGGTGTTTTGAGTGATAATTGTGATTGAGACTTCATGCGACGAACCGAAATCACAATTTTCTGAACAATCTTCATTTGAGCACAAGAATGTTCATCAGAAAATGGTTTTTGAATAACGGCAAAATCAGTGGTATGAATAGAGGTTTTTTTATCAAAAACTCGATACACATTTTGATACAACTCTTCACACACATACGGCACAAAAGGCGCATACAACTGAATAATACGCAATCCAAGTAGATAGAGCGTATAACGCGTCGCAGCAACTTCCTCTGCCTGATATAACTCAGGTTTGAACAGTTGGTCTTTTATAATTTCAAGATACGTATCACAGACGTCATGCCAGAAAAACGTATCAATGTGTTCGAGCGCTATTGAAGGCTCACGCTTTTCAAAAGCCTTAACGTATTGATCATAACTCTGTGATGCACGATGGAGTATCCATGCATTTACCGGATAGGTGTTGTATACTGTTTCTTGAGGAGAAAAATGTTCTTCTATAAAGCGAAAAGCATTCCACAACTTTACTACAAGCCGATTGCCCGCTCTCAGTTGTGTGTCAGAGAATGCAGTATCTTGACCAAGGGCTCCTGTTGCCGTCCAATAACGAACCGCATCAGCAGAATACTGAGCAAGTAAATTTTCAGGTATCAGTGGACTATTGCCAACTGACTTAGAGATTTTTTGCTTATCAGTACTCAATACATGACCAGAGATAACAATCTCTTTCCATGGCAATGTTTTGCTATGCATCCATGCTTTAACTATGGTGTAGAATGCCCAGGTACGAATAATATCATGTGCTTGTGGACGCATACCCATAGGAAGAAAGTTGCTCTTGGTATCAAATACGTTATCAATTGAGTTTTCGTAAATACTTTTGCAGATATAAGGCGTCAATGACGATGTATTCCACGTGTCCATAATATCAGTATCAGCAACAATAGCATCGCTTCCACATGATGGGCACTTGCCAATATAGGGCGTTTCTTGCGGATCAATAGGCAACTGGTCACGTTGCGCTAGTATAACAGTCTCACACGCACTACAATGCCATGCAGGGAACGGTATCCCATATAAACGCTGACGCGATAAACACCAGTCCCAATTTATATTCTCAACCCAATTGCGATAGCGAGATTTCATAAACGCAGGAAACCACTCGATTTTGTCAGCACAGGCTAAAAAGTCTTGCTTGTATGGAGTGACCTGTAGAAACCATTGCATAAGAGAGATATATTCGATTGGGTTTTTGCAACGCTCATGGATATGTACGGTATGTGTTATTGCTTTTTGTGCGCGAATGAGCTGACAATCTTGTAATTTAGAAACAATGATTTCACGCGCCCCTTCTACGTTTTTACCAGCCAAGAATGCAGTCTGTGCAACAAACTTTCCATCTCGACCAATTGATTGAATATAGGGCAAGTTGTACTTTGCTGCCCATTCAACGTCAGTAGAATCACCAAAGGTACAACACATTACCAAGCCGCTACCTTTTTCGATTACTACTTTTTCATCAGCAATAAGTGGCACGCTGCGTCCATATAGTGGAACCAAAAGCTGCGAGACAGCAAGCTTGTTGTAACGAGGATCTTGCGGGTTAAAAAGTACTGCAACACAAGAATATAATAGTTCAGGACGTGTTGTTGCAATGATATACTCGTGTCCAGATTCATCAGTAAAAGCTATGTCATAAAAAATAGTTTGTTTTTCAGCATCATCAAGCTCAGCCTGTGCAACAGAGGTACGACAACAGGTACAAAATGGTGCTGGCTTATTGCGACGATACGCATACCCTTTTTTATATAATTCAATAAAAGACTGCTGAGATATGGTACGTGAACGCGTATCAATTGTTGAATATTCGGCCTGCCAATCAACAGATAAACCTATACGTTGCCAAAGTTCTTTAAATTGTTTTTCTGCTGCAGCAGTTTCTTCCAGACAATTTTGTATAAAGTCGGCACGTGACATCATATGGGACCTTATAGAACGTTTCTTTTCAACAAACCGCTCTGTAGCAAGCCCATTGTCATCAAATCCAAAGGGGTAGAAAATCTCAAATCCATTCATACGATGGTAGCGTACAATAATATCTGTTTGAGTGTATGAGAATATATGTCCAATATGCAGCGCACCAGACACTGTTGGTGGCGGTGTATCAACACTATAGAGTGGGCGCGACTGATTTTCTAAATCTGCCTCAACTCCACTATGACATTTGTATATACCACTCTCATCCCAAAAGGTACGTATTTTTTGTTCAACACACACTGACTCATAGGTTTTTTGCATACTCATACATTGCACCAATCTGACATAATGAAAAAAGAATCAAAATAGTCTCAAAAATTTACTCATACCATCTAGTGTACACTAAAAATAATCTTAGTATCATAGAATTATTTTAGAATAATTGGTAAATATGATCTATAGATATTTTTATATATCTATTTTAACAAAAAAAGAGGCTCGCTTTGTATGATTACATCACAAAGCAAGCCTCAATATATATGTATAAAATTTGCAATATAGAAGAAACATTAAAAAATTTTTAACAAGTGAATATTACGCACAAGAAAACATTAATTATTTGAACGCAATCACCCATAGCCTATTTCATTAAAAGCTACACACCTGTTATAAAAAATATGTTTAAAACAATAATTTCTGCGCAGAGAGTGCATTGTATGGGTAAAACCAAAAGAATTTTACTATACAATCAACATATTATATTTTTTCAAAAATTATTTTATTCATACTCTAGCAGCAAGATACTCTCTACGCTCTTCTTCAGAATTAAACAAACTTGCTCCAGGAACATGCGCCTGTTGCAGAGGCTCGACTGGCAAAATTACTTCTCGACGCGGCAAATTACCTACAGCAGGAGGAAGATTTACCATTTCTGATAAATGTATTGGAGCTCTCGGAGACATTGGAGCTATTGGTTCCACTGGCACCTGATTTAAAGCCTCAGCTGCTCGTACTATTTCTCTATTAGTTCGCGCCCCACGCCATGCTGCATATATATACAAAGCCGCTATAAGAGTCACCCACTTCATTTTGCCCGTAAGCATGTATGAGCAAACTGAATAAGTTGTTGAAAGACCTGTCTTTACTACATGACCGCCTATCTTTATACCATGCTTTAGAGGTATGCGCGAAAGACGATTTAGTGTAACAGAAGAAGCGTTTACAAGAGATTGTTTGAAACCAAAATGTACCGCTGCCTGCGTTGTGCATGAATTACACACACAAAGAACAAGAGCTATATATGCGATTAATTTTTTCATTTTTTTAAATACCTTCTTCTTAATTTTGTTATTACTTTCTTCTTAATTTTGTTACCATACATCTTATAGCCTATAGCCTGTTTCGCTACGATCTATGCGTTCGTTATAAACTATGCTTACATAATACACTCTGCGCCGAGTACAGCTGTATAGTGCTAAAAGAATTGTGCTGTATATTACTGCTAAAAAAAATAAATACTATTTTGAAAATTAATTATAACACAACAATCTATTTTCGTCAAAAGACTTATACTTCAATAAATTTACTGTTTTTAGCTAGCTTTATTTAGCTTTGCCCCCTCTTCACCACTTTTCAAAACACTTCCCCAGTAGCACTAAGCAGAACTGTGTAAAAAAAATAAAAAACTAAGCACATCTCTCTATAACAAAGCTGCTGCTAATTTTTTATCCCGGCAAGAGCGTTGAGACGTTTTTTCTATGCTCATTTTACCCCAAAATCGGAACTTTTTATGTTGCGAAAAAGCGGAACTTATCACTTTGCTCTAACACGATAAGCAGTTAACCTTTACAAAAAAATGCTTTTTCCTATACTTAATAATCCAATACGTAATGGAATATTAGCTTTTAAAAATACTACCGCTGCACATCTGCTGGTAGTTTTTTTCTTTTTTTATATCTTTTTGGAAGGATTCGTTATTATGATTTTAAAGGTTTTACAAGCTATAACACGACCAATGTTTGGCTCGTTCGAGCGCGAGGAATTCAAAAAATTTCTTCGTCTTGGTTTGATTTTTGCAACCATCATCGGAACCTACTGGACGCTTCGCGTTCTTAAAAAGGCTGTTTTTTATAAACTTGTTGGTGCAGCTTTTATCCCTTTTGCAAAAACGGCTTCAATAATCGGCCTTATCCCTTTGTTGATTTTTTATAACAAGCTTCTTGATCGTTACCCACGCGAAAAAATGTTTAACATCTTAGCAATCGCTTACGGCTCACTCTTCTTACTGGTTGGCGGATTATTATTAATCACCCAAGCTGCACCTGAAGTTATTGCTGCACGTACCGGTTGGGCTATGATAGGAACACAAGCTGTTGGATATGGCTGGTATGTTTTGACCGAAACATTTGGTTCACTTGTTGTTGCATTGTTCTGGGCAATATCATCAGATATCACCAGTCCTGATTCTGCAAAAAAAGGTTTCTACTTGGTAACCGCACTTGCACAAGCTGGTGGCATTGTTTTACCTAACTATCTCAGCAAAATTCCACAATATTTCAACCTCCAAACTGATGCTGCAGTACTTTTTGTTACCGCACTACTTACCTTCTCATTATATTTCTCAATGAATTGGTTCTTTAAAAACACCCCAAAGAAATTGCTTGAATCGTTCAGCCACCATGCAGCAAACGAAAAAGAAGTCGAAAAAGAACAAGAACCTGGATTCTTTGAAGGGCTCAAAATTCTTTTCCGTCACAAATATCTCCTTGGTATTTTTGCCGCAATTAGCATCTACGAAATTATCGTTACTATTTTTGACTTTAATTTTGACTTGTTAGCTAACGCTGCCTACTCAGGCGCAGAACTTACCGCATACCTTGGTTCATATGCTTCGTACGTAAATATCGTAGCATGTATTTGTCTTCTTTTAGGTATCAGCAACATTACTCGTTGGCTTGGTGTGAGCGTAGCGCTTGTTCTTATGCCTGTTATTATTGGCGGCGCATTCATAGGCTTTATTTCAATTCATAATTTACAGTTCCTCTTCTGGCTCATGGTTAGCTCAAAAGCTATCAACTATGCCCTCAACGGACCTGCTATGAAGCAATTGTATATTCCTACAAGCAAAGATGCTCGATTTAAAGCACAATCATGGATCGAATCATTCGGTTCACGTGGAGCAAAAGAAAGTGGCTCTATTATTAATATGACACTTAATCCACTGGTATCACGCTTTGGTCAAATTGCTGGTCGTATTAAATACATCAACTTAGTTAGCGGAATAGGCCTAGTGCTTGTTAGCTGCTGGTTCTTTGTTGCGCTCTTCCTTGGTCGCACATACAACAAAGCAATCGCAGAAAAGAAAATTATTTGCTAAAATTTGTAGCAACATAGTATTTCTCAACACACAAAGAAGGCCTGGATTTTTCCAGGCCTTCTTTGTTACAAGCAAAATAGTGTATAACAAGAGAAGGGGGACAAAAATAAATATAATACAAAGATCAAAAAAGGGGGATTTGTATGATTGTGTCATTTTTTCAAACTATAACACGGCCAATTTTTGGCTCATTTGAGCGCGAAGAGTATAAAAAGTTTCTTCGACTTGGTCTCATCTTTGCAACAATCCTGGGCACCTACTGGACCATTCGCGTACTCAAAAACGTAGTCTTTTTTAAACTTGTTGGTGCATCGTTCGTTCCTTTTGCAAAAACAGCTTCTCTGATTACCCTATTCCCGCTATTAATTTTCTACAACAAACTACTCGACCGCTACCCGCGAGAAAAGATGTTTAACATCTTAGCCATTGCCTATGGTTCACTCTTTCTCGTTGTCAGCTGCTTGCTCTTAATAACTCAGGCGGCTCCTGATGTTATTGCAGCACGCTCTGGATTGGCTCTTTTTGCTACACAATCTATTGGATATAGCTGGTATGTGGTAACCGAAACGTTTGGCTCACTCGTTGTTGCACTATTTTGGGCAATAGCATCAGATATTACCAAGCCCGAATCAGCAAAAAAAGGTTTCTACTTTGTCACCGCACTCGGACAAATTGGTAGTATCATTGCCCCCGGATTGCTCAGTAGATTGCCCGGATTACTCAATCTGCAAACAGATGCCATTGTACTCTTTATTGCAGCACTATTTACCTTTTCGCTCTACTTCTCTATGACCTGGTTCTTTGCACGTACACCAAAGAACTTACTCGAATCATTTAATGATGGAGCAGTAAACGAGCAGGAAATTGAAAAAGAAAATAAACCAAGTTTTTTTGAAGGCCTCAAAATTCTCTTTACGCACAAGTATTTACTCGGTATTTTTACCGTCATTAGCATATTTGAGATTATTGCTACCATATTCGATCTTAACTTTGATCTGCTGGCAAGCGCAACCCATTCTGGAGCAGCTTTGACTGCATATATTGGTGATTACGCCACCATGGTAAATGTTGTTGCATTTATATGCCTGATTGCCGGCATTGGCAACATTACCCGATTTCTTGGTGTTAGCGTTGCGCTTATCTTGATGCCTATTATTATTGGCTGCGCACTATTTGGCTTTGTGTCTCTTCATAGCCTGCAATTTCTCTTCTGGCTTATGGTTGGATCAAAAGCTATTAACTACGCCCTTAACGGCCCTGCTATGAAGCAGCTCTATATTCCAACCAGCAAAGACGCTCGATTTAAGGCACAGTCATGGATTGAGATGTTCGGATCACGATCTGCAAAAGGAAGCGGTTCTATTTTTAACATGAGTCTTCAACCGCTACAGTCACGATTTGGCGAAGTTGTCGGCCGTGCAAAATATATTACCTTTATTAGCTACATTGGCTTTGTTCTTGTTGCCTGCTGGTTCGTTGTCGCTATTTTCTTGGGTCGTACATACAACAAAGCAATCAAAGAAAAGAAAATTATTTGCTGATCAACAGTAATAAGAATACCAGCATGTTTGCAAACATGCTGGTATTCTTATTGTTATGTAAATAAATGATTCTTTAAATTACAATAAAATCAATGCGCAATAAAAAAAATAATTATCTACCTTTAGGCTCATTAGCAGCTGTACGAATGTGCCGCATGAAATTTTCTAATTCTCTAATAAATCTATCAATTTTAACATATGAATCACTGGAGCCTATCTCAAAAGAAAATATTCTTTGAGCATTTTTAGAATGATCTATAAGTCTTTGAGCAAGATCTTTAACAGCCTTTCCTTTTGATTCATCAAGAAGATACTGGTGTGCATACTGAACTATAGCCTCTACTTTATTTTTAGCATTCTTATATTGAGTAATAGCTCCAGCAGACTGTCTTAATTCTGGAATCCAAGCGACATCAAGACCTTGCGTTACAGCTTCTATCTCTTTTGCTGAATACAGCTGACCTATTTTTTGCAAAATATCGTTCGCTTTATCAATTGTTTTTTGAGCGGCTCTTTGCACCAACACATTTTCATCATGTATATATGCCTGCATACTATCTAAAATAGATTTCGCAGCGACCCTTGCTTGCTGAGCGACAAGATCAAAATTTCTTTTTTGAATTGTTGTTGGTTGAACAAAAATAACCGTTCTATCTCCCCCATCAAACCTACCAGCAAACTCCATAGCCTGATTTCTTGCTTCTTGCGCTTTCGCTAAAGCTTCTCTCATTCCATTAGTTCTTCTAGGAGCCATTGCCCACATTTGCATATCATTATAACTTTGCACAGCTGATTGTGCTACCATTGCTGCTTCTTTTGCAGATTGACCTTTTGCACCTTCAAGTAAAGGTTCTACATCTCTCTCAATTTGTTGAATTTGTTTATAAGCTATATTATCCATACTTACGACTTGATAATTATATCCAAACAATACAACAATACTTAAAAATAATATTCTTTTCATATCTCTCTCTCCTTTTTTTGTATAAACATTCTTACTAAACACACTCTTTAAAGACTACAAAGGCTTTAATAAAATAAATTTTCTACTTATTTTATCTCATCCATGTCTTTCATTATCTTCTGCTCATCTTCTAGAGTTGTTGTCGTAACCGGGGTTGTAGCAATTGGTTCTGGGGTTGTAGCAACTGGGGTTGTAGCAACTGCAGGAATAGTTTGTTCCTGCGGCATCACTTGTGCCGGCAACTGAACAGTTTTCTGTTCTTCTGTAATGCCCTGATTTGCTTCTTTTGTATCAAGCGACAGCTCAAAATCTACTTGCTTGTCGCCCAATGACAGATGGCCAGTCATTTGTTTTGCTGCTTCGACTTGACCCTCAACTGGTTTAACTAGTTCTGGTTTTACCATTTCTGGTTGTGCAAGAGTTTGCTCTTCAATAGCTAGTCCTTCGGCAACTGGCTGCTCAGCAGGCACCATCTGAACTGGCACAACTTGTTCTTGATGAACAACAAGCACATCACCTGGCTGCTCACTGCCTACAATAGGTACACCCTGTGGCGTTGCAACCATTTCGCTTACTTCACCATATTCATACAGTTCACCTTCTTGATCAGCGCTACGCTTTTCATACGAAGATCCCGTTTGCGCAATCTCTGCACGCACACAACCAAAAGCAATCACACATACAACCAATGCAAAATAGTGGAACATTTTCATAAAAATCCCTCCTTCTTAAAAAATTAAACAAACTAAACCACTCTTTTTTTATTTTTTACGTAAAAAGCACCAGCTGCCATCGCTTGCCTTTCCTATACGTAAGCACCTATTTTTTTGATCTTTTGCATGTTTCGCTGAACAATACTTCACACATTCAAAAACAGCTGTTGCATTGCTACCAACCTGGCAATTAGCTGATCGACAAATAACTACAGAATGACCATCTTTAAACGTGCCGTAAAAACAGGCATAAGGCAGACAGCCTGACTCGTTTTTCTTTAACAAACCAATATCGGTTTCACTAATATCAAGAGGTATCGATACACAACGCTCAAAATCCTGCGCTGCGAATGGATTTTGTTGCATAGTCAAAGATTGCTCACTAGCTCCCGTAGATCGACCCATAAAAGGCGCTCCTGGAACGAGAAAATAATTACATGATTGGGTTGATTGCAAAAGCAATACATTGCCCAATAAAACACTCATGCATACCAGCCACATTTTCTTAATTAAAATTTTCATGGCCCTCTCCTTTTGTTTTGATACATACCCTACCTATACTAAGCAACATCTCTTTTGAAATGTTTCATTATTATCTACGATACTACTTTTTATTTTCAAATAGCAATAGTTTTATTTTTTATTCTAAAAAAGGATGGTCACAATGGTACACAATACTCGTTTTATACAGCCGCTAAGCCTGCTTTTACTCTTTTTCTTCACCCCTCTGAATAGTTTTTCTTGGCTTCAAAAAACAGCTCTTTCTATCATTGAGGAAGAAATTAATGAGGTGCGTGTAAATAATAAAAAATTACTGGGCGAAAAAGCAAAACTACTGCTCGAAAATGAAGCATTGTATAAAAAACTTGCAAGCAAGACATCTCTCTTGACCGACAATCGCATTGCTCTGGCAGCAAGTGTCATTGTTTCATATATGGGCTGTAATTATATTCTTATGAAATTAAACACAAAGCTTTTACATCCCCATTTGTGGTCTTTTTGGATGAATCAATTTTCGATTAAAGATATACAGCAATCTTCATATACATTAACACCAAGGTTTATCTCAGAAATTGTACTGCATTACAGTGGAGTCGACACAGCAACGTTTAACACATATAGCGATGAACAAAAGTATGAGCTCTGCATAGAGTATATATCAACTTTTTTTATCGATATCGATCGTGAAATAGCTCTGCTTACGCTCTATCAAAACATAACAACTATTCTTAACAAAATTCCAGCAAGCACCTATCTATTTTGCCTAGAACCAGTAATTATTGGTACGATACAAAGTCGAATAAACAGACTTGTTTTTTATAAACAACTATGCTTACAACTATTGCAAAAGCCGATTAATCAAGAAGTGCCAGAAACAATAAAGGGAGTCTAAAAATATGTACACGCAACAATCATCATCACAACGTTCAGAGATTTCTGCTGGGGTCATTTGCTATACAGACTTTAAGAACATACGCTACTACCTGCTCATTCTCAGTTCTAAAGGCAATTGGGATTTCCCGAAAGGTCACCAAGAAGAAGGTGAAACGCTTGGTCAAACAGCACTGAGAGAAACGCAAGAAGAAACAGGTCTTATTGTAAACATACAAGAACATTTACATACAACCATTACCTATACCTTTCGCGACAAAACAACGCTCATAAACAAGAAAGTTATTCTCTTTGCAGCAACACTTGAGTCATACGATTGCCTCTGCCCAGTAACTACCTCATATGAACATAGAGGATACGCCTGGTGTAGTGGTGCAGAAGCGCAAAGCCTGCTTACCTTTGAATCAGGTAGACAAGCTCTGCGCTTTATTATCAAACAAAATTCTAACGATCAAGATCTGTAAGAACTTTTTCGCAACATCGTTCAAGAGAATCGATCGTTGTAGCATTACCACAACAAGAACGTAAAATTTCTATAATACGTTCCCGCTCTTCTGATGATTCATTCGCAAGTTGTACAATGTGTACAACACTCAATGCCATGGCCGAGAGATCTTGCAATTGAGCATCCTTATCGCCCGAATTTGCAGCGAACGAAAGTGAATGTGCTACAATATTAAAAAATTGTGCCAACACATCTTGTGGCTTAGGGCCACCGCTTCGATCATCATCAACAGAAGCACGCATCCCACAGTGAAAAAACATCCCAATAGAAAATATCAATACACAATATAATTGTTTCATAAAAAGATCGCCTTCTTTTTTAATACTATACAATTGTCATCGCCATGCTTCTCTCTGTGTTTAGGGCAATATTCAGAATTACCCTAAACCCCGTATCAATATGTTGTATTACAAAATCGCTTACTCATTTCATATGCTCAATCAAAATAGTGTTATTTATACATGCAACAGGTAAGAATGTATTCTAATTTTTCTTTATTTTGTACTACCTCTTTTTTCTGTATATTTTTTACTCGTTTAGTTTTTTTGGTTTTTACCGTAGAAACTTGTGCTGCAATATTTTTTTCAACCTTTCGAACAAAAAACTCTTGTTCTCCCTCTGCATATTTCACCGTAACCCATCCACCACGATCTACTGATTGAGCAGTACTTTTTAACATATCAAAAACCGTTTTTCCCGTAGCATCTTTTTTATGCAATGAAGTCATCCATATATCATTTTTTGCAGGACCATTGGCAAGGCATATACCATCAAAAGTAAATACCGATACAAAAGAATCGCCCGCTATGTATTCTGAATCCATTTGCGTCAATTGATCACAGGTTTCTTCTATCGAATGATCTTTTGCATACGCTTCAGCACGCCATACAAGGGTTTGAATAGAATGTTTTTTTGATGCAGGCCAATATCCTGAACCAATAATAAAATTACCACCAGGAAAATCGACATGTTGTACATATAAATTTTCATATGCTTTTTTATTCATCATTCCAAGCCAACCAGAATCCTGACTCAGAGCAAAATCTATTATATTTTTTGTAACAAACTGACCAGATGAATCTTTAGATTTAATAAGATTTTGTCCTACAAAAATTGGATTTGCTCCATCGGCAAGCATAACGCCCTCTTGATCATATGCAAAAATAGTCAATGGACCATTTACAAAACCTTTAACCCGTGATGAAAAATCAGCAAAAGCACGCTCTTTCCCCACTTCTTTTACATGCGCTATGGCTTTATTAACAAAAGCACGTACAACATCGCTATCTATTGCAGGATAATAACCTGCGCCTATTATATACTGCACCTTAGTATTTGGATCTTCAACACCAAGAACGAATGCTCTCTTAATCGTAGCGCCATCTCGATATTCCATCCAGCCAAAACCTTTTTCTCGAACCAACTTAATCATATCGCGATTACGATATTTTCCATCAGAATCTTTCCAATCAATTGCATCTTGTGAAACAAGCACAGCATTTGCTCCATGAGCCCTACAAGTGCCGTTAAAATCATATGCATATAAATACACATCGCCGTACACAAATATACCATTTGGATCAGATATAAGAGTAAACAGCTGTGCAGCACTCATAGTTTTCATCGCATCCGCAGCGGCGCGAACAAGCACCTCAACAGCAAACTCAGTACTTTCTGGATAAAAACCTGCGCCAATAATATATTTCTGACCATTTTTATGAACGATACGAAGATATGCGTACTTCATTGTATTGTTCCATGTAAAATTGGTCCACCCACCCTGTTCGCCAACATTTATTATTTTTTCAAGCAATGGTACACCGGCAAAAACACCTTTCTCAAAAAATTTTTTCCATATTGCCCAGGATTCATCGCCACTAACGTAACATGTTCCTTTTTCTGAAAAAACAAAGACACTGATTTCACCTTTGTGCCATTCTTTGCCAAAACGAAACGCTTTGCAAGATGCCGCAAGGCTTTCGCGCGCAAATAATTCTGTTGCTTTGTCTACCAATTCCTCAGTAATTTTTTTCTTTTTTTGTAGAGCAACGCCATCTGCTGAAAAACTGCTATCATCTTCGACAAGGGCACTCTCAGTTCGGTATACTTTTTGCTCCGTTTTTTCATTTTCCTGATCAGTATTATCCAAAAGCTCTGTCTCAGCTTCAGCTGCATCAGAAACATCTGACCCAGCAACTGTTTGTGCAGAAATAAAGCCAAAAACAAACAATAAAAACACGCTCGAAAATATTTTCCAATTCATAAAAACACTCCTCTTTAATGTTAAGAAACACCATATTCTTTTTTCTTTCAAAAAAACTATACCTGATTACTCATCAACTAAAACAGATTTTTTTAAAAACAATAGACACCAGTGAACCTGTTTTTTAAATAAGAATTATGGAGAAACCTGTTGTAAGTTAAAAAACCTATACGATAAACTTAATAAAAAAAGTAGAAACTTTTCTAACCAGCAGCTGCCATGTTGCAAAAAAAAATATTTATGTCATACTATTTATTAGATTGATTACAAGTTGAATATAAATGAAGTCGTATAGCATGCTAATATACTTAAAAAAGAAAGACCTATAAATATGAATAACACAAAGCACAATAAAATTTTTATTCTTGTATTGGGCGCACTGCTCATCCTTGCTCCTTGCATAAACGCATCAAACTTTGGCGATACCATTAGCATGGTTAGATACCATATGAAAGATATTGTTAGCAGCGATGGTGGTCCTGCCAACAAATATGCATCACTACTTTTTAACACACGCACCCTCGCATATCTTGCTATTGGAATTAAATATCTTGCGATCGCAGCTCCATTTTTAGCAGCTGGATATTGTGTGTACCAATACCGTACAAATAGCCCCGCAGCAATCGCAAGATTTGCACTGCGTAATGCACAAGACACACAAAAAAACATAGCCAAAATTAACGCAGCAATAGCGCAAATCCGAAGAAACCCAGCTACACCTGGAAAAAACCTGACTATAGCTTTATTGGAAAAACAATTAGCAACGTTAAGAGCTCAAATGCCTGCTGTACTTGCAGAGGATGCAGAAGAAGTAGCAGTAGACCATACAGGGTTACTTCAAAAAATAAAAAATTTATACATGCTCATTAGAAGAGTTCCAGCTGGCATCGCTCCTGTTCCTGCACCAATTAGACCAGTGTTTCACGTAGATGATCTTTCTGATTATGAAGTGTATTAATTTTTTTTGATTTATCTTAAACAATAAAGCAAGAAACCTCTTGGATACAAATATATCCAAGAGGTTTCTTGCTTTGATAATCAATTCTTTTTCTTGCAAAAGAAATACCTATAGCAGACGTTACTAAGACATGCTCAGATATATAAAAGTAGCATAATTTATTACCATGACAGCTCTTGTTATCACTTGCGTAAGTAGATTAGCATGTGCAAGATTGCCTTGGGTAAAATGTTAGGGCAAAGTGATATGTTCGGGGCAGTTGAACAAAGTAAAAAGTTCCGGTTTTGGGTAAAATAAGAGTAGATTTTTAATAAAAATAAATGGAGGTTCAAAAATGAAGAATATCGTCAAAAAACAACTTCTCGCTACTATCATCATGCTACTGGCAGTACCATATTCGCAAGCTGGCACGCCAAATATTCACTCAATTAACATTCGCAACACATCTGATAACTTCAAAAGCATTACATACACACACAAAATATTTAAAGGTAGTCCTTCACTACTAACAAACCCTCGGTTTATTGCCTGCATTGCCGCAGCAACATCCATCGCTATACTTTCGATTGGCGCACTCATATGGTACAAAAAACATGCAACACAATCGGCAAGAGAACAATCTCTACAAAACTCTTCATACAATAAACCAACAATGCGAGAAAAATTTTTAGGTTGTGCTTCTATTCATCGAAGAAGTGGCCGGGCAATTCTAAAAAATGGGCATATTATTCGTAGTTAGTTTTATTATTTAGAGTTACAACTATAGCAAGTTTGTCTTAGTTTTATACACATACCACAATGGTAAAATATACTACTCAACAGTTCCAATACTATTTTTATATGTGTACGACTTAGCGAAGATTGCGACTAACATTAATTAAACAGGACTTGAGTGCAAAACACACTCAAGCCCTGTTTAATTAACAACTACTTTGCCAAAACAATTCTACTTATCGCGTCTATTGCCCAGTAAGTGCAAAAGAGCCAAGAACAAATTAACAAAGTCTAAGAAAAGCGTAAAAGCGCCACGTAATGCAATGCTCTTGGTTATTGTTGCATGATCAACTACGTCACCCTCTTCAATATAGGCAACACCTTCGCCTATTTGCTTGAGCTTTTGCATATCATATGCAGTAAGCAGTGAAAAAATCACCACAGAGACTATCGAGATTACATAATCAAAAGCGCTGCTGCGCAAAAACATATTGATCATCATGGCAATAATAACCCCAAAGAGTACCATCATAACAATAGCTCCCATGGAGGTTAAATCACGCTTTGTTATCATGCCATACATACCCATAGCTAAGAATAGCGCTGCAGAGGTACAAAATGCTGATGCTATTGATGCCATTGTGTACACAAAAAAGATAGATGCAAGCGTTATTCCCGTAAGCGAGGCATAGCAGAGAAAAAGAGCAAGAGCAGTAGAGTATGATAATCGCATAATCCAACCACCAAGAACAACAGCTATGCCAATTTGAGCAATAAACAAAGCGATAATTATCCATGCGTTAGAGAAAAAGAAATGCGTTAGAAATGGTGAGGTTGCAACGCCATACGCACAAAATCCCGAGAGCGCTAATGCGCCTCCCATCCAAAAAAATACTCGTTGCATAAAGCTTTGTGTTAAATCGGCTGAAACTTGTCGTGTATTCATAATAAAAATAAAACCTTTCTTTATAAAAAATAATCGTATTGATCTTTTTTCCCATTCACCTCACGCGTCTTCTCCGCCTTTGCAGATGGGTACATATATCGAATAATCACCCCACACTGTTACTCTCGTTTAATATCCTCTATATTGCAACAGTTAATACTATTCTTAACAAATTAAAAAGAGCCGTTAAAAAGTACTTGCACCCACACTCTTCACTATGCTACGGTGCTTATGTATAACCCTCCTTTTGAGAGGGGTGATTTTTTAAACATATATCTTTTTTTGAAAAAAATATATTACACAAAGGAGCTTGCCGTACATGAATAATCGTATACATACCCTAGCAATCACTTTTGGCCTATGCGCATGCGCCGGCCTATGTCTCCATTTTAGCACAAAACAAAATGATACTGCAGTAGAAAAGCCTGCCATTAATTTTATTGGTACCCTGGTCAGCGCTCAGGGAGAATCAATGCAAGTAGAAAACTGCACAATAAATGGTGTTTATAGGCAAGTGCCGGTATATGCCAAACCAAATGACCCAGAAATTGACCCTTCCATTGACACAACATTTATAGATTTTGATGAAATTGCAATAATCAAAAGTCCTTTTAAAGAAAATGAAAAAAAACAAAGTCTATACTTCAAAAAAAGGCCCTATAACGAGATTGTTATTATAGCAAATACAAAAAATCAAACCGAGCAACACTATGTCATAGAGGCTTCACGAAAGCTGCTCTGCGATGTAATGGATGGTGGCAAACGATTTGAAAAAGAACTCTCTTTTCTTGCCATTAACAGTCTTACCTTTACCTCATTTAAGAAAAAAGATGACGCATATACCGAAAAAATTACCCAAAAAGAAAAATCAGCAGCATATATGGCAGTATGCAATCAAACAAAATTATCACTTGCGGCGCTTGAAAAAGAACCACTCAACAACACCGCTTCATTGCAACTGAAAACCATTAAAGAAGGTGTAGATAACCTTTGTAGATAGATAAAGACATGCCATTTTTTTCATAATAGACGAATAAAAAAACATAGTATATTCTTATTGTATCAACTATTCCTATGGGCAATTGTTACATAGGAATAGTTGTGTACTATTCCTATTTTTTTACGTCTATACAAATATGAACAATTTTTCAAAAAGCATGCCTTTTATAAAAGGAAATCGCTTTTATAACTATCCAGACGAACCGTCACATTTTTCATTTGGTGATTTATTTAAAACTGCCTCTTCGTCACTGCTGCGAAAAATTATGCAGCCAAAACAAATTGAAAAAAAGCTCAACAAGCACATACTTACCTCGCAACAACCACTCATAACATGGCTTGGTCATGCAACATTTCTCATTCAAACACAATGTGCAACCGTAATAACCGATCCGGTGCTTGATTCACCATCAATGCTGCTGCAACGACTTATTGATCCATACCATATCGAAGCACTGCCCCCTATAGATTTTATAATCATCTCTCACAACCACCGCGATCATCTTGATTTGAAGAGCATTGAGCTTCTCAAAAAACACAACCCCCATATCAAAATATTGCTACCTTTTGGCGATGCCCGCTACTTTGACAGCAGCACAACAAAAACAGTTGAACATGCATGGTGGCAAACAACACAATACAACACTATTGGTTTTACTTTTCTCCCCGCACGTCATTGGTCGCAGAGAACCCCTTTTGACTATAATAAATCATTATGGGGTAGCTGGATGATTCAGGACGACAATCATACTATTTATTTTGCCGGCGACAGTGCATATGATGACCATTTTGTAACCATTGCTCATCATTATCCAACAATTGATTGTGCTCTTTTGCCAATAGGTCCCTGTGAACCACGAGCCCTTCTCAAAGACGTTCATATGAATGCCGAAGAAGCCGGTCAAGCTTTTATCGATCTGCGCGCCAATAGCTGCATTCCTATGCATTGGGGAACTTTTTTACTAGGTGATACACATATAGACGCACCTATAAAGCGTTTTATAACCTGGTGGAATGAAACGTATACATCCGTTATTGATACCAAAAAATTATATTTACCATCAAGCGGCTCCTCTATAACACTGGTAGCAAGTATTGCTCAAAAATAATACGCCACATAGAGCGAAGCTCGCACATTAGCCGTTGTACTTTGTGGATCTATGCCACACGATGTATAGGGTCCAAAGGTTGCTTCGTTTATCTCAAGTTCACCACAAACCTCTAGTTGATTTCGTCGCCAACAAATACGCGGCGAAGCACGAAAAGCAGCACAGGGGAAAAACTCTTTTATAGTGCCATTGATATCATACACTTTCCGATGAAGTTCATAGACCGTTATATTGACATCACTATCTTTATCTTCATACAAACGAGTCCTTGGACGTAAATGTTTAAGAGCGCCAAAGAATATACCCAGAGTGTATTCTTTGCAAAAATGTACATCAGCATCAAGCCAGCCGCTCACTGTTGCAAGAGGTGTGTATTCTTCTCGATTATATGCATCACGACTGGTCACCGCATAACCACCAAGCATTCCGTGTTCAACACAATTTTGACCATAGAGCAGCTTTGCACGCACTCCGCCATTCTCAGCGTTCCATGCAGCATACACTTCGGCAACTATACCCATTACCCCTGCACGAGTTGGTACCTGATATATATGTTCACCTAATTGATCATCATGCAACGTAAATAATGTTTTTATACGGGGAATCACTCGTTTAATTTCTCCTCCACACCCCAGTATAAAATTACCATTTTTATACTGGGTAAGCATCGTCAGAGCAGGCATCGAGCTCCATCGAATAAACCAGGGTGCCCACGAAAAATTATCAACAATAACTCTTGGATCATCGCCGGGAGGACCCCAAAATTCAAACTCACGATGCGAAGACATCATACATGTAAATTGCCAATGCGGCATAACAAAAGAATAGCGGAGCTGGGGACAAACAGCTTCGCACTCAAACGGCAAGCCGTCGTCATAACACACTACCTGCGGAAAACAATCTGGTATAAATAATGCATGCACATTTTGTCCAAATAAAATTTTGTGA
The DNA here is from genome assembly GCA_903831405.1 of uncultured bacterium. GTDB lineage: Bacteria > Babelota > Babeliae > Babelales > Babelaceae > GWE2-41-16. The sequence goes on from CAIKXM010000023.1 coordinate 40,832, forward strand.
CAATCGTCAGTTAGGGTACAATATGCCATACGAAGACGAAATCCTTGCACTAAATCAGCAAGCCCATCAGCAACGGACGGGCCAAAAAAATCACCATCAATGAGTGCAGCTGTCTCAAATCGACCAATGTCTTTCCCGCCAATTTTAACGCCCAACTTTGATTCAACAAAAGAAATACCAAGCGAAGATTTTTTAGCTACATCAACCTGCCGGGCAGGATTACCTTCAATATCATATGGAGTTGAAAAATTTTCGGGAGCAGGCAAATACGAAAAATAACCACGACGACCATACCAGTTGTCACGCGTGTCATAGAAGGCTGTCCCCCGTACCGCACCATACACCGTAATATATGGTTCTGCAGGCAATAAAAAAGTCATATGAAAAACAATACATAACACCAAAAAAGCATTCAAACAAACTTTCATCAATGTTCTTCCTTTTTTTTCTTTTTTTTCTTTTTTTTAACTCAAAAGACATTCTATCCAATTAAAAAATGGTCGAGGATCACTATTCAATACATCTTGATCAAAGAGTATGTATCGATCAGGATAATGATTTGCATACCATGCACCATTATCTAATTGATGTGACGTATAACTTGTTTTAAGCGGAATAAGGGCTGCTGTTTTTTTGAAAAATTCAAGTTCTGAGAGAGCTCCAGCACCACAGCGGCTTATAACGGCATTAGAGGCTTGATACACGAGTGCAATTTGTTCAATATATGGCGAAACAATGGCAGCAACATTATAATGCGCATACAACATTCTCATGCGCTCACAATCACGCTGTCCACTTTGATGAATAATAAAAATATTTTCTACATTCTTTATTTCTTGCTGCTCTAACCATCGCTCAATTAAATCATTAAGACCCTGAGACCCTTGCGATCCACCAACAATAAAAAGAATGCGTTTATTTTGATCTAATTTCAGCAATGAGCGAGCCTTCTCGCTTGACATTATCTCATCATCTCGAAAACGAATAGGATATTGTGTGACAAAAACAAGTGCAGAGGCTGGCAAATACCGTTTTGTTTCTTCAAAGCATGCATAGACAGGTACTCCTCTTTTCGCAAGAAAATTCACTGCTTTGCCCGGAATAATATTAAATTCATACACTTCATAAGATATTCGCAATAAGCGAGCAGCCAACCACACCGGTAGAGATAGTAATGCGCCCATACTTTTAATATGCGTCACTTTGTAGCGCCTAAGTGCAGAAAAACTTTCGAAAAAAGATTTTATAAAATAATAGATCCAAGGAATAAGCATAACGTGTAGACCAGGGAAAGCGCGTATACTCAAAGGTACATGATTTATCCATTTATAGGGTCGCACGAGCTGGCAGTCGAGCTCTTTCTTTGTAGTCATAAATATAATACGCGCACCAGTTACTTCAAAGAATTTTTGTGCGTACGTAAGTCCGGGGATTATATGGCCACCAGAACCTCCCGCAACAAAGCATATAACCGTATTTTGTTTGTCATTTTTACAATAATTCATAAAACACATTTTATTAAGAAATTTTTTAAACATTCTTGTAATTCACGATCTTCTACGCAATCAAGAGCCTCTTTTTCTTTTGCCCGTATTGTACGTTGCTCTTTATTTGATGAACCAATTGCAGGAATAATACTACTACCAATAGGATCTTTTTTTATTCCTATAAAATTAAATCTCATATCATATCCACTCACCTGCGGGTAATGGCGAGCTATTGATGCAACAATCTCTGAGCGCATATAAAAAAGCTCTTGCATCAAATGATAGTCATATACACGAGCGTAAATAAACTTGTTATCAATGCGCTCACAACTCATATATTCACTTAATCGACCTACTACCTTGACCCAATCAATCATAATATTCTGCTTCCATCCAGCCGTTTTTGCAAAATAATCAACAAGCAATGTTCCAAGTGTTTGATATGAATTCATAGAAATAGTATCCCAGTTCGAAAAAACAAGTCGAAAAAAATTATATAACCAAATAAACATATCGTAAAAAAGCTTCACTGCCACCAGGCATTGGCATCTTATCATACAACAAAAAAAGTTTATTCAAAACTGCAGGAGAAGCACCATACATAGTCATTCTATCTATCAATGCATCAATAATATTCTTTATAGACGAGATATCAATCTTATTTGTTGCAAGTAGTTGCTCAAACACCTCAACAGAAGTTATTCTCTTTTCTCTATCAATCATAAGCAATTGGGTAAATTCATCCACAAAAAGCTGGTAATTTTCATCGCAACAACCATCAACGCCACTATCAAACACCGTAGCACGCGATACAATGGTGGGTAAAAAAAGATGTTTATGTTCGCCAAGTAATAAAAAATAATACTGTTGTGGCGGTTCTTCCAAAAGCGTTAAAAAAGCATGCGCACAGAGAGAAGGCATGCGATCAGCATGTTCTATAATGCAATAGGTTGCACAAGCCCCAACACAACTAATACGATGCAGGAAAGCATCAATATCAGCCATGCGATACGTTTCTGCCGATGGACGTATATACATAACTTGTTTATGTTGTTTATCAAATAAGAGCTCTTTTTCTGCACACACATCTTGGGAGCAACCGCATATTGTTTCATGCAGAAGAGCAGCTATATGTTCATGAGTTCTTTGTGCACTGCCAATCCATATGCTTGATCGTGGCATAATTGTATTATTCATTTGCGCTCTATTTCATGAGTTATACAATCCACAACAATTCTTGCAAGCTCATCTAATGGCAATAGCGCATCAACAACACATGCATCATCACGATCAGCTGTATATAATCTTTGGTAACCTTTGCACACCGCATCAAAAAAAGAATCATCTGCTCTATCATATTGATCATTATTATTTCGCTGTGCACGTCTCTTTGCCGCATCTTGCGAAGATATAGAACAAAAAATAGTAAGATTAGGTTTGTAGATACCAATACTATACTCATGCACCTGCCCTATAAAGTTAGTATCAACTCCCTCTACATATCCCTGATACACAAGCGATGAGTCGCTCATGCGATCACAGAGAATAAGAGCACCGCTCTCTAGAGCAGGAATAATCACATCATGCATGTGTTGCGCTCTATCGGCAGCAAATAACAAAAATTTTGCCAATGGCGTTATTACTCCATCTGTTTGCATAATGGTACTATACAATGTTCGTCCCAGAGAACTTCCACCAGGTTGTTTGGTGATAACAATATTAGCATATTGCAAGCGTAATAGTTTTTCGCACGCTCTTATGAGCGTTGTCTTACCACAGCCATCAACGCCCTCAAATGCTACCAAATATCCTGTTCGATGCTTCATGTTATTTGTTTTATTCTTTCAAATCTATTTTTCATTCTTGTTATTTTGAAACATTAAATACACACGACCTGAAGGCCGTAAAATTCAGTTGCACAAACAAACTATCATTTTTTTTATTTCTATCTTTTGCATAAAAACCACATTTTTACTCACCTACACTCTCTTATGCATGCATAGTAATAATTAAAAAATAAACATATCATGCATGCTCATCAGCAAGAGTTATACACACTTTTATAGAAAATGTATTTGTGCAGAGATCTACTCTTCAAAAGATACCATGTTTACCAAGAGAGCGCCATGGGAATTCTATATAGAAAAAACCACACAAAAATAAAAACTCATAACAATATATTTCGGGACACTCTTATATGTTTTTATACATGCACAGTTTTTTTAATATTTGCCAACCTATAGGTACAAGCGTACTATACAAAGAAAGGTTTTAAAGAATTTTTCAGGCAATGTGGCCACTGTATTGGTATGGTATTTTTATATAGCAAAGGTGTGAAAAACATGAAAAAAAATATTTTGTTTGCTTTAGCAGCATTAGTAACTTTTTTTTCTATACAAACAATACATAGTATGCAAGAAGAAGAAAAACATGAAAAGCTTCCGGCATTAACTCGAAACAAAGATCTTATGCAAAAATTAGCTCATAATGACTTAATTGAGGCAATTCGTAATGATCAAATGACCGAAGTAGAATCGCTCATCGCTTCGGGCGTCGACATACAATACAGGGATCATAATGGACATACGGCTCTCCATGAAGCAATAAAACAACTTAATACAAATATAATCATATTATTGTTACGGTATGGTGCCAATACAGAGATATCCAGCGGCACTGATGAGAGCATACTGTCATATGCAGATAGTATATCAGCAATAGAACGATTACAATCTTTGCAAAGCCCAAGCAGTCCCCAGCGCACTATTATTGCACGTAATATTGTTGTACTTCTCTCAAAGTATGGTGCGCGTCGGGATTAGCAAACATATAGCCGGCTTCTTTTAGTTTTGCAAAATTTACTGTTCTAAAATTGTTTCTGATAAAACTTTTAGATTGTGTGAAAAATAAAAGACTAAGCTAATCTCTCTATAGTATATTTTTATAAAAACTACGTAGATAAAAGGTAAAAATCATGCTTTCAAAAAAATGCATACGCTCAATTAGTATCAAGCCCGGCTGCATTGGATGCAGGGCATGCGCTTTTTATGCCCCTGAAATATTTATCGTTGAGAAAAAATCAACCGTTAAACCAAACCTCAGCAGCGAAACGTTATGTATACAGCATGATGCTATTATACAAGCAGTACAGCATTGCCCAGTAAAAGTTATTGTCGTAGAAGAAGTGTAATACAGTAAAAAACAGATTAGTTTTATACAAATAGCATAACAGTAAAATACACTACTCAGAGCGCCAATGCTATTTTTATATATGTGTACGACTCAATGAAGCCTACTGTATATGAGCTTGAAACTGTTCCAAACCATACAGCCACTGTTACTATATGTAGATTATCAGTACAATATATGTACGTTATTTTGTAATAATAACTGCTTTTATTATTTTACGAAACATACAGCGTAAATGGCTTTGCTATATCAACAAAAGAACCCGCAAGAGGTCTTTGTTCATGTATGACAAATTCATTGTCTACGCGTTGTATTGTTTCCCTTTGACCATCCAATACCTTTATCTCTATATCATAGGCAGCAAGAGCATTACGTGCCCCTGCGAGCGTACTTCCAATAAAGGAGGGTAAAATACGTAATGTTTGTTCACCTGCCGCAATATACGCATGCGCCTTTTGATCACGAACAAGAGCTCCACTGCGTGGAAATAGTGCAAGCACACTTCCTTTTGGCAACGAAGAGGGAAGAGCATATTGAATAAGTTGAATGTGATTTTTTTGCAATTCTGCAGCGGCTTCTTCAGCAAGCACCCTATCAAAAACAGGCATGCGTGGCAGTTCATCTTTTTTTGATAATACTAAATACATTGATTGATAGGCTTTAATCTTTTGTCCGGGAAGTGGTTTTTGATGTAAAATAGTACCACTCGGCAATTCATTATGCACTTGTTCTGAGACAATACGAATATTGAGCGGATAGGATGATATAGGCGCGGCAGCATCTTGAATACGCTCGCCAATAAAAGAAGGGCACGTAAACGTTTTTTGAGTAAAAATATACGATGGAATAAGATATCCAACCAAAAAACAACAAAAGGGCGCCAGACAAATAGCTATAAGAAAAAGAATTCGACGAGTAGTCATATGTTTTTATATACTTTGACAAAAAGGTAAAAAACTCTTTTTTTGATTCTTGCTGGTAGCGGTAATTAAAAAAAATAGGGGTGAGCTATAAGCCGGATTCTGTAAAAGCAGAATTTAAATTAAAAACTGTTTTTTGGCAACCATTTATCTAGTGCGATATACCCGTGCATTATGTGGAACTTAACAAAAACCAACGCACTGTTTTATCTTGCTCCTGGTAGGGTTTGCACATGCAAGTAATATTACTATTATGCATTGGATGCTCTTACCATCCATTTTCACCCTTACCCTCATCCGCTATATACGAATATATAACAGAAAAAAGGCGGTTTTTTTCTGTTGCACTAGTCCATGAGCTTACGCTCTCCTTGATTGCCCAAGGTACCATTGTTAAGTTGTGGAGTCCGGACTTTCCTCATCATCATAATTATACCGCCCTTTTTACAGAGCTGTATGTTATTAATAACGCGATTGCCCACTCACCCATATATTTGTTTGTTTTTTATTCATATAATTAGTATATCATAACTGCACTATATGATCAATAAATGCTTTTTTATATATTGAATTATTACTTATACAAATGTGATAATCAATGCAATTATAAAACCATAGATCGCATTCGTATCAACAAACACTTGCCCAAGCAAACTTATTTTAGAGAGCATCGGATGCTTATCTGGATACAGGGTAATATTTGTACAAGCTGCCCCAGAAACATTTCCTGATGCTATTCCCGTACCAATAGTACTCAGTCCCATAGCAAATGCACTCGCAAGTGCCTTATAGCCACTAATAGGAGAGAAAAATCCTGCCGCGGGAAGCGTAGCAAGAAGAAGTCCAATAAGAAATGAAAATAAAATAGGTGTCTCGATCAAAGCCTGACTAATAAAGGTGAATGAAATAATTTTTGCATATGATCGCTTGTTAATTCCAATGCTTTTGCATGAAGCTTGGGCAAATGAGCTCAATCCAATGATCGGCCCAATCGCACCAATTCCCATCACTATACCACTTGCAAGAAGCGTTAGCGCGAGAGAGAGTTGCGCCTGCGCACTCTGCATGATAATAACCCAGCTAATAATAAAGCCAAAAATTACTGGCGTCTGAATAAGCGAGAGGGTTATCAGTACAAGATTCATCATTTTTGTATGCTCAAAAGGTTCACGTGCTATAGCTATAATCGCATTTTGAGCCGGTTGAGCAGAACAAATTCCAATAACAAATCCACAGATACCTATAGCAAATATAATGCCGCAGTGAGCAATTGCTTGATATACGGTTCCCGGAACTTTTAAACTCAACATCATGCTAATAATCAACGCTATGATCATTGTTGCTTCGATAACAGCGCTGCTAATAAAGTAAATTTTTCTAATCGCATTTGTAGCCTGAGGCTGTGTTTGCAACATATTAAGAGTAGTTGAATTAATTCGCCCCTGAGCAATGCTAACGCCTATTGCAGGAAGCACAAGAGCTGCTACTGCTGCAGTATAATGCAGCGCTGAAATAATAAGATCCATATGAGTGTGCGCCCTTCTACTTTTTTGTTAATGTTCTGAGCTAAGACCAATACCAAGATAGGTTATACTGAGTGTCGAAAAAACAAATGCTTGAATAAAACCTTCAAAAAGACCAAAGAAAAAAATTAAAACAAGATTAAGACCACTGGCGATACCTATGATCTGCCAAATATAATGACTGTTAAGCAAGATCTTCCACAAACCCACGATCACAGACCCACCAAAAATGTTTCCATACAGACGAAATGAAAGCGATATAACCGAGGCTAACTTACTGAGAAGCTCCAGAGGAAATGATAGGATAGCAGTAATAGTATTTATAATTACTTTAACAACAAGAAATAGTATAGAAAAAATGCTGTATGAATGCATAGTCGTTGGCAATGGTGTCATGATAAAACCATGCACATACTGCATAAACCCTTGTGCTTTATAAGCCTCTTTTTGCGTGTAAAAAAATGAAATTAATGCAAGAGCAATCGTTGTATTAATATCTTTGGTAGGCTCTTCGCATCCGGGAATAATCATAATAATATTACAGAAAAAAATGTAGATAAAAATCGCTGCAATAAAAATACAATATCTCTCATCAAAGCGTTGTGTTGCCTGATGCACCATGTCCATAGCCATACCCACGCCTTTGAGCACAATAGTATTGCCAATTGACCCCGGCTTATACAGATAATAACGAGCAATAAGAGCCAGTATAGTGATAAGTACGATAGTTATCCATGTAGATACTATTACATCTTTTTGGAGATAAAAAAAAGCATTTGTAATTCCAAGGGATTCAAAGGGCGTCCATTTTTGGGTATTAAAGAGATCAAAACCTTCCATAATATGGTTGATCCTTACGGTAATAGGGTACAATGGCGAATGCAAATTTTTTATTAATACAGTAACGTATAGTATAGCCCTGACGTAGGGGTATGGAAAGAGCAATAACAACTCTTTCAAATAGAATTATTACAACATATTTATTGTTGTTTTTTTGTTTTTATCTTATTTGCCGAGTATATTGAATGAGTAAGATATAATAAAATTGAACTAAACTATATCTGTAGAGCCTACAATAAAACACTTACAGCAGATTCTTTTAGCTTTGCAAAACGTACTGCTTTTAAAATCACTTCACGGCAAAACTAATAGAACAGTGTAAAAAAATGAAAGACTGTTATGAAGCTCGCTATACAATAAATTTTTAAAACTGAAAGCCATAGCTATGAAAAATTGCAAACTATTTTCAACACTGTTGGTAAGCTTAGTATGTATACACACTATTGCTCACTCGTACCAGATGCCTGTAAAAATGTATACGATTGCACCGAATTTTCGAGTAAACATAACACCAAGACAAATGCTTATTGGCGGCTGCGTGATAGCGGGAACTTTTCTTACACTATGGCTCGCCAAAAAGACACATTCAACATATAAAGCCTATGCTATTAAAAAGCAGGAAGAAAAACAACGATATGAAATGCGTCTGGATAACTGTTTGCCAACACCTCCACCGCTTCCTCTTGCTGCCATTGGCCAACAGGCTCAAACGTCTGCGCTCGAAGGTATAACACTCGAACATCTTGAAAAATTTTTCAACACAATTTGCTTCGACGACCAACAAAGTGAGCAAACTTCTTTTGAGACTATGTGTCAAAAAGCAAACGACCGCATTGTACTATTCGAAAAGCACTGCTTTTTGCATTATGCGCATAAAATATGCATAGATAATGGCAACAGACTATCTCAACTACACAATATGTTATGTAAAGAATATCGTGGCACACTGCAAGCATTTGCCTTGCTCAAGGGTATAGAAGGAACAAAAAAAATTAAGCTCATCGTTACTCCTTTGTATATACCGGCAAATCTTCGAGTAACAACCACACCAGGAATAGACCTACCCCAAGAGTCTACTGCTGACTTTGTAGTACGACGATTATGTAATAATAAATATATTGCCGCTGCTGATTATGTATATTCTATTATAGAGCGTATTGATACCTTGCAAAAAAGTTATTCAAAAATAGATCTACAGCCATCCACTAAGCCTACAGAACAAATAATGCTCGAAGAATTTTCTACTTCTATTTTTGAACAAATAGATATATATAAAAACACTTTACTTGATGTACATGCAGCGCTTATACAAAATCCTCTTTACATAAGAGAAATTGAGTTGCGCAATCAGGAGCGTGAATTAGCTGCACGTATAGAAGCAGAGCGCCAAAGAACTCAAGCCATAGAAAAACAAGCAGAAGCAACCCGACAACATACATACGCTATGACAAAACAAGCAATAGAAAGCACAGCAGCCACTATGCGACATACGGAAGCACTTCGACAGCATACTGCAGCACAAGAAGAACACAATCGACTTGAGAGAACACGATTGCACCACACACCACAACAAGGACAACGCCATTTTGTTCCACAATTCTAAGTAATCAAAACAAGATAATTGCATATAGCTGATCGTTAAAAGTATCAAGAAAAGTATCAAGCGGGGCATGAATAGTATGTTTACTATTCATGCCCCGCTTTTTTTATATTTTTTGTTATGTATATAAAATTTTTATACACTATATATGGTATAAAATGTCTATAGTCTGTTTCGCTATGATCTGCGTACTAAGTTACAGGGGACATGTTTGAACAATAAGCTCTATGAGCAGATACATTGTACATAAAACCAAAAGAATCTTGCTATACGTACTATGGGTAGTTAATTTTTAGACTGAAAGCATGCTAAAATGAAAAATTGCAAACTGTTCTCAATACTATTGATCGGCTTGATAGGTATGCACAGTGACGCCCGTACAAATAATATACCTTTTTGGGTGCGTACACACCACCACCCAAAAGCAGCATTAAGCAATTTTCAGCAAGTAATTATTGGCTCATGCGTAGTTGTAGGAACATTTGTTGCAGCCTGGTTAACAGGCAAAGCCTATTCGAGTTACAATGCATATATCGATGAAAAACAAGAATTAAAACGGCAATACGAAAATTGCCTTGATAGCTGCCTTCCGCAAACACAAATACACTCTTTTGACGAATTGACTCCTGAATGCATCGAAAGACTTTTTCATGCTATTTGCTTTGATAGACAACAAAACTTTTATGGTTTTTTTGATGGCAGCGCTTTTGATAACGAATGCCAAAAGGCATATGCACGCATTGCAGAATTCAAAAACCATAACTTTTTAAATTATGTGCATGGCGCATGTATAGACCAGGGAAATAGACTGTATGAAGCGCATAAAATAATATGCGCACAGCACCTTGATATGCTAAAAGCTTTTGCCTTATTACGTATTATAGAGAAAATGAACTTTTTTGGACGCGTGATTGCGCCTACAGACATGTCAATAGGGAATTTTACACAGATAACAAAGGACCCGCAAGTACAACTACCTCAATTAGTCGCAATCGATGCTTCTTATGTGGCTTCAAGATTATTTAACAATAACTATATTGCAGCAGTTGCTTGTATTAAAAACAGTATAGAATACTGCAGCATTGCACAACTATACGCTTCTACAGAAACACTCATGACTACAACACCAATAGAAATCCCTGCTCTTCGACAGCTTTCTACTGCACTGTTTCAACAACTACATATATATAAAGAAGCGTTACTTGATTTGCACACTGCCCTACTGCGAGATCCTCTCTACCAAAGAGAAGTTGATTTATATAATCAAGAGCGCGAACTATCTGCACGCATTACCGCAGAGAATCAAAGAACGCAAGCGGTATGGAGACAAGCAGAAACTGCTCGACAACAAAGTGAATCAATACAAAGACAGACCGAGGCTCAAATACAGGCGATCAAGCAACAGAGAGAAGCACAAGAAGAGCATAATAGAATAGAGAGAGAAAAATTAAGAATAGCTAGAGATAAATCGAGTAGGGGCTGGTAACAAATATAAGTATTCAAAAATTATCACACAGATTGTTACTGCATTTCATTTCCAAACAATCCACCATTATCACGCAATAGCTGCGTAATCACATAGCGCTCTTGAAAATTTTCTAATTCTGCTACATAATCAAGCGCCCGTTTACCATTGATATTGCGTGTGTTAATCAAAGCGGCAACATCTATTTGTTGCTTTTGCGCACACTTCAGCACATACCGGGTAAGCGGCGCGTTGCCGAACATAGCACCGAAATGGAGCCATCCATACCCTGGATACCCATTTTTTACATATTGACAGCGAATGCCGCATGCATCAACAAGTAACGTTGCTATACCAAAACCATCTTGCGGTATCCAGCGACATGCAAAATCAATACAATTATCATATCTTCTGGTTGATTCATCTACACTGTTAAGCGTTCTCAAATATCTATCGCATGCTATTTTAAAGAATTGTACTTTTTGCATAATTTCTTGCAGCATATCACGTTTATCAGAAGGACAATGCATGCATTGATTGCGCAAATATCCAATTGCATCAGGCGGGGTAAGTTGTGCTATATATGCATAGACTTCTTTTGCAAATGGATCGATTTCCTGGGCTTCTATCTCTGCAGACTCAACTCGCATAAACTTTAATTCTGTCGCTTGCAGAAGAGAAGTTTGTTGTTGCATTGCATGTAGAAGTTCAGGTGCGAAACAAAAGAAGCTTATTAAACACAGTACTAATAATTTTATAATCATAATCTACTTTCTTTCAAATTTTTTTTGCTTACATATTGTTGTACAAAATCAATGTATTTCACTACCATGCAAACCACCATTCGCACGCAACAATTGTGCTATCGCAATAGCACGGTCCGAGCCCATTGCTTCTGCCTCATCAAGCGCCGTATGCCCATAAACATTACGCATATTAATAAAATCAGCAACAGATACATTCTGTGCATGTGCAGGCGCCTGCGCTAATAACCATTCCACAAGACACTGATTTTCAAACAAAGCCGCATGATGCAACCATCCAAAAGTTGCTCTATCTGCATTCTGATATTGTAGTCCAAAAGCACAGACTATTAATTGTGCCATAGCAAGACCATCCTGGTGCATATAATGTGTTGCAAGAATTTCGATAGAAGCATTCTTTTTTAAATTTTGCATAGATAGAGTAAGCGTTTCTAAATATCTATCATGCGCTATTTTAAACGTATTCAATTGCACTATAACTTCCTGCACCAATGCAATTTTATCAGTAGAACAATGCAATAGTTGATAATTAACATACCAAACTGCATCGTCAACACTAAGAAGTGCTATATGTTTATAGATCTCCTGTACAAAGGGATCCATTTGAATAAAATCACTCTCACCATCAGGTTGAACCACAACAAGGCTATGCATGGATCGTGCTACGTACAAAGAAGAATCTTCTTGTTGCTGCATTGCACCTATCGTACCAAAAGCATAACAAAAACAAATGATGACAAACATCAACAATGCGTTTATATCCATGTTTCAATTCTTTCACAAACTACGATATTTTACCAAATACATACATTCTTTTTGCAATAATAGTATTGTAACAAAAACATGTAAAAAAAAGACACAAATGTTTGTGTCCTTTTTAAAAATCTCTTCAATTTTTTGATAATTATTTTTATCTTCAATTTCCCTACATACAGCAGATCACCAGATAGCCCAAAAAAGCTGCTGCTGATAATATGCGCGCATACGAAAACATCAATAAACTGCCAGCTGAATTGCATGCGGCTATATTGCGATAGGTATACATATATATAAAAATGCTGGTGAGCAAAAGCCCACCAGCGATAATCAAGTTCATGAAATTATATAGTAATAATTATGCATTATTGATTTTTTGATTCATACCATTGGCGAACAATGGAGCGTGAACCGGTAACTACAATTAAACCGTCAGTTTCATCAACTGATTGTTTTGCATATTCATACGCCTCATCAAGGCTTCTGCATGCACGTGCTTTAATCTTAAGCAATTTGATATCATTAGTAATAGCATCAACATCCCAACTCGAAGTTTCTCCAGAACCTGCAAGAGGTTTTTCAATTGGGCAAAGTGCTATAGAACCACTGGTCTTCTTAAAGAAGTAACGCAAGGCTTTCACAAAAGCTTCGCTGTGAAGACTTTCTTTGGTTGCGCCAATAATAATGGTTAACCCTTTGATAGGTTTTTCATAATGCAGCAATCTAATACCAAAGAGAAGGTTTTCGAATGCATCAAGATTTGATGCACAATCAACCAATACCTGAGGCTTTTCTTTTGTTAAGAGTTGGAATCTGCCAGCAATATGCGCCGTAGTATTATGCCAGAACATATTCATTGTTTTGGTTGGCTGCAATTCTGATTTACGCTTTGCTTCAAGTGTTGGACGGCCTTTTTTACCTTTTGGTCTGATAAGCAAGGTGTCCTGAGAATTTGTTACTGTTGGTTCGATAAATATCTTGATATATGTTTGTGCTATACGTTCAGCAAGAGCTGCTGAGCGGCCATGAATTTGTTCAAATGGATAAGGAAGTGCTGCCAATTTACGAATAGGCATTTCCCATACGCCACCTTTTTCTTCAGTTAGCTTTTGTATATACGCTATGTGCGCCTTTATCTGGTCGCCAGTTATAACATGTGTACCTTTTTGAACAAGTGACATGATAGAGGATATATCTTCAACCGGCTTGTGATTGTTATTTTCTTCTTGCGTAATACGGGTAAGGGTCAATATATCAGGATAAAATGCTGCAAGAGGATGATATGGTGATATTTGATCAAGCTCAAGAAGAGCCAATTCTACGGATTGCTTTTTAAAGTATACAAAAGCGGTCATGATAATTATTTCCATGCTTGATGCGGCAGGTGCAACTGTTTCTGCTGCTGCAATAACATCTTGTGCGCAATCAATAAACAAGCGCTCAGAAATAGTTTCGTTATTTGTTGTGATACGTTCAGCATAAGAAGTAAAATGAGGTGAACTTATAACACCAGAAATGATATTTTCTTCGCGAAGTAGTCGTGTTGCAAAATGCAGCGTTAAGCTTTTGCTATTTTTTCCTGCAATAATTGCTTTTTTAATATTTTTTGATGGATTTCCAAGCGCTGCATCAAGGGCGTGCATACGATCTATTGTTTGAGCAGTGTATTCAGTTGCCCATCGCGAATCAAGCAATTCACAAATATTTTCGAATGTTTTGATTCGTTTGACAAAACCTGGTGTCATTATTTTATTAAGTTCTTTTTGCATTTCCATATGTAGCCTTCTTTCTCTATTGTAGGGGTAAGATAGTATCTTTAAATGTTGTTATTAAAAAAAACATTTAAGAAAAGTTCTTTTTATGTCTCTATGGAATTAATTTACTCTTAATATAAAAAAAGTCAAATGTATGTAAAAAACACATGTTAATTGATTTGACTATTCAATTTGAATTAAAAATAATAGTTTAAAAGATCTTGTCTGCAGATATATAGCCAGCTTCTTTTAGCTTTGCAAAATATATTGTTTTGAAATCATCGCTGACAATACTTTTAGATTGTGTCAAAAATGAAAGACTACTAGTGAATCTCGTTATACTTGTTCTGGGCGTAATAAACATTTCTATTTTTATTATTAATTTCATTCTAATCAACAAATACTCTAGAAAAAACAACCATATTTATAGCAATATTCTTAATAGCTTTACAAAAAGCTGCATAATAAAAAATACTTTCAATAAAAAGACATCGATATTCTCGAAAATATTTTTATATTGTTGTTAAAAAGAATAATGTGTAGAAAACAAAAAAAGAAAGAAGTGTAAAAATGAAAAATCGCTATGGATTTTCACTCATAGAGCTCATGGTTGTTATCGCGGTTATATCGATACTTGCGGCAGTTTCAGTGCCCGTGTATAAAAATTTCTTAACTCGCTCTAAACGCTCTGAAGCATATGCAAACCTGCATTCGTTATATATTGCTGAACAGGCATATCATGCCGAACATAGTGAATTTACCACACAACTACGAGGTGAAAATAGCCTTGGATGGGAACCAAGTGGTAAAAATGCCTACACCTATGGCTTTGGCTCAGGCCCAGATAGCAGTGTTGTTGGAACGCTTAAAACACCTGCTTCTGCTCTGAGCAATACACAAGCATCAAAAGATTCTTTTATCGCAGGCGCTGCAGGTGATATTGATGGAGACAGTGTTAACGATGTGTTAACGATTGACGAAAAAGGTACCATTACCATTGTTACTGATGACACAAAAGATCAAACGGCTGCAAAGTAAGCCATAAGAGCGTTGCTATAATGAGAAATGGTCCAAAAGGAAATTTTGCAGACAATGTATAATTTTGTTTTATTGAGCAAAGGGTAAATCCATACAACGAACCGAGAACAGAAGCAATAAATAAAATAGTCAGGCAGCCAGAGATTCCACAAAACGATCCAATGAGCGCAAGTAATTCAGGATCACCATTGCCAAGACCATCAACACTGCGAACTAATCGGTATACATATGCAATTGACCACAATAAAAAGTAGCCAAAAATAGCTCCGGCGACTGATTCTATAAACGATATAGAAAGTATATTAAAAAAAGCACATAACAATCCAATAGAAACTGCATAGAGCGTACAAATACGCAAAAGAGTAAAATCTTTTGCATCAGTATAAAAAGAGATCATCAACAATGACACAAAGCATACAAGCGCTACCGCAGTGTACCAGGGATATACTAAAGCGATTATAGTGCAGCTTATAGCCGTGAGCAACTCGCCAGTTGGATACAAAAATGATATTGGTTGATTGCAGCAACGAGATTTCGCACGAAGAACAAAAAATGACACTACGGGAAATAAATCATACCAAGCGATTGTAGTAAAACAATGTGGACAATACGATCGCTTGGTATTTATTTTTTTATTATACAATAATCGATACGCAAAACTGTTGAGAAAAGAGCCCCAACACAAAAACATCACCCATAAAAAACCGATACAAATAGCTGAACAATCATTCATCATCTTGATCGTTTATAACATCATTTGGATCAATATAAACAGTGCGAGGTTCTGCGATAGAATTAAGAATATCTTCGATGTGTTGTTGCTTTTCGAACGTTTCATCGTATCTAAAGATAATGTCAGGAGTGTAACGAGCCTTTATACTGTCTGCAAGAGCTTTACGCAATGATGGTTTATAACAGATAAGAGTATCAAGACTTTCTTTGAGTTTAGTTTTATCAGGGACATAAAAATAAACAAAGCAAATACCTTTGTCTTTTGAAAGCGTTACACGATTAATCAAAACGTTCTGTAACGCTTTATTATTCATCTTTTCTTGTACAATCAACGCCGAAATTTCTCTATATATCTGCGATGATTTTTGAGAAAATTTAATAGAACTAGTAGATTTCATATGATGATAAGCTTACTTTTGGGCTGCCATGCGAAGCCAATTTTGTTTAATAGCACGCAGGAGACGCTTGCGACGTTTTTGTGTTGGTGATTCATAGTAGATGACGCGTTTCATGTCGCGAACAACACCTTCACGTTCAATTTTTTTCTTAAATTGACGGAGAGCTCTTTCAACATTGTCATTAACAGAAATGGTGATATTTGCTTTTTTGTTACTCATGGGTAAAAGGTTTTTCCTTACGTTTTTTTACTAAATAAAAATGAAAAATCTGTACAGTATACATTCAATATAATGCAAAAAGAGATGAGCGTCCAGAGAAAACTATGAGTATTATGGGTAAAAAATTTTACTACATTTACCCATAATACTCATTTTATTACTTATAATACAAACCTGTTTATTTTTGCATACACATTAACATTCAACAGCAAGTCTTTTTAATACATCTATTTTACGCATAATTTTTTCAAAACATTGATTATATTGCTTATACAACTCAACCTTGTCAGCTCTGATAAATGATGTTGATTTTTTTACCACTGTTGTAGCAATCAAAACAGTAAGTGCATGGGCAGTTTTTTCTAATAAAAAAATATTTTTACTTTTTTTGCAAAACTTATATTGCTTCTCAAGCTTTAATCGACATTCTTTGCTTGCACATGCAAGGCGAACTTGTTGAGCAAAAGACAATTCTTTTAATACTTTTTGCAACAAAGGCATTGCATCTATTACGTCAGTCTCAACGATTGAAACATGTCCTTTGTCTTTTTCAATTGCCTGATATGAATACGTAATGGGTTCTTCGGTTTGCATAGCACAGAGCGCAATACTACTAAAAATGAGAAAACTTGCTGAAAATACTATACACTTCATACAACAACTCCTTTTTAAAAATAAATCAGCACAACTATACGCATACTAACGCGCAGTATCAAAATAACTCAACCTATTCGCCATAAAAATTTTATACATGCATAAGCGGGTTTTTATCAAAGCCAAGAAAGCGACATTCCGACTGAGGAAGCAGCCCATATGCTTCATATACCGCTTTTTGCATTGTTCGAGCAACAGTAATAATATCAGCCGTTGTTGCCGATGGCGAGGAGACAATCATATTTGCATGTTTTGTTGATACTGATGCACCACCATGACTCAGAGTCCCTTTAAGACCAAGCTTATCAAGATAATAGGCAACAGCAGTTATTTTTTTACCATTAGTAAGAAAGGGAACTTCTTGTTCATCAAAATTTTTAAAAAAGCTTCCACACGTATATACCGATGGATAACGATGCGTTCTGTGTCGTATGATTTCATATGCACGACCTGCTGCATACGCTGACTCAATGGCCGTACACTTCTTAAGAGCAAATGTTGCTGATATAACTGCGTATGGCTGAGTATGCAACGTGGTATAATCATAACCAAAATTAAACCATTCTTTATCAACTGTACGCATCGAACCATCAAAAGTATGAATAATTTGTGCTTCTGTTAAAAACCGTGCAATAAAAAACTCAAAATAATGAATGTTGATAAAAACAGAACCTCCAACAGTGCCAGGAATGCCACTAAACTCTTCCAGGCCAATAGCATTATGAGCAAGAGAATATTGTATAAGCTCTTCAATAGTTGTTCCTGCGCCAGCTGTTACAAAAACAGTATCAGCATCTTCCTGTATAGTAATTGTTTTTATACCAATTTTTATAACAAGACCATCGAACCCATCATCACTGACAAGCGTATTGGCACCAAGTCCCAAAAAGAATAGGGGGATATTATTCGTATGTGCCCATACTATAGCCTCTGAGCACTCTTGTATTGTTTGCGGTTCACTGTACCAGCGAGCAGAACCTCCTGTACAAAACCAATTTTTATTTGCAAGCGAAACGTTTTGAGTGATATGTGAAGGTATAATCATAATAATAAATTTTTATTCTTTCATAACTTTTTAAAAAACAATACTATGCAATTGCCATACATATTTTCAGTGTATCTTCTTGATGCGAATCTGTAAAAGGCATGATATACTTGAAGCAATGCACACAGATTTTTAAAAAAAGTTACCCTAAAAATATTTTTCCCTTGGAGATTTTTTAGATGAAAATACTACTCAGTTGGCTACTCCATCATCTGCAATATAATAAAAACATTACAGCAGAATTTGCATACAATATTCAACAACTATTAAGTCTTCATACTGCTGAAATAGAGAGAGTTTCTCATATAAAAACACAGGCAGAATCATTGAGCGCTGGACACGTTGTACATATCTTTTCTGACACCATAGAAGTGTATTCCAAAGAATGGCAAAAAAGCGTTATTCTTCCTATTCGCGAAAATGCTTTCACTGGTGATTGGTTCTTAATTCGATATGACTACATAAGCGATCAAGGCCATTGGGCTCAAATGAGCGACTTTGGCTCTACAAGTGATGGATTAATTCCTGCGCTTGGAGATGATCCTGATACATTACAATCAGGTCAATGGAAAAAAAATATCGCATGGGAAGATTTTGTTTTCGAAATAGACAATGCAGCAGTAAGCCATCGACCGGACCTGTGGGGACATCAGGGATGGGCACGCGAAGTAGCAGCATTACTTTCCATACCTTTTTTGGACCATGAATATCAAAAAGCACTACCTACAAACATCACCGAGCAATACTTTTCTGACCTGCCATCGCACAGCACAACTGCTGAACTTTGTGCTCAGAATATATGCATGCGAATCGAAAAAAACACTCCCTGTAATCGCTTGGTAAGTTCAACCATTACTACGAGCAATGCGGGAGCAAGTCGTATTTTTTATACCATACAATTAGCGCGCATTGACGCACGATCAAAAAGTGCTCTTATTGATGCAACCAATTATGTGATGTATGATACCGGCCATCCTATGCATGGATTTGATCAAAGTGGTATTTCTGGCAACACTATAACGCTTCGCAATGCTGAGAATGCAGAGCAACTTGAACTACTTGATACCGTTACTATTAAGCTTAACGATCATGATTGCATATTTGCAGATCAAAGTGGACCTCTTTCCCTTGCAGGTGTTATGGGTGGAGCTCGCGCATCTCTAAGCACCGCAACAACCACTATTATTGTAGAAGCCGCATCATACCAAGCAAGTACTATTCGACAAAGTTCGCTTCGTCATAAGCATAGAACGGAGGCTTCGACACGATTCGAAAAGTCTACCGATCCACTCGGTTGTGATCGTGCTATTGGTTGTTTTTTTAGTACAATAAAAAATATGGGTATTGCCATTGATCCATCAACAGCAATCCTGATTCTTGGTAATGAAAAGCTCAAAATACGCACTATTTCACTCTCGCACCAAACAATAGAACAAAAAATTGGCAGCAGTATCGCCTCTATGCAAGTACAAACCATATTGAACAATCTTGGCTTTGAAGTAGTGCAAAAACAGGATGAATATATCGTAACAATCCCTTCATTTCGCGTTGCAAAAGATATAGCAATTGCCGAAGATATTATTGAAGAAATTGCACGTATATATGGATATGACACTATTGTTCCTGCCCTGCCTATGATGAAGATGGCATCACATGACATCTCTCTACTACAAAACGTTCGCACTATCAAACAAGTTGCTGCACGAACATGTGGACTATATGAATTATATTCACACGCACTCTACGATGAATATTTTTTAAAACAAATAGACTATAACCCAATCAATACTATTGATGTTGCTAACCCAATCTCTGATAATGCAAAACGACTGGTGACCTCACTGGTTCCCCATCTACTCAAAGCCTGTCAATTAAACAGTGTTCAAAATAATTCCCTAGGATTTTTCGAAGTACAACGAATATGGGAACGCACAGGATCAGAGAGTATTGAACGTGAAGTGCTTGCTCTTACTTCTGCAACAGTTGGCGCAGAAGGTTCTTTTTATAATGGTAAAGATATTGTTACCCGTATTTTTGGCTCCATCGACGCATCTCTGCAATGGATACGCTATGATCAGTATGCAAACCAATCAACCATTCCTTTATGGATACAACACATCACACGCGAATTGTTAAGCACCAATCAAATAGCACTATTGCTGAGCAATGATGAAATCGTTGGATATGCAGGCATGATACGCTTTGACAAAATGCAGAAACTCTTCGAAGGCACTATATTTGTCTGTGAATGTGAATACAAAAAAATAATAAAAAATATCAAAAAAATTTCATACACGCCGCTCTCAAAGTATCAACATGTCTTTCTTGATATTAGCATGCTCGCTCCCTATACATTAACCGTTGATGCGATAGAACATATAATAAGCACTTCAGATAATCGTATTAAAGACATTCGAATGGTTGATTATTTTACAAAAGCAGAATGGGTTGATCAACGATCAGTCACCCTGCGCGTTCGAGTGCAAGATGAAACAAAAGCCGTTGACAAAGAAACTATTGAAGAAGTAATGAATGCTATGAAAATATCTGTTGAATCAAAAGGAGCACTTGTTCGCTAATGAAAACTATCACAAAAGTAATACTCGCCACAAGCTGTATCATACTACTAGACCAAGCAAGTAAATGGTTTATACGACACTATTATCCAGCAGATTTTATTTGCAACAATGGCATGTGCTTTGGTATTGCTCAAACCTCTAGCATGCATGGCTACGTATTACAAACAGCTCTGATAAGTATAAGCATAGCAATTGCTATATGGTACTCATATATTTCGTATCGCAACACTATGTCAATCATACCCTATGCATTATTAATAGGCGGAGGAATTTCTAACATCATCGATCGATGTACGCTTGGCTTTGTTGTTGATTTTATTTCTTTTCGTATAAAATGTGGCCCATGGATATACTTTTGGCCATGGTTTAATATTGCTGATATTGCTATTGTCAGCGGTATTTTGTTGATTTTGTACACATCTCGTACAAAAAAATAAGCCTGTCCACGATGGAGACGTTTGTACATCAATAAAAAAGAAAAACAATCTTATCATCAAATGCAAGCTAAAAAAACTGCACCATAGCTAAGAGGGGAATATGTTTATGCATAGCTTTATAAATAAAAAAACATTTTTAACACAACTCATTATGAGCCTTTTTTTGCTGCCAAACGTATTACACGGCATGCAAAACAGAGATCCTGATTTTTCACAGGTAATAAATACTCTTCACATGCTTGGAGCCCTTGTACAATACGAATCTCTTACAAGCAGAGAAACAATTGAGTCATTTAAAAAAAGAATCTACAAATCTATTCTGTCATTTAATTGCGAAGAAGCATTAGAGTATCTCGAGCAACTTTTCG
The DNA here is from genome assembly GCA_903831405.1 of uncultured bacterium. Classification (GTDB taxonomy): domain Bacteria; phylum Babelota; class Babeliae; order Babelales; family Babelaceae; genus GWE2-41-16. The sequence continues at coordinate 62,600 of CAIKXM010000023.1, forward strand.
CAAACAATATACCTATTGAACGCAGAGAAGCAATACAAGAAATAATAATACAAGTAGAACAGTTCACTATTATAGCTAAATACGCAAAAGATCATGCAATACAATACAATCGAAACTTTATGCCAGCAGCACATATGCCTATCTTTGAGCTTGTTATTAGAATGCAACAAGATGGCTTTGTTATGGCTAAAAATCTCATTGAAGGCTCAGATATTGCGCATTTATTAAATCAAGAAAATAACGGATGGTTATACTATGCAACTATGTGGCATAATAAACCTCTTGTTGAATGGTTGCTAGAACAAGCTAATCAGCAGCATATACCTATAATTAATATGCAAAACAACAATCAAGAAACAGCTCTTGATATAGCAGAAGATACTGCTATAGGAAATCCTGTAATTGCCCAAACGTTGCGTAAAAATAGAGGCCTGCATGGCAGAACAATACACGATTAACAAAAATCTATCCCATTGGCACCTAGAAAACATTTTAGATTAATAAAATTAATAAAACATAACAACAAACCAAAGAATATAATGATACACAAACTTTTTTTATCGATCAGTGTAACAATCTTCCTGCTTTGCAGCTCCAATGTGCTACACGCTATGGATCTTTTCACTACCCTAGAGCAATGTGCTACACTTCCACAACCTGAAGGATCTTCACACAGACAACACATAGACGATGCAACCGATCAAGAAATAAAAGCAATATACGAAAACCTTTTATATCTTAGCGTTGCCGAAGCTACAGAATATTTAGAATACGAACAAAGAAAGTGCTCTTCGATTCAAAAAAGCGAACTGCTGCAAAAAATGGTACAGCAGTTTCAGGATTTTAAAATAATCTACAGTAGATATCTAGAAACTCTTAACATGCATAATCGAGCAATAGCTGTTGATGCAAATATGTGTGAGCTTTTAATCAAAGACATGCAACAAGATGGACTCACATTCATAAAATATATTATTACTACCGTAGGTATGCAATACCAATTTACTAATAATGCAAATCGTGGATGGCTGCATTTTGCAACCATATGGCGCAACGAAAAGCTTATACAATGGTTGCTCAGCGAGTCATATAAACAAACATTTTCAAACAACTCTCTTATTAATAAGCAAGACGATAATGGCCACACTGCTCTTGATGAAGCGGTATTACTAGGCGTAACATATAATTCTATTGCAAAAATATTACGCAGTAATGGTGGTGTGCATGGGACTAGAAGGCCAAGCATGATGGAAATATTAGTACATCATTGGACTGAGTGAACGATGAAGAAAAAATATATTATATATGGGGGAAAGGTAATTAATGGATAAAAAAATAATATTAATGAGCATAGCAATCTATTTTTGTGTAACATATAATGCAATACATACTATGGAAGCAGTAGAAATAAAATATCTTAATTGTTTTCAAGATATATACCTGTTAAACACGCTCACTACAGGCACAAGTCAAGAGTCGCTTGCCATTAGAGCGGCAATAGAATCTTTCAAAAATTCAACAGAAGCTTTTAATAATTTACAAAGAGAGCAACTCAAACACATACAACGTTTAGCAGAACTATCAGCAATTACTACCACCTGTTTACCAGATTAAATAACTACAATATATATTTAAAAAATCAAAATATCTCAAATATAATCGATAGATATAATAAAATATGATCACGAACAAAAAAATAATAACATTGCTGCTTATTATCAACATTTGCTTTATCTCTCTATTACACCCAATGGAACAAACAACTCGCAGGGTAGATGTAGAAAATCACATCATCAAAACAGAAATAGAAATAAAAAAGCCAGGTGCTACTCGAAGCGAACAATTAAATGCCACTCAATATGCAGAATTAATTGCCATTCTAAAGAAACATCTAATTGCCATGCGCGCGGCAAACGATATATCCCGTGACTCCATGCGAATGGAAAACGATATATACCGTGAAAATTTGAAACCTACAATAAGAAATCGCACAACTACACAACCTGAATATACTGACAAGGAAGCAATAGAATGTACAAAAGAAATATATACACATATTGTATGCCTTAATCTTACGCAGGCATTGGAATATCTCAATAGTTTATACATAAGCGATATCTCTATACAGAAAATGAATATAGCCTGGAAAATATTGAAGCAAATGCAACAGTTTAAAATTATGGTGGAATATTGCATAACTAATCATAAGCACGAGACTCTATACTATAACTCAAACAACTTTAGCTATTTTTTCGTCGGCACAAATCCTAATGCTCCTATTTTTGAACTTGCCATTAAAATGAAAGAAGATGGCCTTGTTATGGCGAAAGATATCATTGCAAGTACCGGCATTACCTATATGTTTAACCAAGAAAACAAAAGAGGCTGGCTATATTACGCAACCATTTGGGATAACGATGAACTGGTAAAATGGTTGCTCGAACAAGCCTGCGAAGAACACTTAACTGGTATTTGTTTCATTAATACAGAAAACTCTTATCATCAAACAGCACTCGATGTCGCAGAAGATGGTTCTGTAGGAAATTCTGTTGTTGCAAAAATATTACGCGCACATGGCGGATTACACAGCAGAGATATACCTAAACATCTAAAAATAGATTAAAGAAAATAGCATTGCCTAGTACATACATATCTACAAAACCAATAAACCACATATACATACCATGCACAAATTCATTAATCTTATGCGCATCACAATAAAAAAAATAGCAAAAGCTATTTCACTGTTTTTGTTTCCCCCACTCTGCATTGGCTGCCGTCATTACAGTGAAAAACGAAACCAGTTATGCACCAATTGCAAAAACTCACTCGAACCGGTTGTATCACATGAATTATCTATAACAAACACCCGTAGTGCTACGGTATACGCCTGCGCTCGTTATAGTGGTATTATACAAAAACTCATTCGACTCAAAAATTATAAACAACCGCAAGGCTCCTATGTTCTTGGCACCATGATGGCTGAACAATTTCACACCATTATGCATGATGTTGACTATATAATTCCCGTACCACTCCACTGGACACGGCGATTATGGCGAGGGTTTAATCAAGCTGAAATTATTGCTCATACCTGTTCTTTGCAATGGCACATTCCTATCTCTTGTCCACTTGTGCGCATCAAGAAAACGCCACAGCTAACAAAACTTTCAAAAAAAGATCGAGCAGTCGTGCTTTCTAATTGTTTTGCCCTTACAAGCAAAGCATTACGAGAAAAAAAGTGCTATAAAAACACCACTGTAGCCATTGTTGATGATTTATGCACCAGTGGTGCAACGGTTCGCGAAATGAGTATTTTGCTATATAGCTTAGGGGTAAAAGAAGTACGCGTTATCGTTGCTGCACGAACTTGTTAAAATATTTTGCAACTTTTATGTACGAGTGATAGAATGACCGCATATTTACGTATGGTAATTTCAATTACTTATTAGGTTAATTTTTTTACAAAAGGATTTGTTTTTATGAAATCGAATCGTATGCATCCTGCCCTTAAATGGTTTGCTATCTTTGGTGTTATTGCTGCAGTTGCAGCGGCGCTCTATTTTGGTGGCTATTGCCCATCAGGAAAATGCTGTCATAGAAGCGGCGCAAAAGGTAGTGCTGTTGTTCTTTTTGGCAAGCGCACTATTGTTGATAGCGAAGAGTTTAACAAAACAATAGATGCCGTTATTGCATCAAATCCAATGTTGCAACAATTTTATCCAGTACTCGCAAAAAAAGATCTTGAAGCATTGATCAAACAAATTGCACAAGGCGTAGCTCAAGAATATGCAATGAAACAATGGGTCGAAGATCAAAAAATTAGCGAAGCTCCTGAATATGTAGCACATCGCGAAGAAATTCAACGCGCATTAGATCGTGACCTTGCCATTCGTGCATTTAGACAAAAACTTGGTGACGAAGTAGTATTAGCAGCAACTGAACCAAAAGAATACTACGAAAAAAATAATGAACGTCGTCAAGAATTCCAACAAGTACCATTCCTCATACAAGCTGGTGGCGTAAAAGCAGAAGGTATCATTGTAAAAAATGCTTCAACAGCAGAACAATTGAAAAAAGAATTGTTAACCGCTGCAATAAGTGTAAAAAAAGCTGCTGAAGATAAAAAAGCTCAGTATCAAGACCTTGGCTTTGTAAATGCACAATCAACAAAAGTTGACGAAGCAATACGCAATGCATTGCTTGCAATGAAAAAATTCCCTGCAATTGATATTGTTGCCCTTGGTGATGGTAAGTTTATCGTTCTCAAAGCATCTAAGAAACAAGATTCACGCTACACAGAATTTGAAAAGCTTGAAGAACGCGTAAAAGAATATGTTGGCCAATTGGTTAAAAACGAGAAACTCGAAGAACTCTTCAGCAAAAAGATGGAAGAGTTAAAGAAACAATACGATGTCACCATCAACGAAGAATTTATTCAACAAAAAGTTTCAGAACTTCGTCCAGACAAAGTTGAAGCAACTGCTGCTGCAGAAGGTGAAGTAGCACAAACAGAAGCGGCTGCACAACAAGCACCACTTGAACCTGCAACGCAAACAGCTGCTGCATAAAGTAGCAACTAACAATTATGTATCGCGATTACTAAAAAAAATAGTAGCTACGATACAAATAAATAAAAAAGGAGCGAAAAATTTTTCGCTCCTTTTTTATTTTCACCCCCTGGTCTATACTGCTATAATAGAGATCAGATGGGTGGAAAAAAATTACGATTATTATGTAAATTTTGTTTTTTTAAAATAGGGGAAACTAATGGATATAAAATATCTACGTACTGTGCCCAAACGTGTCTATGCGTGCATATTATTACTATCTATGATAACGCATAATATGCCTGTCTATACTGAAGCTATAGATGAAAAATCTATACACACAACAGAAAAAGAAACGGTAATTATTGACGCAATAATCGCAACAGTATTTACCACCAACGGTTCCCGTATTATATGCACCTCTGATATGCGCCCTACCCTTGATGGAACAAAGCGTACCTTTGACGATGTCGTTCTTGATAAACTTATAGAGCTTGATGCTGAAACAATTAACATTATTATTAGCGATGATGAAATAGATCGCTTTCTAGAAACAGTCCAAAAAGATGCAGGGCTTGATCGCGAGCATTTGTCTGAATTGTTTTCGCAACTTGGTTACTCGTATGAAGAAGGTCGTGGCCAAGTTCGACTTAAACAACTTATCGATCGTGTTATAGAATATCGTGTTCGCAATCATGGATCGATGATTATCGAAAAAAAAGACGTTGTTGCTTTTTATGATGCACACCCAGAATATAGTGAAGAAGAATATGTTCTTCGCCAAGCAGTCGTACTCAAAAAAGATTGGGAAGACGAAGCAACGATTTGGAAAGCTGCAAAAGAAAACAAATTATACGATGCTATTACCTGGGAAGAGCCCTTTACTATTAAAGCTTGTGAAGTTGCCCTCGACAAAAGCTCGATGCTTAACAAGGCTGCAAAAAATGTGGTTTCTGTAGAAGCGACAGAAGAAGGATATGAGATAACATATCTAGAAGAGAAACACGAAAAGCGTCTCAAAACACTTGATGAACGCTATGACCAAATATCGTATGAACTACAAAAAAATTGCTTTGATAAAAATCTAAAAGAGTATCAAGAAAAATTACGAGCAAGTGCAAAAATAGAAAAATACGAATAAAACTTTTCGACTTGATAATTATTTTAATTATAGTATAATTAGTATGTTCATATAAATAATCATAATAACTATACTATAATTAAAAAGGTTCTCTCATGCATACCATTAAAAAAATTGTTATCAGCTCTCTGTTATTATTAAACGCATACACATATAGCATGCAATCACCTATTGCTTCTTTCAATGAAGATCTAGTAAAAATTGAAAGAATATTTACCCCCTATAAACACGAACTTGCTATTATTGCAGAAATAACTGATACGGCGCTGCACTGTCAAAATCTTATGACGGTACAATTCTCTACTCATACTCTCGACGGTCGCCTTCGTATTATTGCTGCTCGTGAAAAATGCTTGCTCGAACAAATAGATCGCACTAACCAAGAGCTTCAAATATATATGCAAAAACTTTCAGCACGCATGCAAGCAAACAGTCAAGAAATTACATTTGATGAACATATAACAGATTTGCGTACAAGACTTGCAGTACTCAGCAGTCAAGTAACAAGTCTCAAAGAACAAAGAATAGCTATGCAAGAAGCTTTAGAAAATCATGTTCAAAGTCTTTCAGATAGAGATATGGCTAACGCATCTTTCCAGCATATGTCTACAGAATATAATCAAGACGTGATCGTTATACAGCAAGCACACAATGCTACCCCACCAAAAAAGGGGATTCTTGCCGGGCTAAGAAAAATATTGTCTTGCTTATAAGCTGAAATAATAGTTAAAAGAGATACGAGCGGTATGTGTAAGATCACATACCGCTCGTATCTCTTTTACTAACAATAAAATTTAGTATTATCTGCGAGCCCCACGCTCAGTCAACATTCTAATAATCTCGCGCAACAAGGTAATCTTGAGATTTTTCTGCAGGTCCATATCTATCTCTGAAGTTGCTTCTAAATAAGCAAGCGATCCATATACGCTCGATAAAATAGACCGTGATGACCACCCTACTAACATAGCATTAACATCAGCACCAGCTCGCAAAAGAATCTCTACAAGAACTATATTATTTGCGCTCACTGCCCTATACAGTGAATCTGCACGATTCACGTCAGCTCCAGCAGCAATAAGAGCCTGAACAATAGGAACATTTTGCGCCTGTACCGCAACGGATAAGGGTGTCTCACTACTATGCTTTACATAATCTTTATGAGCGCCATGCTCAAGAAGAATCTCCACACTATCCAAATCCCCTCGCTCACATGCTATAAGCAATGGAGAATCGCCTCTGCCATTTACATGGTTAACATCAGCGCCCGCCCTCAGTAACAATGTAATTATTGGCACATTATGCAATCCAACAGCTCTTAACAATGGTGTTAGCATGCCATCCCCATACGCTTGTTCTACATTTGCACCAGAGCGAATAAGCGCATCAACTATTGCTGGGCTCCCTACTTCTATAGCTCGCCCAAGCATCGAAGTATTAAAGACAGGATATATCCAGTTTACATCGGCCCCAAGATCTATAAAGCGTTGAACACCCACAACATCACGAGCATTGATAGAAAAAACTAAATCCAGCTTAAGAGCCTCTTTTCTTTCCTCTTCCTCACGTGCAACCTTCCAAGGATGCGCTACTTTGTACAAAAAACTGCGACGATGGCCTGTATTTTCTAGATCCATAGCATGTATACCAATAATTACACACACGCTACTTATAATCACTGCAATCCATATACCATTATTTTTATTTTTCATAAAAGAAAGCTCCCCATTAGTGTAAGTATATATATTAATATTACTCTGCTTCTATTAATTCTTAACTGCAAATTTTATTATATAAAAAACAGGTAATCATATACAATGCTTCTTAAAAAGTTATTTCTTAAGAAATTTTTTAATCAACCGCCCAATTATGTATAGCAACTATTTTTATTGCAATTGCCAAAGTATTGCCTTTAGACTCTGTGATACTCTATATACATTATGTAACTATTGTTTTAAAATTGAGCCATGATGTAACAATTTTTTTATTTACAGCTTTTTAAAAAAGGCGATTCTACACATGATTTTTTCTCTCTCAAATAGCTGGCTATCACTCGTCATGAGTACCGGTTTTGCAACAAAGTTTATTCTTATCTTTTTATTACTGCTTACTATCGCATGCTTAACCATACTCATTAATCGCTATGTGATTTTGCGCGAACATAAGCGGCACATAGAAGGAGCCGTTGCAGCGCTCAATAACATACGGACCTTTGATGATATCATAGCCCTTGCAAGCGTTCTCAAAGGCAGCTATCCGGGTGTTATTGTTAAAAAGGCAACCATATGTGCAATAGAGGCTATCAAAACACGCGAACAGGGTTGCGAAGTTAATGCCTATCAATTCACTCAAGAATTACATATGACCCTTGAGCAAACAGTTCTTGAACTCTCCCAAGATCTTGATGAATATTTGCCCGTACTTTCTATCAGTGCTGCATCATCTCCACTTATCGGACTGCTTGGCACGGTTCTGGGTTTAATTAATTCATTTGTAGCTATTAGTAAGTTACACATGGCAACAATTGTTGTTGTTGCTCCCGGTATTGCCGAAGCTTTGATTACCACGTTTGCAGGCGTCTTTGTTGCAGTATTGTCATTGTTCGCCTATCAATATATACAAAGCCAAGTCCGCTCCACCGAACGCCAATTGTTCTCTTTTAGCGATACTATCGAGCAGCTTATTAAGAAAGTTATTATACCATGAGCATGAGATCTCGCCGTCATAGCAGGACAGACTCTAATCGATTGCCCGAAGTTATATTAACACCACTTATCGATACGATTCTTGTTGTTCTTGTTTCATTCATGGTTGCAATGCCTCTGGTGCATAACGCAATTGTCGTCGAGCTCCCTTCTGGTCAAGTGCAGGAAGTTCCCTCTGACCAAGAAGACCTAGTGGTATACTGGGATAATAAAAATAAATTATCTATCAGCGGCGTTACGCTTTCTCAGTCAACCGTTATTGATGTGGTTAAAAAACGTATACAAAAAAAACCAGATAGTGTCGTATTTGTACAAGCAGATCGCATTGTTCGCTATGGAGATGTTGTCGAATTTATAGATATTCTCAAAGCTCTAGCAGGAGTTAAATATGTTGCTTTGGAGACACGAGCAAAGGATATCTAAAACAACTCTGTTGTTTGATAGCGCCATAATCTCGACCATTATTACTTTTGTCTCACTGATCACGCTTATTATAATGAGTGGATTGCAATTTTCTTCATCAGAAGAACTTTCGGTGCAATCTTTTTCTTATACAGGCATCTCTGATACGCGCGCTTCTCACAAGCCCATAATTTTTGCAGGTAATCGTTCTAAAAAAGCTCGCCGACTAGGCGCTGTACAGAGCAATGGTCACAAAAAAAGTGCCTCTATTGCTGCACAAAAAACATCGCCCACAAAGCATATCGCTAAAAAAGTAGTTGCACGTACAGCAAAAAAAGTCACTCCATTAAAAAAACAAAGTCATAAAG
>CAIKXM010000024.1 GCA_903831405.1 uncultured bacterium
AAAAAATCAGAAAGCGTTATAATAATAAAAAATTACTATAATAATAATTGTTTTTTATAAGAAAATGCGCTTTAAAAAGGCGCAAGACACATTTAAATTGTTTTTTGAGGAATGAATCGCCGTGAAATTATCACACGTTATAGAAGAACTTGTTGAAGAGCGCGGTCTTGATCGTGAAACTTTGAGTGCGATCATGGGCGAGGGTATGCTTGCTGCATATGAGAAAAAATATCCTGAATATGCTTTTACGGCTGTGTATAATCGAAAAACTGATGAAATTGAAATTTTAGCAACAAAAAATGTTGTTGAGCATGTTGTTGATGAAGTGCATGAAATAAGTTTAAAAAAAGCACGCGCAATTGACGCAAATGCTGAAATTGGAAAACAGATAGCGATTCACTTTGATAAGCCAATTGGACGTATTGAAATTTTAAAAGCAAAACAAATCATTGCTCAAAAAATTAAAAACATTGAATCAGAAGCAATTTACAAAGAATTTAAGCCAAAAGAAGGCACTGTTATTCACGGAACAATTCATAAATGTGAACGCAATGGCTTTCTTGTTAAAATTGGTGAATCCTTTGCTTTTTTGGCTAAAACAGCAACTCTGCCTACAGACAATTGTATGGTCGGTTTTTCTGTGAGAGCCCTGCTTAAGGATGTTTTGATTGAACCACGCAATGAATATCAATTGTTTTTGGACCGTATCAGTCCAGAATTTGTACAGCGTCTTTTTGAATTAGAAATTCCTGAAGTTTTCGAAAAAATTGTCGAAATAAAAAAAATTGTTCGTATCGCTGGCTATAAAACAAAAATGATTGTCACTTCGAATGATAAAAATATTGATCCTGTTGGCACCTGTATTGGTGTTGGCGGCGTACGTATTAAGCCTATTCTTAAAGAACTGGGCTCTGAGAAGATTGATATTATTAGTATGGGCGATACAATAGAAGATCTTGTAGCTGATGCGCTCAAACCAGCCATAGTTGAACATGTAAAAATGATTGCAGCAGACACTGTTGAAGTAATAGTATCTGGAGATCAACGATCTGTTGCTATAGGCAAGCAAGGTAATAATATTACCCTTGCATCGAATCTTACAGGGCTTCGTATTAATCTTGTTGGTGAATCCGAGCGTAAAACACTTGATTTTATGCAGCATGATCAAAATGAACAAGAACCTGTTGAGTAAGTTCATCAGTAACTCCTGCTATTTGTAGCTTTAGGAGATGAACAAGGGAGAGAAAATCTTTTGGTAAATTAGAGGTAACTTTGCAATGCGTGTATACGAGTTTACAAAACAAAATAGTATGAAAAATAAAGATGTGCTCGATATTTTACAGCAAAATGGTTTTGATATCACAAGCCATATGGCCGTATTGCCTCAAGAAGCTTTGGCATTTCTCACCGTACATTTTCAAGAAAAAAATAAAAAAAATATATCTAAATCAATATCAATAGTCGCTTCAACTGCTAGTGAACAAATTAAAAAAGAAGTAATAGCAGAACCGCAGCCAATGAAAGTACGTGATTCTATTCCACAAAAAAAAGTTTTAACAAAAGAACCTTTTGTTAAAAAACAACCAACACAACAGCCTCCCGTTATTGAAAAAATTAATGTAAAAACGGTAAATCAAAAAGATTTTACGCACGTGCAGGCTGCACCTCTTGTCGCTCCAAAGCAATTAGAAATTAAAAAAGAAGCTATGACTGTTTCAACTTTTTCTATAGTAACAGGCAAGCCTGCTTCAGATATTATAATTGTTCTTTTGCGCAAAGGTATAATGGCAACAAAAAACCAAATATTGCCTGCGGAAACTGTTGCATTCCTTGCTGAACATTATCAAATAACTCTTATTCAGCCGCAAAAAGCGCAAAAACAAGAAACACATGTTAGTCAGGTTCTCAAAGATGATTCAATAGAAGCTGATCTTGTTCTACGTAAGCCTGTTGTTGTCGTAGTTGGACACGTTGATCATGGTAAAACGACACTGCTCGATTATATTAGAAAGACTCGTGTTGCAGCTCGTGAAAAAGGTGGCATCACACAGCATCTTGGTGCATATGAAGCTCAAACAGAATTTGGATCAATTGTGTTTATAGACACTCCTGGTCATGAAGCTTTTTCTATGATGCGTGTGCATGGGATCAATGTTGCTGATATCGTAATATTAATTGTAGCTGCAGACGATGGCATCATGCCTCAAACAATTGAAGCATTGCGCCTTGCACAAGATGCAAATTTAACTATCGTTGTTGCTATAAATAAAATAGACAAAGTTGCTCCTGCGCGTATTGAAGAAATATATAAACAGCTCTCTCAGCATAATCTTTTGGTTGAAGCGTGGGGCGGACAAACCGTCTGCGTAGGTATTTCAGCAAAAACGGGGGAAAATGTTGATCAGTTGTTAGAAATGGTTTCACTTCAAGCTGAATTGCTTGAATTAAAAGCAAATTTAAAACGACCTGCAATTGGCTATGTCCTTGAGTCTCTTATGGAGCGTGGTCGTGGTCCTGTTGCAACGATAATTTTACGACATGGTATTTTAAAGGTAGGCGATCATTTTTCTACCGGCAATATGTTTGGAAAAGTAAGTTCTCTCATTGATTCTTATGGTGTAAACGTTCAGCGCATCGGGCCTTCAGAGCCAGTACGTGTTGCAGGTTTCCCTAAGATGCCACAAGTTGGTGATTTGATACAAGTTGGTTTGTTTAAAGAAGTTCAACACCAAGCACAAATTGTAGAAAATAAAGAATTTGCTGATGCATCAAAATCATCAGGTCAATTATTTTTGAATGAGAATGGCTTAGCAATTATTCTTAAAACTGACAGTTTAAGCACACAAGAAGCGTTAGTTGCCGCATTGCAAAAAATATCAGGAAAAGCATTTAAAAAATTATCGCTTGTTCGCACTGGTGTTGGAGCTATTAACGAAAGTGACGTTGAATTTGCAGCTGATACAGGTGCAATTATTTACGCATTACATGTTAAAATAGAGTCAAACGCTGCATTGCTTGCACAACAACACAATATTGATGTTCGCCAGTTTCATATAATTTATAAATTGCTTGAAGACGTTGAAGTGATTGCAGAGCGTGGCAAACCTATAAAAATGATAACAAAGAAAAACGGCGAAGCCATCGTACTTAAAGTTTTTGATATCAAAAAAATAGGTATTGTTGCGGGAGCTCGTGTTATCTCTGGAGTTCTCACAAAGGACAGCAAGCTTGTTGTCATGCGTGGCAAAACTAAAGTTGGCGAAGGCAAGATTATGAGTTTGCAACGCGATAAAAAGAGTGTTAAAGAAGTGCACAAAGGCTTTGAATGCGCCTTCATGCTTGCTGATTTTACTGATTGGCAAGTTGATGACCATGTTGAGAGTTATATACAAGTTGCCGAAGGTAGTAGCAAATAAATGGGTTACTTATTTTGGATCGATCTCGAGATGACTGGTCTTAATTGTGACACAGACTCTATCTTAGAGATCGCCTCCATTGTAACAACAGATGAGCTTGAAATAGTTGCGCATGGACCAGATTATGCTATACATCATTCTCAATCAGTTCTTGCTGCTATGGATGAGTGGAATACAGTACATCATACTAATTCAGGCTTGATTGAGCGTGTTCTTTCTTCTCAAATATCATTGCAACAAGCCCAGCAAGAGACAATGTCTTTTTTTGCTACCTGGTGCCCTCAGAAAACAGTTCCTCTCTGTGGCAATACTATTTATCAAGACCGTGCTTTTTTGCGTCGCTTGATGCCAAAAATTAACGATTATGCCCATTATCGAATGATAGATGTAAGTACTATAAAAGAGTTGGTGCGTCGCTGGTACCCAAATAATTCAGCAGCTCATTTTGAAAAGAAAAAAGTACATAGAGCTCATGATGATATTCTGGAGTCTATTGCAGAGTTGCAATGGTATCGAAAGAATTTTTTTATTTCTGAATAATTCTTAACGTTTTAAATACATACAATTTGAAACGTTGGCTGACAAAATTGTTACATTATGTGAGAAAAAGCTAGGTGCATTTCACTATCTATTTTATAGTAGCAGGCTAGTTGTTGTATCGTACGATCATAAGTTCTTTAAGTGAAAAATTATATACAGCCCGCAGGTGTTCAACAAGATACCTGCGGGCTATTTGTTGTTCTTGTGTATTGTTGTTTTGCAGTGTTTCTATATATTTTTCCAGCAAGTTATTTGTTTCTGTGTACGAGAACTTTTTAGGGGTATATTCTTGAAGTTTTTTTATAAACAATTCTGATTGCAGTGCGTATTCATTTTTGAGTAGTGCAGCCAATGATTCGATCATGGTATATTCCCAGAGGGGAACAATAATAATAACTTCTGACGGCTGATTAGTATTGTTGGGCATGTTTTGAGAGTGAGCAATGGCAATAAAACCCAGGCAACAGATAGAGCAAAACAGTGTATAGAAAATTATTTCTTTGTTCTTCATGCGTAGATTTCTTTCACTTTTTTAACACTTCAATACTTTGTTTTGTATAGCATACTTTGCCACGACATGCATATATATTAAAATTTTCTCACCAGTAGCATGTTTTATGCCTTCTTATTTGTAGCTAGATTCTTTTAGATATGGCAAAAACGTATGTGTTAAAAATAGGTTGTTCTGATGAATAACTATTGAACAAAAATCTGCATAGCTTGGTAATCATTGCTATATCAATTGCCTATTGTAAAGCTCTTGCGTTTGTAAGCACAAGAGCTTTTGCTGCGAACTATCTTGATGTACTGTTTTTGTCTGTTTTGTATAGTGTTTTTTATATATGTAGCGTATCTGTTAATACTTTTTCGAATTGCTCAATGGTTTTTTCTCCCAGAGAGAAGCCGCCCTGAACAACTTTCTTTTGACCGCCGCAACGAAAACCTGCACTCGTAAGTTTTTGTGTAGTGTCAGTAATGCATTGATCAAGATCTTTTGGAAATATAATAGCGAACGTTGCTTTGGTAGTATCATGAATAATAAAAATAGCAGGCTTTTTGTCTACCATGTTGCTGATAGTTTGCGTGATTTTTGCCATATTGCTTTGTTCAATGGTATCCATAACACAGAGATCGTATTCTTTGGTAGCGTTGCTATTTTTTATTGCATTATAGAGCGTTGCTGCATAGTGAATAGAGAGATCAGTATATTTTTTTTGTGTATCGATAACTGTTTTCGAAAGTTTGTTAATAGTCGGAATTATTTCTTCGCCTTCTACTTTTAGCAGCGTACTTGCAGCTCTGCATATAGCATAATTTTTTTGATTGTATGCAAGTGCATTGGCAGCGGTACAGGCAATAATTCTGCGCGTTCCAGCTGAGAGTGCTATTGATTCGATAATTTTGAATGATCCAATCTCACCACTGTATTGTACGTGCGTACCTCCACACAGTTCTGCTGATATGCCCGGAACGGTAACAACGCGTACTGACTGGGGGTTGTACTTGTCGCCAAAGAATGCGGTAGCGCCTTTAGCAAGAGCCTCTTTGAGTGTTGTGTTGGTAGAATGTACTGCATGATTTTCGCAAATTATTTTATTAACATATGTTTCTATTTCTGTTATAACATCTGCTGATACTGCTTGATGATAGGTGAAGTCAAAGCGAAGTTGCTCTGCGTTTACACTTGATCCTGCTTGTTTAATCTCAGAGCCAAGCTCTTTTACTAGTGCGCTTTGCAGTATATGTGTAGCGGTATGGTTGCACTCGATTGCGCGACGATACTCGGTGTCTACTTTTTGCATAATAATACTATCTATTGCTATTTCTTGCGGTATTACAAATCCCAGCGCAATAGCTGATCCGACTTTAACAATATGAGTAATAGCAGCAGTGCTATTTTTATAGGTAATAGTTCCCCTGTCTTGCACTTGTCCACCACATTCTGCATACAATGGCGTTGTATCAACTAGTGCAAAGCAATGGGTGCCTGCAGGTACTGCTGATACAGAGGTAAATGCTCCGTCAGTCTCGACAAGTAACTTTTTGATAGTCCCCTCTGCTTCGCTTTGTTCGTATCCAACAAATGATGTGATGACATTATAATCATCTGTAGGGGTATTGCTTGTATGATGTTTTTTTGCAGATTGTTCACGCTGTTTGTTCATATTATTTTCGAACTCTACCAGATCAACATGCAATCCGCGCTCATGTGCCAGAAGCCTGGTAACTTCGAGAGGGAATCCATAGGTATCATAGAGCATAAATGCTTGCTCGCCACTAATAGTACCGTTCTCTGCAAGCTTATCTGCATAACGATTAAAGATATGGGTGCCAGAGGTAAGATTAACCGCAAAACGATCAAGCTCGCTGTGCATAATTTTGTTAATTCTATGTCGTTGCTCAAATAATCCTGGATAGATATCTTTATTTGTATCAATAAAAACATCTATTGCAGCATATATGCTTTGCTCTCCTCCAACTTTTTGGGCAAAGAGCGCTGCGCGACGAATGATTTTTCGAATAACATAGCCACGACCGTCATTTGATGGTTCTCCGCCATCAACGATAGCAAGAACGCTTGATCTGGTATGATCTGCTATAACACGAAAGGCTACTCGTTCTTGTTCTTGTGCTTTTTCATAGGGAGTGCCCCATGTTTTGCCGATTGCTGTTAGGATTGGTTCAAATACATCTGAGTCAAATACTGTGCTTTTATCCTGCATGATCATAGCAATACGCTCAAGCCCCATGCCGGTATCAACGCCTGTTTTTTGCAGCTTTACCAGTGTGCCGTCAGCTTGTTTGTTGTATTGCATAAAGACCAAGTTCCAAATCTCGATAAACCGATCCCCACTGCATCCAGGGCCAGCATTATCGGGACCGGTTCCAAAAGCTTCACCACGGTCAACATAGATTTCGGTGCATGGACCACAAGGACCAACGTCTCCCATTTGCCAAAAATTATCTTCGTCGCCCAGGCGTACTATTCTGTTTGCCGGTAGACCTATTTGTGTATGCCAAATGTCATAGGCTTCGTCGTCGCTTATATGAATACTTGCGTATAGTTTTTGTGCATCAAGCTTAAGATCTTTTGTTAATAGGTCCCAGGCAAATTGAATTGCCTCTTCTTTGAAGTAATCGCCAAAAGAAAAGTTGCCAAGCATTTCGAAAAAGGTAAGGTGTCGAGCGGTAAAGCCAACATTATCAAGATCGTTATGTTTGCCGCCGGCACGTATACATCTTTGGACTGATGAGGCTCTTTTATAGGGGCGTGTTTCTTTGCCAATAAAGACATCTTTGAATTGATTCATGCCCGCATTTGCAAAGAGTAGCGTTGGATCATCTGCCGGGATTAATGATGAAGAAGGCACAATCGTGTGGTTATTTTTTTTAAAAAATTCGGTAAAGTGCGAGCGTATTTCATTTGTTTTCATAGTGAATGGTTTACCTAGCGTTTGATTTTGTACAAATAATTCAACAAACATATGCAACAGTATAAAGTTTTTTTTGATTGGGTCATATAAATATTTTTTAATCGTTGCCGTTATTTTTTTATTTTTTTTATTATGCAGCGCAAAATTCTGCTTGTTTTGTGTAGTCATTTTGTTTTTTTGTATATTGCAAAAAAGTTTTTTTTGATCTAGTAATGCTTGGAGAGCGTTGGGAACAAGAGTAGTTATTATTGGTATATAAAAAAATTGTAGGAGCATTAGTATAAAAATGGAAAAAATAATACGAATGGGTTGGTTGTTTTTATGTTGTATACTGCCGAGCTCTATTTTTTGCAATGAAAGACATAGCAAAGAAAATAATTTTTGTAATAAAGAATTTTGTTGTAATAAAAAGTGTGAAAAACAATCATGCGCACAAGATAATTTGGTACATTTTCTTGCAATATCTGATATGCATATTTCGACAGATAGCATTGATCCAGATGGCATGTATTACAAAAAAAACCTTGTACCTCAGATGATTAATTATATACAGGCTCAAAATATACAGGCTGTTTTAATTCCCGGCGATATGACGCATGGTGGATTTGTGCCAGATAAGGCTGCAGGCAATAATGCGCTATTTAAAAGAATATGGTATGACCCATTAAAGAGTGCCATGATAGCAAAAGGGTGGACTGCTCAAACGATTTTTTACACCATAGGCAATCATGATGTCGATGCCAAGCGGTGGCCACGATATACCGCTATCTCTGACGAAATGTCTACGCTGTATACCGGCACTGATTTTAATAATTCGCTCATCAATTGGTTTGAGTATCCTCGCTGTGATAATTTTTGCTACACCTTTGATCGTGGTTGTGTACGTTTTATCTCGCTTGGACTGGGTCCATGGAAGTATAGTCTTGACCGGCGCCTATCATGGTATTTTGGTGCGTTAAAGCCATGGGCTGGCTCTCTTGTATGGCTTAAGCGTCTTCTTGCTCAAACAGACAAAACAAAACCACTAGTATTTTTCTTTCACTTTCCCCTCGTTGATAATTATATGTCTTATGATCCTGCTGAAGTTTGCCCACTGGCTCTCCCACCAGATGATATCGAAGCATTTAAGAATATGACTGCAGGGCATAATGTGCGTCTTATTGTTGTTGGTCATACGCATGAGAATAGAGTGTCAGATTTTAATGGTATTGCGCAGATTAATGTCTCGGGTATGCGCTTTGCACATATGGCTATTGATGAGAATACCTATGAGGTAATTGGGGATTGGGTTGATAAGAATGGCAAGATTGAACATATGAATTTGCAATAAAATATTTGTATTTTAGATATTTGTATTGATATAGATAGATTTGTTTAGTTTGTTATTTTTTACACAGATATAACTTTTTTATTGAGCAGTTATTTAAAAACTATGAGAGTTTTACAAAGTTAAAAAGAAGTCATGTATAAAAGTGTGTAATACGATAACAGTAGAAGAGCCTAGGTTTGAAAATAATAACATTTTTCAAACCTAGGCTCTTCTACTGTTATCGTTATGGCTTGTTTATAGCGTTACTTGCTATATTGACCCCTTTTTATTTTAAGATTTCGCTTGATCTAGTATTTCTGCGACTTCTCTTTGTTTATCTACAGATTTTAGTTGATTTATAACAGCCTTTCCACTGCCTGCTGGGTCTGTCATAATAAATCTAAATCCAGCAAGAGCTTTTTCTGTATCATTGCCAGGCACTGCACTCATTGCAGCAGTAAGTTCAGCAGGCAATTGTCCGACTGGTGCTGTTGTAGCAGAAGTTACTACAGCAGTAAGAGCTGCAATATCTTCATGATACTTGTTGGTAAAAGCTTTTTTTGCCGCTTCTTTATCTCTTTGATCATCTATATGCTTAAACACACTAATAGCAATTGGCTTCAAGTTGTTTTCTAAAGCATATGCAAAGATATTAAGCGTCGTAGAGGCTGAAAATAGCTTGCAAGAAAAAAGCAGTGAAATAAGTACTATTTTTTTCATAATATTAGTCTTTATTTCTTAGGAAACTGTAGGAGTAGCTTGGTTTTCTGCTAAAAGTCTATCTCCTGCTCCTGCTATGTCGCCTTTTGCTGGCTCTCCGGAAGCAACAGGAGGAGTAGCAACGGGAGCTCTTTTTGGATCAACAAATTCATCTGCTGGTGTTAAGCCAAGAGCTTGTTCAGCCTCTGTTATAATATCAGCTCTTGTCATTAGACCAAAAGATACTGCTTCTGTTGAATAGGTGCTATGAATTACTTTGAACAAATCATCAATAAACAGCGTGTTGATTGCATCGGTAATGTGTGCAAGATACTGTTGTTTTGTTGTAGCATCTTTTCCTTTGCTTGCTTTTACAAATGCTTCATAAATAGCAAGAGGGTAGTAATTATATTTATTTACATGATCATCAAAGAAAGCATCTTGCTTGCCTATAGCTTTTTCGTAATCTTTGATAGCTTTCTTATATGTTGCAAGCGCTGCGGTAACTTGCGCAGGGGTTTTGTAAGCGTTTAAGAATTGGGGTGTTCTTAATGAAAATGTTGCAATGCCAGTAGATGGCAACATTTTGTTTATTGCATTGTATGAGCTCATAACAGCCGTTTGTACTGTTTCAATTGCTTTATCGAAAGCTCTCTTTGCAGCAGCTTCTCTTTCTGCTTTTTCTGCTGCTGTTTCTGTTGCTTCTATTGAAGGTTTAGCAAAAGGCTTAACAGGAGGAGTTATTGGAGGGTGGGCGGAAATTAAACGGTTTTTTTCTTCGAGAGCTTTCTTTTCTATTTCTGCTTGTCTAGCTATTTCTTGTATTTCTCTTAGACTTTTCTCTAGTTCATTTCTTGCTTCACGTTCTTTTTTTTGAGCCTCAACAAGGGTTGCTAACATACGTTCTTCTACGAGCTTTCCTTCTGCTCTTAATTTTGCAATTTCTTGTTCTAGTTTTAATGCTTCAGCTGCAGCTGCGTCTTTAACAAGCTTTGCTTCTATTAATTCTTTTTGTATTCGTTCGCTACTTTTTTTAATCTCTTCTAATTTTTTATGGCTTGCGCGCTTGTCTGCAGTATCTTTTTTTTGCATAGCTTCAATTGCATTCCACTCTTCTGCAAATGCTGCTGGGCTTTCTTTTTTGATTTGCTCAATACGTGCCTTTAGTCCTGCTGATGTTCTCAGAGCCCTGCCGCCGGCAACAAAGAGTTTTTCTCGTGCATCATAGATTTTACCCGCTGCGTCACTGGCACTTATTCTTTTATCAGTCAGATCTTTGGTTATTTTTTTTACTTCTATATTAAAAGTCTCAATTGGTCCAGCGATTATGCTGGCAGTGAGTACGAGTGATAGTGCTAATGCTAAAAATTTTTTCATAGCGCGTTTGTCCTTACATAAAATTTCAAAACATAGAATTTCAAAAAAACTACTAATCGTTTTGTCTCTGCCTTTAATTTACCTGCATATGTATATTCTTAAGATTGCGACTGTTATTCCTGCTGATAAAAATATTTTGTTTGCTTTGTTTTTACTAGATGAGTAGAGATAGGCAGATAAAAGATATCTCTACTCATCTAGTAATAGCGTTACTGTTTTTACAATATTAGAATGTTATACCAATTTTGCCCCACAGTTGCCACTCATTGAGCATCGTGTTTGAGGTGCCAAAGTTATATGATCCACCGATGCCAACAAACATTGGATAACAAGTATCAAAGTTGTAGCCGATTGATCCAAACAACGTATAGAGGAGTACCGAAGGATGTGCGCCTGATGCTATGTTGAGCCAATCTGCAGGGAATGGACGATATCCAGGAACAGTGCCTATAGCTTCTACAGGGATTGATGTATCAAGAGCTGCACCATCAATAGTGCGATATACTGTTGTCTGTCCTGCGCCTGAGAAGTATTTGAGTGCTGCATTTTCTTGCCAGTCATAATCTATATGTTCTGCTTGGCGGGTAAACATGCCATAACCAGCTTGCATTGCAAACTGACAGTAGTCATAACAAATAGTGCTGTTGATTGCTGTTGAGAAGCGTGGAGCAACTTTGACACATTGGGTCATAATATTGATACCAGATGTTCCTGAGTTCTCATCTTGAGCATCATCTGCAGCAATAGCTGCTGCTTTATCTGTGTACATTTCCATGTATCGTGACCATGGGCTGTCAAACAAGTCGAATGAACGATTTTGTTTGTTTTGGAATAAATAACGGGTATTGGTGTCGATAGCAAGTCTAAAGAGATGGCTATTACATTCAAAAATCTTCATCTCAAGGTTTGCGCCCCACATGACGCCCCAGTGCTGGTTGTTACCAACAATTGCTTCAAACATATATTCGCCGGTTGGCTTGTTGCCCGTTGGGAATACTACGCCTGCATATGAGTCGAGACGGCAACAATTTGAGTGAACAACGTTTTTACCAATACGTAATTCGACATCTGCAAGACGTGTTTTTTTGTATGGGTCATGATTTTTTTTGCATGAATCGCCGCACGTGTTAGAACAGCTTGTCTCGCATGAGCTATCGCAATTTGTACCGCACGAGCTATCATCGCCACATGAGCGTATAACAACAGGGGTATGGGTAGGCGTTGCTGTAGTTTCTTCTGAGCAGTCATTACAATTTTTTTTGCAAGAGAGAATTTTGCCAAACTTCCAGTTTGGTTGTTTAAATGCATCGATTGCATTTCCTACGCGTGGCGCATCATCAAGGCCTATTGCATCAACAACACCGCCACCATTATTTTCGATTGCTTCGACCATGTGCATGTCATTGCGAACATGTACCAGTGGTGCACTTACTTCAAAAAACCAATTTACTGCACCATCAGAGCAGCAGGTCAATGCTTGCTTCCAATCAAGCGCTACACCAAAGAATGTGTGGTGTGGGGCAAAGCATACGGTACTCTTAAAGTCACCGTTTACGGTTTTGATGTTCAGGTGGCGTGCATCGACATCACGGTCGTAGACGCCGTTTGTATGATCATTTGCATCATAGTTATTAATTTCTTGAACAACTATTGAACTTTTTCCCCAGGGAAGAAAGTATTTAGCCAAATCATTTTCTCTCTCTGATCGACCACCAAATGCGACTAATTGAAAGGCTGAACCGTATCCATTTTCTCGATCTTCCATGCGAGAATTTCTAAAAAGCATTGTAGCTTCGGGACTGTTTATTTGAAAATGTGGTTTCATTGAGAAAAATGAGTGTGAATATACATCACCATGTCCACGGGCAACACCCGCTACTGTGCTGAGCAGCAGTATAAGCGATAGATGTTTTTTCATAGGCGAGGCTCTCCTTTTTGCTAATTATGAAAAATAAATAAAAAGATCAAAAATCATACGAGCTGATACTAGAACATTTTTTTTCTTATCGTCAATAGTAGGTTGTTTTTTTAGGCAATTGCTTTATAAGCCCCCTCGCATAATGTTAAAAGTATGTTATATTTTTGAGTGTAGTGGGATCGTTTGATTGAGGTGTTTTTAGATTATTGGTACGTATTTTTTTGAGTTAAATAAAGAGTAAAAAAATGAGTAATGAAAATACTGTTCTTGCACGATATCCTGATTATGAAGTATGTATTGGCATGGAAGTTCATGTACAACTTGCTACAAAGTCTAAGATTTTTTGTTCTTGTTCCAATGTTGCCGTTGCACAGGCAAACAGTACTATTTGTCCAATTTGCAGCGGTTATCCTGGCGTCTTGCCGGTACTTAACGCCCAAGTTGTTGAGTTTGCCGTTATGGCAGCGCTTGCAACAAATTCTCATATTAATTTGTATAACGAATTTTCTCGTAAGCATTATTTTTATCCTGATCTGCCAAAAGGCTACCAGGTAACGCAGGGCGAATTACCTATCTGCGAGAATGGTTTTGTGAGTATTAAAACTGATAGTGGCGAAGATAAAAAAATTCGTCTATTCCGTATTCATATGGAAGAAGATGCAGGAAAAAATATTCATGATGCAGCGCAGGGTCGCAGCTTGGTTGATTTAAATCGTGCAGGCACTCCACTCATTGAGATTGTTTCCTATCCAGATCTCTCGTCTGCAGGTGAAGTACGCTCATACCTCAAGTCTTTGCGTAACACGGTTATGTATCTTGGTATATGTTCTGGCAATATGGAAGATGGAGCTTTTCGTGCGGATACCAATATATCGGTACGCAAAAAAGGTGCCGCAGAGCTTGGTGTTAAGTGTGAGTTAAAAAATATAAATTCGTTCAAGTTTATTGCAGATGCAATTGAGTACGAAGTTGAGCGTCAAATAGAGCTTATTGAGGCTGGTGGTCGTGTTACCCAGCAAACACGTCTATGGGATACCAAAGAGCACAAAACCTATTCTATGCGATCAAAAGAGGGTGCTGCTGATTATCGATATTTTACTGATCCTGATTTGCCACCGGTATGCCTGACGCAAGAATATATTGACGCTGTCGCGGCAAAAATGCCCGAATTGCCTGATGTACTCTTTGCTCGATTGATCAGTGAGTATGGCCTGAGCGAGTATGAAGCAGAGATTTTGGTTAGTGATAAGAGTGTTGCTGATTATTATCAACAAGCGCATGCTCACCATAAGAGCAAATTGCTTATTAACTGGGTAATGCGCGATGTCCTCGGGTTCTGCAAAGAGTCAAAAATAGCAATAGAGAATATTGCTCTAAAGCCTGTTATGCTCGCAGAACTTATTGCCTTGATAGAATCTGGAAAAATAAATTCAAAAATAGCTCAAGACGTGTTCAAAGATAGCATTAAGAGTGGCGAGTCGCCTCGCGACTATATTGCGCGCAATAACTTAGAACAGCTTGATGATGAAGCAGAAATTGAGAAAATAGTGATCGAATTGCTTGCAAAGAATGCTCAACAGGTCGCTGCGTATCGCGCTGGTCAGGTGAAATTATTTGGATTCTTTACCGGTCAGATGATGATAGTAACCAAGGGTCGTGGCAATCCACAAAAAATACAACAGCTGCTTAAAAAGCATCTTGATAGCTAAGGCTTAGTCAAAAATATAAATAACTCTATGTTTTGAGTGAGATTACAAAAATTTTTCACTTTTTACATAGAGTTATTTTTTTGAGTGCTGTATGTGTAATAATTAAAATATTTAGAATATATGGTATAATTATTACACATATATAAAATGTGTTTTTTTCTATA
>CAIKXM010000025.1 GCA_903831405.1 uncultured bacterium
AAATATATGTAAATTTTATATTGAATAAAAACATATTCTCTGAGTTCAGGATCTAAAAAAATCACGCCTACGATAAAAATTATGGCGATTTTTAAAAAATATTTCTATACAATTATTTGCTCAACGGTAATTTTTCTCATTGTTTCATCTATATGTTCGAGCGTACATACACAAACTGGTTTATGAATGGGCATAATTACCTCTGGCCATTCAATAAATGACCATGATGTTTGCGCATCGCTCTCTTGCAGATAATCAGTAAAGCCAAGTGCTGCAAAATCTTGTGCTGACTGCAAACGGTATAGATCAAAATGATATAATTTTCTTATTGTGTTTTTCTGGTGCACTGTATAGGTATTTACATACGTATATGTCGGGCTACCTTCAAAATCTTCAACGCCAAAAAGCTGCAGCAACATTGCTATAAGTGTTGTCTTGCCTGCACCAACTTCTCCAACAAAAGCATATACGGGGCACGTATTTTTTAATGCATATAGCTTTTGTGCAATAGTAGCAATTTCGTCATGCGTATAGTTTTGAGAAAAAATCATACTATTCATATACATACTTTCTTACATAAAAACACCAATGATACTTGCGATCAAATAGATTAAAAAACTATTAGCGACTCACAAAACATTCTTACTTATAATTTTTTTAATACATGTGTCAGTTTGCGCTCTTTTTTTGATTTTTTATTTTTTTTCGCTGTATGAATATGTTGATCCGCAAGAATATCTTCTTTTTTGTACATCACCTGTACGCAGCTCTGACGCATCAAATCATCAAAACAACTCTCGCCTGTTTCACTTAGTTTAATTGCACACCCTTCTGCAATGTTTTTTTTACCACCTGAACATTCTTGCCTCCATAGTTGCATCATACGAGTATAAAAAATATCTGGATCCATACAAGAAGCACCATATTCATTGCTACGTCGACAGAGCTGTCTATCAAAAGTTACCAGAACACTTTTCTCATTTCTGTGCTGTTGAAGCAGCAATACAATCACATCATCAGCGCTTTGGTTATGTCCGGAATATACCACAATATATTTTTTACGCCTGCAAAAAGCGGGCTTATTATATGGCCCACCATCAAATACAATATACGTAGTAATATTTTGCCGTTGAGCGTAAAATTGTACAAGACCAATGAATTCATCTCGAGTTTCTTGATCAATATAGACTGCATCAAAAAGTATCTTAAGCACATTGTAGGCATCGATAAATAAAATCATTATTCACACCTATTTTTTGTGATACACTCTATTTTTATACTACATCAGTTTATCTAGAAAAAATTTTTAGAGATATAGATTTTGAGTTTTTTCTCATCTCAATCCGAAAGCGCCCATAACAATGGCACAATTAATAACACTCAAGCAACGTATAAAAACAATCATCACCATAAAAAAAACAACTAATGCTATGCGTCTTATTTCGATGTCGCATCATACGCGCATGAGGATAATTAAAACATCTTTTGATGTATACAAAAAAGAATTGCTGCGCATATACAATAAAATGAACGATATGTTAGCTGTAAAAAATATATCAGCAGAAGAATCAACTAAACAATCAACAGAGCAAGTATCTAGCAATCAAATTATTAATAACAATAATCAACAAACTACTAATCAGACTCAAAATACAAATAATACTACCCAGCCTGTTATCTATATTATTGGTTCGCAAAAAGGTGTTTGCGGTACATTTAATACATTTTTGCTGCATTTTGTAAAAAAAGATATTGAATTAATGCAAAGTACCGCTCAAGAAACAACACTCCAAAACACTGCTGTTTATACGATTGGCAAGCAAATGCATGAGCAGGCCAAAGAGCAAAAGTTTCTTGCGCCCATTTTTATAACCACAATTTCTACCAGTACCATTAAAGAATGTGTTGCTATTATTATCAAAAGACTTGCAGGTGAAACAGCAGGACAAAAAATAATTTTTTATGCGAACTATCCAAAAACCTTTTTTGTACAAAGACCAACCAAAACAACAATCACTACACCAATATTGCAGGCAGAAAACGACCCTATTGCAGCTAAGATAGAACAAATCTTGTTTAAATCAGAAATACAGTCAATTGTTGTTGACTCGCTGCTTGCCGAACATGCTGCTCGGTTTATTTCGATGGACTCATCAACACAGAATGCGGACAAAATTATTACCCAGCTTAAGCTTGATTATAACAAGTTGCGCCAAGCATTAATTACCCGTGAGCTTACTGAGTTGACCACAACACTTGGTATGCTCGAAGAATAAGCATTACTTTTTATACAAAATAATCAATACATCTATCAAAAAGCCCAAAAAAAAACAACTTATTAGGGACCATAGTTATTTTACTT
>CAIKXM010000026.1 GCA_903831405.1 uncultured bacterium
GGTATGCAGTCACCATAACTAACTCCGACATAACAAGCTCACCAATGTGGCAACAATTTTGCAAAGCTGCTACATGCGACGCTTATGCTTTTTTTTACACAGCGCTTAATATTATTCACAACGTAGAACAACAAACTTTCAACTATATTCCCCACATTGAAACATCTTTTTATGATCATGATTACACCAATTTACGCTCAATCAATGAACTCGTACGTTTAAAAGTTGTTTTAGAAACGACAAATAAAAACTTTTATGTAGCACAGTGCTCTGAATGGACAAGCACAAAATCAACAAAAAAAACTCCTTTTGAAAAAGAAATTGTCGCATTTCGTCACAAACCTTTTTACAAAAACACGCACGATATTTATACATTACTTGGAATCCCAAAAGACAATAATCCAACTATTTCTACGCAAAAATTATTAACACCACAACAACTAGCAAGTCCGCTCAAAGAACAAGTTTGGTGCTTCTTTATGCTCAATGAATTATTAACTATGTTTTATGGATGTATGACGCCAGATACGCTCGAAGATGTTTTATTCTATTGTTCTCAGGATAATCTTTCACCAACAATATTTCCTTATTCTCTTGATGATTACGTTTACTTTGAAGAGCTTCTTGCGATAAAAAGCAAAACAGAAAACACCCATACGCAATCCCTACATCCATCGCCGCCCGTACACAAAAAAGAAGAAACTCATATCCCCATAACCATGCATAATGCTCTTCACAAAATAAAACAATCCCTTAATCAAAATGTTAAGCCTCAATGTTTTCTGGGCTTATGCCATATTGGTAGCGATATTGAAAATGCGGCAGAAGACGTTTATGGCGATGTAAAAAGTGGCGTTGGAGAATTTGGTGATGCAATAGCTGATGCCGCTGAGGCTGCAGCTCATGCGGTAGCGGGTGCTGCAGAAGGCGTGTTTGGAGCAGCTGTAGGCATTTTGGGGAATATTACCGGAATTGAATCAATAGAAGCATTTGGCTCAACAGTACAAAAAGATGCTTTAAGCAATTTGGAAAGTGCAACGACAGACATGAAAGAAAGTATTGATCATTTAGCTTCGGGAATCAAAGATGGCATTGCAGCATACGCAAGCATTGAAGGATCTATGATTAGTATTATCACCGACGATCAAAAACTAGGCCAAGATTTTGAAACAGTCTTCGATCAAGTAAATGACGCTCTCGTTAACGTCGGCGCAAAATATGCTGACCTTGTTGTACAAGGAACAGGAGATTACGTCATGGCAGAAGTCAAAATTAGCGATCGATTTGCAGATCTTGTTTCAAGCGCCGTGTCAGCGATGTACACAGGAAACTTTGATGCCGTAGGACAAAACGCACAAAGTCTTCTCAATGGCACCATCAGCAGCATTACGCAATCATTTAGCAATCTTGTATCTGCAGGCAAAGAAATTCTTGGCGCTGTGATGCAAGGGCTTGGCGCTATCATGAACTCTTTGACAACAATATTCATCGATATTGCACGAGAAATAACCTTTATGGTTGCAGCAGCTGGAAATCTTGCAGCAGATGTTTTAAATGGACAATTCAGTGGCAGCGATTTTGAAGATGCATTCCATAATGCAAAAAGTGTCCGCGATTCTGTTACCAACACACTTGAAGCTCATCGCTCAACAATTAATCAAGTCATGGGCGTTGCAGTTGCTATTGGTTTTACGGTTGCAACAGAAGTAGCAAGCGGCGGAGCTGCAACAGGAGAAGATGCTGCTATTGATGCAGAATTAATCAGTGGCGATATTGGAGAAGCTGGAGCAAGCACTGCTACAGATACAACCGCTGGTGCAGCAGAAGATACTGGAGAAGCGGCAAGCAATGCTGGAGAAACAACAGCCACAACGCCAGAAGCAACCGAACCTGAAGCAACCGAAGAGGAAACTGAAGAAGAAGAAAGCAATTGGAAAGAAAGTCTAAAAAAAGGATTTGAAATAAGCCTTAAAGCTTTTGGTAACATTCTCAATATAGTATTTGGAACCTTTAGCATAATTTCTGGTATTAATGCAGACGCACAAGATGCTCTCAAAGAACAACAGCAATCAGAGCAACTCATAAACATCTGGGAATTTATCAATGATAACAAAGTTGCCATTGTGCAAAATCAAGGCGCCTACCTACAAGAACTACAACAAAAACAACAAGCAACTATTGGCAACCAAATACTTGGCTTAGCTTTCATTAAAAATATTACTTATGCAGGAGTTAACCAATTAGAACAACAATTGTCTACTGTGCTTGCAAAAGAATTTATACCACTTCTAACTCCTAACCCTAATGGCTTACTTGGCGCAGACATTGGTTCAAGCTGGGGCATACAGTCGCCTTATTTAGACCTCTATCCAACGCAAGGATTTTCTACGGTAACAATTGGCCGGCTAGATTTTCCTTTTGCTCAAGAAGTTGCTCAAGCGCCTTACGCTGCTCAAGA
>CAIKXM010000027.1 GCA_903831405.1 uncultured bacterium
AAATATACCCAATGGTAATTGGAATATCATTGAAGAAAAAATGCAACAGGTGATCAAAAAATGGCAACGTATGGATGCAGAAACCACGCAAACTACAAATCTATACTGTTTTGTTTTAGCAAAAAATGCTCTATCAAAAAAATTACTTGGCTATGCAATATTTTGTATTAAGCCAGAATATCCTTTTGGCAATATCCAGGTAACCGAAATCGGAATAGATCCATCCGCACAAAACAGAGGCATTGGCAAGATGCTTATGAGCTCAATTTTTACCATTATTCCAAGCATACAACGCATATTCCTGTGCACTCGCCCAACCAATGAGACAGCAATTACCGCATATCAACATTGGGGATTCACCGAAGATAGTAATCCATTAAGCGAACCGTATATGCCTATTAATACAAAACATTGGGCATATCTGGAATACAAAACGACACAACAACATTCGTTGCAAGATGTAGCTGAAAAGATCCAATAAACCTATAAAAATATTTTTGCTTTAATTTCACAAGGGGCATAGGTAAGCCATATATATAATAATATGGCTTACCTATGCCCCTTGTGCATCTTGATTATATTTTTTCAAAAAATTAACGATTTTCGAAAACGTACTATACTCATCGCAAGCAGTCACTTCTTTTACCTGTATATAGTACAAAGGGTCGAGCATATGAAAATACCAGTGTTTTCGTTACTTTTTATTTCCCTGATAAGCACTCTATCTATAATGGCAATGACTCAACAACCGGCAACTGAACAGCCAGTTGATCAAAAAACTAATCAAGAAACAATAACCATATATGGAAAAACAATTCTACATACTATGCTCCTGCCTGCAGGAATATATACCAATAGGTCTTTGCAAGAGTGGGTCAAACAAGAAGAACTTAACAATACACTCTGGCTTGCCGTTACTCACAATCAACCAGCTAAAACAATTGTAAAATTAATCGCTATGGGAGCTAATATACACCATACATACAACAACAGAGCATACCAAGCAGACGGTGTAACGCCTCTTCATATAGCTGCAGGAAATCACAATGTCGCACTCGTTACCGCACTCCTGCAACTGGGTGCTAACGCTGATCAAAAAGATACTGCGGGAAATTCGCCACTTGATTGGGTAATTATCTTTAGAGAGTTTAACCGACAGCGTTATAGCAATGAACAAATAACAGAACAGTACCAAAAAATTATTAGACTGCTTATTATGTGTGAAGCGCAAGACCAATCCCAAAAGTATCTTTCAATATTCTTTCCCCAATTAATACAATAATGTAAAAAAATACCAATCAAGCCCCATTAGATTTTATTCTTTTGATACAAAAAGACCTATACTTTTAACATGATAAAAACATTTCTCTACAAACAAGGATTTTTTTAAGAATGAAAATGCACGCACTGTTTTCTACGCTACTCCTAACCGCATTAATTACCCTGCCAACAAGTGCAATGGAAGAACCACCCAGACAGAGCCCAATAAATAACCAACAAGCAATGAAAATAATAGATAGTTTTTTACGATATAACGATATACAAATACAAAAAAATTGTTTTAGAAGATCGTTTCGAATTACCAATAATATGACAATACGTAATATACGTATACCCGCTAAAACATATACACTCAGAGAATTGCATAATTGGTTTAAACAAGAATGGCTTAACAACGCCCTTTGGTACAGCGTTGCCAGCAATAAATCTATCCAAAAAATTGCTGCTTTAATTAAAGCTGGCGCTAATATAAACCATAGATACAATACTACAGACGGTTTCGATGGTGAGACAGCTCTACATCGAGCAGCAGCCATCGCAAATATTTCTATAATTCACTTACTATTACGATACAGTGCCGCAGTAAACCAAAAAAATAAACGCGGCTCAACTCCTTTAGATTGGGTTATCATGCGTTACCATGATATAAAACAATATTGTTCTATCGATACTATCGAAAAACAGGCTCAATGCCGAGAAGTTATTGCATTACTTCAACAACATGGCGCTCAACATAATCAAAAAGATTTTGATGCAATAATTCTATAATAATAATTTTACAAACAAGGATTTTTTTAAGAATGAAAATGCACACACTGTTTTCTGCACTCCTACTCACAGCAATAATTAGCTTACCAACAAGTGCAATGGAACAGCCAAGAAGTAATCCTATTTCCAATCAACAAGCAATGCGAATAATAGGAGCTTTTTGTTTATTACACGAACAAAGCAAAATATCCATCCAAATTCCTGGCAGAACAACAATACACGATATGCTTGTACCAGCTAAATCATATACTGTCAGAGAATTACGAGATTGGATTAAACAAGAATGGCTCAACAATGCCCTTTGGCTCGCTGTCGCTAACAACAAACCAATTATGGAAATTGCTGCTCTGATTGCAACGGGCGCTCAAGCGAACCACAGATACAATTATACAAAAGACCGACACCCTGCCGTAACAGCTCTACACAAAGCTGCTGGTGATCATAATGTGCCTATAGTTCGACTACTGTTACAACATGGATCAGCAGTAAATCAAAAGAATAGCCTTGATCAAACGCCGTTAGACTTGGCCATAAATGGGTACAAAGATGCAAAAAAATATTGTGGCTACAGAAGCAGCTCGATAGCACAATGCCGAGAGGTTATAGCATTACTCCAAGCTCATGGAGCGCAACATAATCAAAAAGATTTTGATGCAATAATTCTGTAATCATAATTTTACAATAAGGTTTTAATCATGAATTCAGAAGAAATATCGAACAAGTTTTATCAAACACTTGGCACTGCAGGCATGAGTGCGTTAACAACACCTGACAAAAATACCGCATACATAAAATTTCTGAGCAGGCTATTGCCCAAAGATGGTAGAATTCTTGATTGCGCCTGTGGCTATGGCAGGCTCACCATCCCCCTCGCTCAAAAAGGCTTCGCTATAGAAGGGGTAGATATCGCAGATAACTTGATTGCTGATGCAATTAATTTTGCAGCCAAAGCAAACCTCGCTATCAATTTTACTATTGGCAACATGTGCGCATTGCCCTATCAAGATAACTCTTTTGCCTATGTGATCTGCATGTGGTCATCGTTTCTTCATTTATTAACCGTACAAGATCAACTAACTGCTCTATGCGAAATGCTACGAGTAACACAGCCAACTGGAACAATACTGCTCGATCTCCCCTGCCCCAAAGAAGCACTCAAAGAGCTACAACAACATGCAACTGCTATTGATACCCAGCAGCGAGTATTTAAAAACATGATTGCAGGCGTTGAAAATACGACATACTTTCATGATAAACAATCAATCAAAGCATTATTAGATCAGATTGATACGTGTACCTATGAGCTGAAAATGCAAGCTATCGGCATGCGACGAATACGCTTTATTGTCGAAATTGTAAAAAAGTAATTAATTTCTAAAAGAGATTTCATAAAAATTAAAAACCAATATATAATACTATGTGATTGATAAAAATAAATTTCAAATCACTCTAATATAATTATTATCACTCTAAGGACTTATATGAATAAAATTATTACAACTACAATATTGTCAGTAATTGCTCTGGGTAGTTCATTATGTGCAATTGACACAAAACGGCAAAAAATTGAACAATTTTTCGAGCTAACACACAATAAACAAGTATATAGAAAAGACTTTGAACCTCTTTTTAGTAGCGCAAACATTATCGATGAAAAAGTTAAACAAGCCGTAATGAACACATATTTTACTACAGTAAAAGAAGCATACGTTGCTGCTTACAATAAATTTTTTAATGAATCTAATATCGACGATATGTTAACATATCACAAATCTATTACTGGTAGACGTATCGCAGAAACTGTATCTGAGTTAGCCCACCTAATGTACAAAGCAAACGACTCATTCAAGATCATTATTCATGCTATAATCACACAAAATAAAACCATCGAATGTCCTCTAACAACAGTTGGTCAACAAACAACAAGGCAGCAAAAAATCGGTGAACTCTTTGAACTAACACACAGCAAACAAGGATACATTGAGCTATACGAACCTTTATTTGCAGGCTCACAAATTACCGATGAAAAAATTAAACAATTCGCTATTGATAAATACTTCTCTATCATACTCAAGCCAACATATATTACTGCTTATGATCAACTTTTTAGTGAAAGTAATATTGACGATATGTTAGCGTTTGAGCGCTCTATCGCCGGCAAGAGAATTGGAGAAATTAGCCAAGAAAATTTTCCTCTATTGTTTAAAGCTTATAGCAGTTTTACACATATCATTCAAAGTGCAGTAACTACACAAGAAAAGGCGGCTGGAAAAATAAAACCAACTGCTATTATTAATTTCAGCGATATAGCAAAAGGTAAATCTGATAATAAAATCAGAGCGTTATTCAATCAACAAATTCAACACAAAGGGATAACTGTTGTTAAGTTTTCATCAGAACTGTTTTGTAAACCATGTAAAGCATATGCACCTACCTTTGAAAATATTGCAGAACAATTAAAAGAAATAACTGTTAACAACAAAATAATTTCGGTGCACTATATAACAATTGATACTATTGATACTGATACCGTAAGAGCTCTTGCCAAAGATTGCCCAACAATATACATCCCAACAACTATTTTTTATAAAAATGGCAAAAAAATTGATGTAAAAGCTGGTAAAATCGAAAAAGATGTTTTAATTGCAACCATCAAAACAGTAGCAACAAAATAAATTATCAACACTGCTTTCTGCAAAAAAGCAAAAGCAAAACTCTTGACATTACCCCATTTCTCCATGTAATCTCGGAGTATACTTCCGAACTTTCATGGAGAAATTATGAAAACTATACAAAGAACACGATACTTAGAGCAAATTACCAGGCACCTGCGCGTACAACCAATCTGTGCAATTCTCGGTGCACGACAGGTAGGAAAAACCACGCTCGCCCGTCAATTTGCTGCCACGCACTCTCAAAAAGTTGAGTTTTTTGATCTAGAAAACCCAACGCATCTCACAAGCTTAGAAACACCAATGCTTACGCTTAGCAAATATGCAGATTATCTGGTAGTCATAGATGAGATTCAACGTAGACCAGATCTCTTTCCCGTTTTGCGCGTATTAGTTGATGACCCTCTCAAAAAATATACCTTTTTAATTCTTGGCAGTGCCTCTCGTGAACTTATACAACAATCGTCCGAAACATTAGCTGGAAGAATTGGTTATATAGAGTTGCCACCACTCACGCTGCTCGAAACGAATGATTCGGATAAATTATTGATCCGTGGGGGTTTCCCACGATCTTATCTAGCCAAGTCAGAAGAAGATAGCTTTTTGTGGAGAGAAGGCTATATCAATACTTTTTTAGAAAGAGATTTACCAAATTTTGGGTTCGACATTCCCGCTCGCATGATGCACAGATTTTGGATGATGCTCTGCTTTTATCATGGACAAACATTTAATGCCCATGAGCTTGCAACAGCTCTCATGCTCTCAGATAAAACGATTACAAAATATGTCGATATACTGGCCGGCACCTTTATGATACGTGTTTTACAGCCATGGTTTGAGAATATAAAAAAACGACAAGTCAAAACGCCTAAAATATACTTTAGAGATAGTGGCATCTTTAATGCATTGTCATCTATTCGCTCTATTACAGAGCTCGCAAAAACACCAAAAATCGGCTCACTATGGGAAGGTTTTGCACTAGAGGAAGTTATTAATTGCCTACAAATACGCTCTGATGATTGTTACTTTTGGTCAACGCATAACGAAGCTGAGCTTGATCTGTTGATATTTAAAAATGGCAAACGACTTGGCTTTGAGTTTAAGTATAGCGAGCAGCCCAAAGTGACAAAATCAATGAATATAGCTGTTGAAGATCTCAAGCTAGATCATTTATATATCATTTTTCCTGGCAAGCTAAACTTTGCTATAACTGACAAAATTACTGCCTGTGGCCTTGATGCTCTCAAAGAAATTGCAGAATAATAAAGAGCTCTTTTTTAATATCATTTTAAATTTCCAAAAACTACTGTTTTGGCTGCATGTAAACACTTTACACAAGCCAAAACAGTAGTTTTACTTTTCACAGCAAGATTCTGCCTAGATTTTATACAAATATCACAACAGTAGAATATGCCTTCCAGAGCTTCAATACTATATATATTTGTGTATATCTTAGTGAAGCATAAAATAGATGTACATGATTTTTTGCTTTTATTATTTAAATAGTTTGACACTGTTAATATTATGTATATATTTTTGTTATATCATTGTATATACAATGTAATATAAAAGTTTCAACATCATATGTAGGAAATAGCAGAACATGTTAAAAAAGTTAGTTAAATATGGCAACAGCAATGCGCTTATCTTAGATAAAGCAATTTTGGAATTGCTGAATATTGAAGAAGGTTCAATTGTCAAAATCAAAACCGATGGCACCTCTATTATTATTACCCCTCAGGCAAAAGTTGCAGTAGAAAAAGTAAGTGAAACCTATACACATAACGAAGCTCTTATAGATGCTAATATTGCAGAAGGCTTTAAAAAATACACGAACATAGACAAAAATACACAAGAAAAACTTGAGAGAGAAATGCAAGTTCTCGCAAAAAAGCATCAAGATTTATACCTGCAGGTAATACACAATCCTGAGTATGTTGAAGAAATACTACAAAAATCAAAAGAACTTGGCACCGCAAATCTACCGGGACTTCTTGCAGCACAGAAAGCAATACGAGATAAATATTCTCCCCTGCTCGCAGAAACAGAAAAAGAGCTCATAGATTTTCCTAATAAATATAAA
Organism: uncultured bacterium; assembly: GCA_903831405.1. GTDB lineage: Bacteria > Babelota > Babeliae > Babelales > Babelaceae > GWE2-41-16. Next base: position 6,805 of record CAIKXM010000027.1, read on the forward strand.
CTCTCAATAAGCCCAAGTCATGAACCCATGACAATGCCAAGCGAAGAACAACAAAAAGAAATGCAACAAAAATTTCTTACCGCACATACAAAGAATGCACACATCTACACAAAATATGGAGAGCTATTAAATAATCCAGAATATCAACATGAAGCACAACTGATCGCAGAAAAATATGATATGCAAAAAAACTCTGCTGAATATCTACAAGCAATGAATGAGCTGAACGATATCTACTGTCCAGAATTTCGACAAGCACAAGAAGAGCTCAAAGCTATAGGCGAAGAATATATACAAAAAAATGCTGCATAATAATAAATATCTCTACTTAAATAAGTTCCATAAATATAATTTACGAAGGAATCGTATGAATAAATGTATTTTGACTGCAATACTAGCAATAAGCACACTCGGCAATGCTCTGTACACAATTGAAACCAAACAACAAAAGATTGAGCAACTCTTTGAACTAACTACCAATAAGCAAGCATATATTGATTGCTATAAACCTATTTTTGCCAATGCAAATATCGTTGACGAAACAGTTATGCAATCAGCAATGGATGCATACTTTACTACAATGGAAAAAACATATATTGCTGCCTATGATCAACTGTTTAGCGAAGCTACTATTAATGATATGGTAGAGTACCATCAATCTGCTACCGGCAAACGTATTACAGAGACTGAATGGGAAGTAGCTGCCAATATGCAAAAAGCATATGGTAGTATCATGACCATTATCCAAGAAACTCTTGCAGCAAAAAATAGCTCCGTTGAATCTCTTGCAGCAAAAGATAGCGAACAAACAGCAAAACAACAAAAAATCGAAACACTTTTTGCATTAACCAGTGATAAAAACGTATACATGAAAGCATATGAACCTGTTTTTGCAAGCATGCAAATCACTGATGCAAACGTTAAGCAAACCATAATTGATGCATTTTTTCTTGTCGTAAAAGAAGCGTATATTGCTGCGTATGATAAATTTTTTAGTGAAGATAATATTGATGCTATGCTCATATACAACAACTCTGCTACCGGTAAACGCTTTATAGAAAATACCCTAGAACTGGGCGCCGCGATGCAAAAAGCATATAGCAACATCATGATTATTATTCAGGATTTGGTAGCAGCGCAAGAAAAAGCAGCTGAGCAAGCAAACCCTACTACAGCAGAAGCAACCCAAACAACCACTGTCATTAACTTTAGCGATATAGCAAAAGGCAAAACTGATGATGAAGCCAGAGCATTATTCAACCAAGCAATTCAACATGAAGGCGTAACAGTTGTTAAGTTTTCAGCAGTATGGTGCGGACCATGTAAAGCATATGCACCACTTTTTAACGCGAATTCGATAATTCGAAAAGATTGATTTAATCAACATAAAAGGTATGCTTCTTTTTTCAAAAAGTGACAAAACTTAAGAATAAGGAGCATACCTTTTATGTTAACGACAATT
>CAIKXM010000028.1 GCA_903831405.1 uncultured bacterium
TCAGAATGGTGCATATGTTCATGTGCCCAAAGCTGAATTTATGGGTTATGCTGATCCTACTAGTCCAACAGATAAAAATGCAACTGTGGTTATGGGTAGCGAATTGACAGGTTCTCCGGCCTTAACGGTTTTTAATAGTACTGTAGATGATCTTGTGATTGGCTATAGTTCTAAAACGGGAGCAACGTTATTGAAAAAAAGTGATTGTGATCTGTTTTTGAATAAGATTGAACATAATTCTTTTGTGTTTCATAGTGGCGCATTAGATGCAGCAACTAAAAAAACTTCTTTGCCTTTAGGTACTATTGGTATTTTTGAGCAGGGTGTCGCTACAACGTCTGAATTATTTGTTATGCCAGCATCTGTATTTGGTGGGCAAGGTTATACGGTAGAGATTTATCAAGATAATGATCAGGCGCGAGCAATCGGCTTGCAGGCTTGTATGTCTGTTCATGATGTTCCATCTGGTCGAGTTCGTGATATTACTCCTGTTTCTTGTATGTTCTGGTACCAATCAGTTGCGCAACTAAATAAAAAAGATGCAAAAGGAATGGTTGATTTACCTGGTCAAGTTTGGGTGGTGAGCCAAGGTGATGATGAGACAATATCTTTTCAAGTGCCGCTTGGTACGGCTATGCAATTTGATATGATTCGTCCTGCTCTTGATAAAAAACGATGGATTTATTGTATCTACGTTGACCCAAAAGGTGATGATGCCGCGGCTGCGAAATTTATTCAAAATTTTATTGCAGGTACAATTGGCGCTGATATTATTGCGCAATATGAAGAGCAGAGCATTAATCAATTTAATGAAATACAACAAGAATTATCACAGGTTTTAACTTTTTCTTCTAACGCAAAAGGCAACGCGCAAGACTCTAAAAAAATTGTTGTTCCAGAAACATTATTGCAGGCAGCTATTGAAGGGGCGTTAAAAGTGAATCGTGGTCAGATACAAGATCAGGCATTACATATAACGGGCTATTTGTTGGGAGCGGATGTATTTTTACCACAAGGAATAGGAGCGACATCAACATTGTATTATCAATTAAATCCTTCGCAACAAACAGCGGCAAGTGTGCCAACATCGTCAATGATAAATGGGTACACCATGGGCATTACCTCTGCTCCTAAGGCAATGCCTGCGCCAACGGTTTATGCTGCGAGTAAGTAATTAAGAAGAGTAATTGTATGATTGATTATTTGACGGGATCGGATTAATAAGGAAATCGGCTTAAAACTCTTTATTTTAGCGGGTTTTTTATGTTAATTTGTAATCAGTTATATGAAGTTTAAAAAAGGAGGGTTCATAATGAGTCATAATTCTAAAAAATTAGCTTTTGTCGCGCTGGTATCGTTACAGTCAGCTTTTATGCTTGCTCCTGGCGCAAATCCACCAAGTTATAGCCCAATAATGCCAGGCCTTGCAATGCCTATAGGTGTAAGTCAAGCTTTAGCTGATCATGCAACAGAACATGCTGCGCATGCTCAGGTTGTAGCAGGAGAAGCTTCTGATCATGCTGCAGCTATGCAAGTTGTTGCAGACCATTTGAGTGCGCAGCAACAAGCAGCTGAATCAAAAAAAGCAGAATTAACGAACGCTATAGTTGTTGTTCAGCGTTATGTAAATAGTCCCAATCCAACAAATGGTACTTTAAAACCAGGTTATGATGCATATAAAAAAGCTGCTCAATTTATTCAAGCTCATGCTCATGAACATGCCAAAAAAGCGCTTGGTGATCTAAGTCAGACTTATGCTCTTTTAGATATGTTACCTAAAAACACCGTTGAAGCTCATGCTGTTGAAGCAGAA
>CAIKXM010000029.1 GCA_903831405.1 uncultured bacterium
AAATAAACTCTATTCGTACTCAAGCCCAACACAATGATCGTAATCAAACTTATTTTTCTCATATGCAAAGCGAAAAATAACATCTCCACAATCAATTTCGACAACAGATTCTGATTGAATCACAATCCAAAAAGAGTCGCGTCCACCTGTAAATGATTTTTTTTCATATTTTTTTGTATATTTTTTCATTTCACCAAGCTCCACTCCAGCATCTAAATTTACAAGAAGCTTGCGCGTACAATCTTGTATAGTTGTAGCTTCTAACAAACAAGATCCATATATATCAGTTTTTTTAAGCATTATATTAATAAATACTTTTGCACCATCTGCCCTCAGTTCACTAGCAGGCACAAGCTGTATTAAATCAATATAAGGAACATAATGAAATATTGGCGCATCTTCTGGATTAATACAACCAGTGCAGTAAATAGGATAACCACTATATTGTGGAGCTATTACGGGCTTTGAATGGAAAACAACCGTTGAATGTGCTGCAACAGTAGCATAACAATGATGCGCAAATGAAACACCATCTACAGAAGAAGCTCTACCAAACCAATGACTTGTACCACAACCATACACAGCATAATCGGTATTACTATTATTACGAACGCCCGCAAAATACGCGCCACCATAGGGAAGCACTAAATTAGGCTCTTTATAATATGATTTTTCTGCCTGCAAAGAACTACCCAATGAACAAAACAAGACAACAGCTGTTAATCGCATTATAGTACGTATATTCATATTTTCTTTCTTTATTTTTTATTGTTTTTACTTATATTTTTTTAAAAAAAATAAAAACTATTCATACTCAAGCCCCACACAATGATCTGAATAAATCACAATCCAAAAGCGCGTTCCACTATAAAAAGAATAGTCGTTATACTCTGCAAACAATCCAGCTCGCTGCTCAACAAACACAAGACCTTCATTAAAATTTGGATATATAGTGGTATAATCCCCAGCAAAAGCATCCCAAAAACTACGAGGAGCTTGTGCAACAGAGAGATGCGCATCACGATCATCGCTCGACGATACTACGACTGGCCATGAAAAAGTAGCGCTCGAACGTGCAGCAATATACATATCACCGTACAGGGCATTTCGATGTAACAGGTGACCACTAACAATATAATCAGCATTACTATCATTGTGCACACCAACAAAGCTTATCCATGCCGGCGGCGCATATGCATCAAAAGAAATGTGAATGAATGGACGAGCTGAGATGTTAATCGCTGACAACAGCAAATACATACTTGTTGTTATCAAAAAACGCATAACTGTTTTCATAGAGAGCCTTTACAGATAATAAAAATTACTTATTTCTTTAGTTCCCCGAGACTTATTTATCTAATTTTTTAATTCTTCAAGCTTAATCGAAAGATCTTCTCGTATCACAATTGTAAAACATTGCCTAAAAACATCCACTGAACAAAAAACATTTGCACGTTGATAGCAAAGGCTTTCACAAAGGCCTATGCCTGAATATTTATCAATACATATTTCGTCTTGGTCTAGCAGAAATATATAAGAAGTATAGTTAAGATGTGGGCATTTAACTTTAATCGTTGGTGTTATTTCTATAGAATTATCATCATCAAGTGTCATAAAAGAATTAATACAATTTTCGGAAGTTTCACAACCAACAGTTGTATATAATTGTTTTTTTGAATGCGCTGGAACAATCAAATTTTCATAACCTAATTGATGAGAGGAATATATTCTTAACATATGCTCACAACCACTATCATTACGCACACTATTAAATCTTATGGAAGGCGAATAAGCTGAAATATTGACCAAAGAGAGCAATAAGCACATATTCACAACGGAAAAAATTTGTTTTACTATCTTCATATTTATACTTTCTTTATTTTAATTATTTATTTTCTACAAATACTTCACATCAATATGTTATATAATAATTTTTATACACCGCCGGTGCGCACACATATTGTACCTAAAAACTTTTCTTAATTACTCCCCGCTATCGAGAGACTAAAAAAAATAGCACTGCATATAACACCATCTAAGAAATATCATGTGACAAAACAACCAATAAGTCAATTCAAAAAGTATATTTAATTATATTTGAATATAAAATATAAGAGCTTACTTTGCTATAGCTTCCCACTCAGCATATACCCCATCCAACTCAGCTTTGATTTTAATCACTTGAGCATTGAGCGACTCAAGATTATTGGCAACATTTTCACTGTCCTCGTAACTTGCATAGAGATCTGCAAGACGTTTCTCAAGCTTGCTAATAGTACGCTCAAGATTAGCCGGACCTTTGTTGCGATTATTTTTTGATCCAGATGTTTTCTCTACTGGTTTTTCGACCATCTCTTGCTCTTGTGGAGAATGAGCTGCTTTTTCTAAACTGGCAGCATGTTCGCGATAATGCAGATAATCAGTATAATTGCCCGTATAGCCAAAGAGACCCTGTGGGGTTAACTCAAACACTTTTGTTGCAAGACCATCCAAAAAAGCTCTATCGTGAGAAACAAATAGAATTGTTCCCTTGTATGCTTTGAGCGATGTTAGTAAAATATCTTTTGAATCAATATCAAGATGGTTTGTTGGCTCGTCAAGAATAAGAAAATTGCCATTACCAAGCAATACCTTAACCATTGCGACACGGTTTTTTTCGCCACCACTCAGTACTGCAATTTTTTTGTATACATCGTCGCCAGAAAATAAAAATGCACCGAGCATTGAGCGCACTCGTGCAAGCATTTGCGATGTTCTGCAGACCGACTCAACCTCTGCGAGAATCGTTTTCTTACTATCCAGGGCGATTGATTGATCTTGTTCAAAGAAAGAAATATTCACGGCATGACCGAGCGCAACAGATCCAACGTCTTGCGCTATTTTCTCGGCAACAATATGCAACAGTGTTGATTTGCCAACACCATTTGCTGCAACGATAGCTACTTTTTCACCACGCATAAGCTCAAGAGACGCCTGCGTAAATAACTTTTTGTCACCATATGCTTTTGCTACATTTTTAACGGTTAATACAACGCGTCCAGATTGTTGAATTTCGGGCAATGGTACAGCCATCGATGATGCCTTACGATCAATAGTTACCCGTTCGATCTTGTCAAGCGATTTAATCATGCTTTGAGCCATACGTGCTTTGTTTGCACTTGCACGAAAGCGTTCAATTGTTTGTTCTTTTTGCTTTATCACTTTTTGCTGATCAGTCCAGGCCTGCAATCGCATAGCTTCTTCATGCTTTTTATTAGCCTCGTACGTCGTATAATTACCCTTCCACAAACGCGCTTTGCCAACTGATAGTTCAAAAATAGATTCACAGACGCTATCAAGCAAAAAACGTTCGTGAGACACGAGTAAGAATCCAAAGGGAGCACGCGTCAAAAAAGAATAAAACCAATCTTTGGACACAATGTCCAAATGGTTTGTCGGTTCGTCAAAGAGATAAAAGTCAGCTTTTTTGAGCAATAACTTGGCAAGCACCAAACGCATTTTCCATCCACAACTTAGTGTGTCAACCGGCACTTGCAACATGTCATAGGTAAAACCTAAACCGGTGAGTATCTCGTGCGCCTCAGCATACATAGTATCAAAAGAATAATAGGATAACTGTTCGACAAGAACACCTATTCGATCATATAGGGTAATATTTGCAGGAGTAGAAATATCTGCAGCGGTATGACTATCATTAATAATCATGCATGCATCATATTCATTTTTTAACAACCAATACTGCTCATGGGTATGCAGTGCTTCATCTATAACGGATCTTTGTGATTGCAGTGTCGTCTCTTGCGGCATATAAGCAATCGTTTTACCTTTTTCGATTGAAATAGAACCAGAGTCTAAATCCTGCAAACCAACAATACTATTAAATAATGTTGTTTTGCCACTCCCATTACGTCCCACAAAACCAATACGCTGACCGCGCGCAAACAACTGATTAACATCATCAAAAACCGCTTGTTCACCAAAAAATAAGGTTACGCCGCGCATATGTATCATAATTTTTACTCTTTTATTTGTTAAGTTCTATTTTGCTATTTTTATATTATATCTAAATAATTAGTATACCATAACAACAGAAATATCACGAAAAACCCTGCTAATAATAGTTCTTCAAGTAAGAAACAGGATTCTTGAGCGTACATATAAGAGCATCAACGACAACTTCACCCTTTTTTAAAATCACTATACGATCCGCAATTTTTGTTAAAAAATCAAGATCATGAGAAACGATAATCATTGCAACACCCATCTCTCTCACTGATTGAAGCAATGCTACAATATCTACTATAGTCGCAACGTCCAAACCAGAAGTCGGCTCATCGCAGAGCAACAAGTCTGGATGCATCATTAAACTCCTTGCAAGCGCAACTCGTTGTTTCTCTCCGCCAGAAAGCCTGCAGGGGTATTGACACGCTTTATCTGCTATTTTCAATGTTTCCAATAAAGCTATAGCTTGCTTTTCAATACTCGTATGTATCTTGTTATTATTTATTTTATTACTGTTCATTGGCGCACACACCAAGGGTGCGCACACCAAAGGTGCATACACCATATTTTGCAAAACAGTCATATGAGGGAACAGTTGAAAATCTTGAAACATAAATCCAGTAGAGCAATCACATTCAATAGTTCCACAGTCTATTTTTTCTAACTTTTGTATACAACGCAACAATGTTGATTTTCCACTACCTGATGGGCCAGCAATACCAAGAATAGAAGAAGATTTAACCGCAAGAGTGACAGCATTCAGAACAATGTTGTTATCAAAACATTTATGTATAGCATTAATTTTTAACATATTGTCCTCTCTTCTCAATTTTTTTGCCTATGTGTTCAAGCAATAAAACAAGACAATAATAATACAGTGCAGCAATACATAAAGGCATAAAATAGGTAAATTGCTGTGCTGCAAGAATTTGCATTTTTCGCATAATATCCATACCGCCAAGTGTTGCAATTAATGCGGTGTCTTTTGATACAGTAATTATTTCATTTATAAGTGCTGGTAAAATATTTCTCAGTACCTGCGGGAAAACAATATCCCTCCACACATAAAACGTCGGAATCTGTAGCGTTTTTGCTGCCTCAAACTGCCCTTTTGGCAAATGTGCTATACCAGCTCGTAAAATCTCAGCAATATATACCGAACTATTAATTCCAAATGTTATCATGCCAGAGGCGACAATAGACAATGATATGCCAAGCAATACTGGAACAAGAAAATATACAAAGCTCAGCTGCAAAATGAGTGGCGTTCCTCGTATGATCGATATCAAACAATTAATAATGCCCACGCATACCCCACTATATCTTGCTATTGCGAATAAAGTACCAAGAAGCAATCCAATAACAATACCGCCCACAAGCAATTCGAGTGTAACAACTATGCCAGAGCCTACAAAAACAACCTGCTCTATAAATCCAGCCATATTATGCATCATCATTTATTCCCTAGCCATTTTTTTTGCAACACGGCAATCTCTCCTTTTTCCTTCAAAACACCCAGAGCTCTGTTGATTTGATCTTTGAGCTCTGAATTTTTTTGAACAGCTACACCATATCCATTGTCCGACTGAGCAATAACCATATATGATAAACTAGGATTTTTCTTGCTAAATGCAGCCGCCTGGAAGCTATCAATGACAACCCCATCAACATGGCCAGCTTTCAGTGCCTCTATTGCCTGATTAGCAACATCCATAGCAACAATAGCATCTTCTGATATATGTTTCTTAAGCCACATTTCCATAGTGGTGCCTAATTGGCACGCTATTTTCATTGTTGATAACTGCGAGATGCCAGCAAAACCTTTGTTTTTTAAAAATACTATTGCCATCGTTTCGATATAATACTCTGTCGAAAAATCAAAATTTTTTTGACGCTCATCAGTAATCGCAATAGTCGAAATTGCAGCATCAACGCTACCACTTTGCAGCGCTGCCAAAATAGCACTAAATTGCATATTTTTAAAAACAGCCTCTTTGCCCAATTCTTTTGCTAGTAAACGCGCAAGATCTACATCAAAACCTACAATCTCACCATTATCATAATATTCAAAAGGTGGATAATCAGCTGATGTTGCAAATGTTAGTATATTCTCTTTTTTTATCTCTCCACACCCTGTCAACAACAATATTAATGGGATCAAAACAACACCTATATTCTTTTTCATACACAACTCCGTACTCTTTTTTTTGGATACATATTCACAATTCTATTCAAAAAATGAGTATAGCGATCGTCATTTGTCATGTCAACAAAAAATGAATATACTTTCAATATTAATGACTATGTATTCTATGATTGTTTTTTTAGATGTGGCGAAATTCACTGTTTTTAAAAATACTGCTGACAACATTTTTAAATAGCAGAGCATTCTTCGCTAAGAAATGCACATATAATAAGATTCACTTAGTCTTTCATTTTTTACATAATCTAAAAAGCAGCTCAACAACGATTTTAAAATAGTGAGAGGGACAAAGCTAAACGAATCCGCTATATATAAAAAATGACATTGAGCTTCTAGAAAAATGTTTTACACTTTGCCATTGTATGCTACGTGAATAGTGCTATATAAAAAATAAAGAAGGGGAAAAATATGACACATGCTACACTTCTTGATGAACACATTGTACATATCGTGCAAAATCAAGAAATTTTTGAACAAAGCGATTTGCAAGAATTGCTCGCAAAGAGAGGCCATGCCATTCCTCAGGCAACATTATCACGGCGTCTAAAAAAACTTAACATAGCGAAAGTTGCGGGGAAATATACCATACTCGATCTTCACCAAACGCATCTACCACTTATACTCAATATGCAAGTATCAGATTTTGGTGTAATTATTCTGCATACGCACCCGGGATACGCCAGTAGTTTGGCATATTTTTTTGATCAAAAATATGTAGATTATACGTCTAAAAATACGAAGAACGTAGGGCTACTCGGTACGATTGCAGGTGATGACACCGTAGCACTCATTGTCAAAAGCAAAGCAGATATACAAGCAATTATTGCATTGATACAAAAAGACTTCCCCTATATAGCTGCATCATAAAACAAGCACGCTTCCCGTTATGTATATTTTAGCTTTGAGACCCCTCCACACTACTTTTAAAAATGAAAAACTGGGCGAATCTCACTATAGTATACTGTACATATATACATAGTATATGAACCTATGGGCAGCATATTTACTGTTGTGATAGTTGTATAAAACTAAAAGCATCTTGCTATGTAATTAAAAGTAAAAAAATGGTTGCTGTATATACAGCAACCATTTTTTTACTTTTGGGTCTATTTATTTGGTGGAGAGAGAGGGATTCGAACCCTCGATGCCCTTTTTAGGAGCATACATGATTTCCAATCATGCTCTTTCGGCCACTCAGACATCTCTCCAAACAATTTTACTCTTCGCGCTTTTTAGGAGCTGGTCTATTTTGTGGTCGTTGCTGCGTAAAAGGCTTTCTGCTGCGAGGTGCAGGAGTTGGTGCTTTTTTCGCTTTATCTGTTTCGCTCGAGTCACCTTCGTGGAATGCATATGACTGCTCAACTAATTGATTAATAGTTTGCTCAGCATTTGCAACTGTTTCTTTTTTATTTTCTTTTGCTGTTTTGATACCACGCTCTACCGCTTCTGCCAAATAATCTAATAAGATTTTTACCGCGCGAGCAATATCATCATTTGACGGGATAACATAATCAACCAATGATGGGTCAACGTTTGTATCAACAAGTGCAACAACAGGAATTCCTGCCGCACGAGCTTCGCGAACAGCGCTTTGTTCTTTTTTAACATCAACAACAACCACTGCGCCAACCGGCCAACGTAATGTTTGTATTCCACCAACGTTTTTATCAAGACGGTTAACCAATTTTTGCATAACACCATATTCTTTTTTGGTGTATAAATCTTTGTCAGATTTTTCTAATGCGTCTTGCAAGTGCAAGTATTTTGTAACTGATTTTCGAACTTGTGGATAATTGGTAAGCGTACCGCCAACCCAACGATGCACAACGGTAGGCATACTTAAGCGTCCGCCTACTTCGAGAATAATTGCTTGTGCAGCTGGCTTTGAACCAACCCAAAGAATTTGTTTTCCTTCGGCTGCAATTTGCTCTAAAAAGTTAGCAGCTTTTTCTAACAGATGTGCTGTTTTAGAAACATCTATTAAATGGATGCCATTCTTTTTTCCCCAAATATAGGGAGCCATTTTAGGGCACCAGCGCCATGTTTGGTGACCAAACTGAACGCCGCTTTGAACGAGAAGCTTTAAATCTATCATCTTGAACCTTTCAATGGGGTTACGAAGCGGCTTCTGCTTTTAGGTGCACTGTTATAACAACAATACTACCACCCCAATAATTATTTAGCAGAAACACGTATTATACAATTACGACATCTCCAAACCATACTAACAAAAAAAGTTGATACTATCAACACGATTCATCAGAACCAATAACCTCATTATTTTCAACGGCACTTTCATACTTCTTGCCAAGACCATATGCCATTATTGACCATAAACCAATAATAAGAAGAAAGAAGCTTAAATGTATATTAAATACCACTGCTGCAGCAATACCACCCGTCATAAAGTTATAAAATTGTCCGGTAGTTTTGGCTATCTTGGTACCAAATGCATCAATCCATGATTTTGTTTTGAACTTAGTTTCTTTTGTTGTCGGAATATACAGTGTTTCACGCAATGGTGAGGCAAGTGCATAATTAACCGCACGAACAATAACAAGCACAATACATACCGCTGTTGCTGATCGCGAAGAAAGATAATACAACATCAAACCACCGGTAAGCAGCGGAACCGCTACTAGTGAACGTTTAATGCCAAATGTCTTAATGAGCGCACGCGTTCCAAAAAAGACAAACAATAGTCCAACAATATGCGCATAAAAATCTTGTTCAAAAACAAACCCACTTAAGCCTGAGGCTGATTGCGTTAATTCTTTTCCTATTCCCAAGCGCATATATTGAAAGATGGCATTAATAATTTCCCAAAAGAACACCATACCAAATATACCCAATACATAGGGATACTTAATTAATACCTTGAGACCACCGGTCATATCGTTCCAAAAAGTAAGCAGGCCATTTTTTTTGACTTGTTCTTCTTTTTTTTTCTCAACAAAATACGCTGCCTCATATCCATGCAACGAACCCTTGGGCGCTTTTTTCATCATCAAATACACCATAAGAGGCACACAGAGTAAAAACAGAGACGCTATACCCATAAGAAGTTGGTGCGATGCCACATCGCTAATGCCAATTATTTTTTTATCAGTAGCGGTAAACAACCACCATGCAAATCCTGCGGTCACCATGCCGCCAATTTTTGATCCTGCAACCATAATGCTATAGTTCTTTTTTGCCGCTTCTGGCTTTGTTATAGAGTTAGAGAAAGACCAGAAAAGTGCGATAACAAAAGGAGTAAACCCTTCAACAAAAAAATAAAACACCCAACCAAGAATACGATAGGGGCTTGCATCAGTATTTTGCAGTCCAATGCCAGGAATGCCAAGCAGAACAGCAAATATAGCAAAACCTATACCATACACAATCGAATATATATAAATAAGTTGATGACGACGTACTGAGTCAACAAGTTGTGAGTAGATAAAAATAAAAGGTATTAATATAAAAATTACCATCGGCTTTGCATAGGGAATATACGTTTGTCCAACCATACTTACAAATAAAGAATCTTTTAATCCTTTTGCAATAGTGTATGAACCTATAATTAAAAAGAACATAAGCGATAAATATATAACCTTTATGCGCTCCCCTTTATCGACATCAACAAAATACGCAAATAATCGCTCAAAATAATTAGTACGAATACACCCATTATCCATTGACCAACCCCCCCTATATAAACAAAAAAGCCTTCAAGTTTTTCTTGAAGGCAATGATTTAATTCTAGTTTTTTTCTACAATTTCAACCGCAATTATTTTCGCACAGGTCGTATCTATAACAACCGCTTTTACAGCGGCCACAAGATACTGTTTCTTTTTTGTTCCGTATTTTATATTCATATTTATATTCATATATAACAACCTCAAAAAAATATTTGATGTGCAGGTGAAAAAATCAATACATCTCAATCATTAATCTTGAATACTGTCTCTTAGTATATAACTAAAAAAAAATATATCATCATTCTCTATGACTTTTTTGTATATGAGACGATAAAAAGCAATATACCAATATTTGCTTTACCATAATATTTTTAGTAAAGATCTCTGTTAACGTAGTTATCACATTACTAATTTTTTATAAAAAAATGAGTTTTATAATGATATCTCAAAGCCTGCTACTCCCTCTTGCCCTTTCATGCCACAGCTTTCAAGAGATTCCCATTATAGCGCAACAAAAACATGGTTATGAGATTGTTGAACATCATGATCTTTTTCGCATACCAGAAATGCAGCAAAAGCCACGATTTTGGTTGCAAGACCTGCAGCAAAATATAGCTGATATTCTTGGTCAATCATGGGCCTGTGCGCTAGAAGAGAAAAGAATCTCTTTTGATCCAGAAAGAGACCCTGAAAAAAAACCACTCTTATCAACAAAACTAGTTGATCCCTCGCTCGCTCCTTTTATCTTTTTTTATGCATTAAAGCGCAACAGCAAACCAGCACCTACTCATTATTCAAACACATCAATACAAGAAACCCGTCATGAGCAATTTTCATATCTTACCATGCATGAGCGACTGCCCTGTTTCGATCTCATAAAAATAAAGCTTGAAGCGTTACACATCATCAAACCAATAACAATAGATGATGTATTATACTATCGCTGGTGTATTGGCAAACTGCCAGCGCAAGAAACTCTTGCTGCATTTTTAGATCCATCAGAAATTATTATTTTAAAAGAGGCTTGGAAAGCCTGCGCTCCTGATCAAAATCCATTCCAATCTCTTGATGACTATAAACAAAGCATCTGTTTTTTTGACTCGCTTGATCGAAATCTTACCTACGCAATTATATGTAATAGATTCCCCCTGGTAAGTCATCATTTTGTTATCTATTCTACAGAGAAAGATAAGCCACAATACATAGCATCTGCAAGCGAAATAATGGACATGCTTTCTATACAAAAGCAGCTGCACCATCAAAAATACAGCGTTGGATTCAACAGTAATAATACCGCACACTCACAAGGAGCCTCGAGTGTTAATGTATGGCATTGGCAAATAGGACAACTGGGCATCTCTGCTGATGAATATACTTTTGAACCAAAGCAACTCTTGTCGCCAATCACCACCATAGGAAAACTTGAAAGTCTTCAGTCTACGCACATTGCATTAAAAAGTAGCAGCTGCGAAGAAATTTCTCGCATAGCATATATCTTTATAAATATTCTGCACGAACACAATAATAGTTATAATATAAATCTTGGTTATGATGCTGAAAGTAACCAATACATCGTAGTTATTACACCACGTGGCAATTGGGATATAGCAAAAATTTCCTCAGAAAATATCCCTGACTTTGATCATAAACCTGGTTTTGTAGAAATTCTTGGTGGTTTTTGTGCCACAACACCAGAACTTTACGAATATATGCAACAACTTTTTCAAAATTCTTCTGCACAACAATTACAACAAAAAATAATAATTTTACAGAAAAAATGGCTTGCAAGAGCATGTATTGATGAAACATTATTCAATATGATTACCGATGAATTTAATCAAAAAAATAAATATTAATAAAAGTTTTTATAGAGGTTATTGATTTTTGATACAGAATGCGATCATACTACCTAATGTGTTGTGATTCTATTTGAAATATTTTTTAATCTATCCTAAAGGGAGGTTTTTATGAAGAAGTTAGTCATAGCGCTGTTAAGCGTTTTTGCATTCAGCGTTGCTCTTGAAGCAGGCATCGGTTGCTGTAACTCATGCGGTCCAAAACCATGTTGTCCAAAAGTATGCAAAGAAAAGAAATGCTGTGGCGATTTATGCGGTGATGCACGTAAAAAATGCTGCAAACGCGAAAAATCATGCCACTGTCCAAAAAAATGCGCAAAAAAATGTTGCCCAAAAACATGTGGTTGCGGCTGCAAGAAAGACGAAGTAAAGCCAATGCATGTAGATGAAAGAGAATTATAATAACGTAACTAACAAGGTATACGTTAGTCATAAGTCCCGAAAACAAGGAGATGTGAAAACATCTCCTTGTTTTTTATTCTTCTTCACCAGATACTATCTCAAGAACGTACATACTAATAGTGCAACATGCCAACACATCAAAAATCTTCATTAGCAACTATATCTACTACATATACACCAAAAACTTAATCAGAAAATTTTATATAATCACACGCAATACTTTAACACTACTGCTACACCAACAATGGTGCTATGCTGTAATACTCATGTTAAAATTTGTATATTTTTTCATTAAAACAATTGTTGAAAAACGCAAAATGGTACCGCTTACCCTATCCATTAAAAATTTTCTCAGCTATGGCCCACAAACACAAACCATCAACTTTGAGCCATACAACTTTATCTGCCTATGCGGACGCAATGGCCATGGTAAATCTGCGCTTCTTGATGCTATCACCTGGGCGATATGGGGACAAGCGCGAAAAATAAGCAACCAGGCAAAATCAGACGACATTCTGCTACATATTGGCGAAACAGCCATGATGGTCTGCTTTGAGTTTATTATTAACCACCATCAGTTTCGTATTAGACGTGAATATAGTTACACCAAGGGCAAACCCTCTAGCGCTCTTGATTTTGGCATATATGACCCTGCAAGCGCTACCCTGCAAGCCTTGAGCGAAAAAACAATTCGCCAAACACAAGAGAAAATAAACACCATGCTTGGGTTTACCTATGACACTTTTTGCAACTCAATATTTCTCAAACAGGGTGCTTCGGGTGAATTTTCAAAAAAAACACCAAAAGAACGCAAAGACATTCTCTGTCAACTGCTCAACGTTGATTACTACGACGCCATACACAAAAAATCAGTTGAAAAGCATCGAGAATTAGTTACACAGCATACGCTTCTCACGCAACAAGCCGCAACCAAAGAAGTGAGTGAAGATGCACTCAAATCTATTGAAAAAAATATTGAAGAAACAATAGAACAAGAAAAAATAATCTCCCAACAGAATACATATTTCTCTGAGCACGAACAAAAAATAAAAGAAGCTATTGCCACAAATCTCTTCACTATCACAAAACTTGAAGAATCAAAACAGCAAAAAGAATCTCTCGAAAAATCATATCAAGAAATTATCGTCACAATACGCGAACTTTTTAAAAAAAGTCATGACAAAAAAATAGGAACACGTACACATAATCACGAAGATTTACGCCTAATTACAGAAAAATACCAACAAAAATCAATACAAGCTCACCTGCTCGAAAAAAAAATAATTTCACTGAAAACTTCGCGTGATACCTGTAAAAAAGAACTACTTACGCTCACGCTAAAAGCCAAAGATGACTACAATAAAATATTGCGAACACTCAGCTCTGACTGCGCTACCACAAGCAATCAATGCGCAACAATACAAAAAACACTTGAGCTCAAAGAAATACAAAAAAAACAACTATCTCAAGAGCTTGCTTCATTGCCAGAACCTATAGCAACGCTTGATCACATACAAGAACAATTCGAAAAAACAAAACAATTTTATCATCGCTTTGTACTACGGGGCCAAGAAGTTAAAAAAAAATACGATACACTTGCCATTGAATATATCGCATTAGACGATATTGGATCATTCTGCCACGCCTGCAAGCAAGTGCTCACAGAGCAGCACAAAAAAACTATGCGTACACAATTTGTTGTTAAGAAGTTACGTCTTGAGCGCCATATAAGCAAGATAAAACAATTTCTTACAATGCTCAAAGATCGCTTAACCAGCATGCACGCACGCGTTACTGTGTTGCAAGCATGTGCAGAACATACCGTAAAAATTATATCTATCGATCAAGAAAGAGAACAACTCGCTGCGCAATACAAAATAATACATGCAACATATATAGAAATAGAGGCGCGCATCAAAATAACTGAAAAAGAGCTGCAATCAATTGAGCAAAGTATTATAACAGAAAAATATCTCAGCGCTGAGGATACCTATAACACGATATATACAGAGCTTCTTGCAATAACTGATGCATACAGTGCCCTTGCCTACGATAGAGAGGCTCATCAACATAGTATCGATCTGTATACCGCTGCAATGAGCTCAACTGATCGTATACATAAGCGACAAATTCTGCGAGAAAAAATTATGCATGCGCGTATGATAAAAAAACAATTAGATTTCTGCCACTATGATGAACAAACATATGCAACCGCACTCATGCAAAAACAAGAACACGAAACAGAGCTCTCTACAACCAGTGCAAAAAAACTCATCAGTGCTCAAGAACAAGAGCGTATCGTTAAGCAAAAAAATAATCTCTTACACCAGCTAGACATGTTGACCATGCAGCTTAGTGAGCACAAAAAAATTCTACAACTCTGCGAAACAATCAAGAGCGAGAGTGATGAATACAGTGCGCTCGCACAATCACTGGGCAAAGATGGCATACAGGCAGTATTGATAGAGAATGCAATCCCAGAGCTCGAGGCCGAAGCAAATGAACTACTTACACGACTCACTGACAATCAAACATATCTCAATATAGAGTCAGTACGTGATCTCAAGAGTGGCAAGACCAAAGAGACGCTTGATATTACTATATCGGACTCGATAGGCACTCGCTCCTATGAACTATTTTCGGGCGGCGAAGCATTTCGTATAGACTTTGCCCTGCGCATTGCACTTGCCAAGCTGCTTGCACGACGCTCAGGCACCACACTGCAAACACTAATAATAGACGAAGGCTTTGGCTCACAAGACGAAGAAGGCCTACAGCGCATTGTTGAAGCACTGTACAAAATACAGGATGATTTTTCCAAAATTATTATTGTATCTCACTTGCCACAGCTCAAGAATCAATTCTCTACCCATTTTGTGGTAACCAAAGAAGCACGCGGCAGCATTATTACCATTAATCAGTAATATAAAAAGAGATCGAGATAACCCTGCAGATATCTTTTTTTAACTATCCAACTAGACAGCCAAAACAAATCTTAAAAATCATATATTTACGCACTCTTTTTTTAGTATAAAAAAGTAAGATGTTTTTTATTGTATTGTTTTTTTTAAAAGGAGTGTTTATGAAAAAGTTATTAGTTCTCGCATTTTTATTTGCCATGATTTTCCACAGCCCATTAGCACATGCTGCAAAAGAATTAAGCGCACAAGATAAAAACAAAATAGTACTAAATACAGCCATCAGAGAAATTGATAATTTTAATACATTTAACAAAACAACTACAAAAGACAATCTTAAAAATGCAATCAGTGCTTATGTTGCAGAGACCAACCCAATAATTAACAAAACAATACAAGCCTTATACAAAAGTGTATATCTACCAACAGATTTTTCAAAAACTAACGCCAACAAAATGCATACAGACCTCAGAACAATTTTTGAAAATCTTTCACTCTCTCTTGATCAAACTACCAATGAATTAAAGAAAGTTATTGATATACAAGACAAAACTGCAACAAAAATTCAAACATTAAGAACAACGATCGAAGGTATAAAAAAAAGTTCAACCCTTGCTCATGAAAAACGATTTGCAGCTGAACTGTTACTGCAGTATGCGTTCAATCTAGATACAGCAGTCAAGAGAGCTATTGAACTCAATCAAGCACCAAACAAACCTTTACCACCAACTCCTCAACCCCTTGTTAGAATACCAGCATCAGAAGATTTGTTCCCAGTACAGACAGACCTTTTTTCAGATGAAGAAACACAACGAATAGACACCGAGCTGAGCAAAAGACTAGAAAAACAAAGGAAAATCGAACAACCTCAAATACAACAGCCAACATCACAACCGTTACCATCACAACCACAAGTAGGCACCAACTGGTTAGCTCAAGCACAAATGGCATCAGACCATGCACAAACAATAAAAGAAAACATTAAAAGATATCTCAATAGCAGCAGTGGGCCAAAAACCCAGGATGCAGCGAAAAGAGCAATGAAACAAGTTGAAAAAGCACGAGAAAATTACAAGCTTGCTCAACAGAGCCCACAAAACGCTCTATATTATGCACAAATTGCACTTGCAGCAGCACAAGAGGCTCGCAAGCTTGCAAGAGCTGCTGATACATTGGCAAAAGATTATAAAGAAAAGTTAGAGCAAGAACAAGGAAAGGCAACTATTTTGGCAGACTTGCAGAATAAATTAGAAAATTTAAAACAACGCAAAACTCGTTTAAATAACTTAATAAAAGCAAACAAAAAAATAATACCAACATTGAATGAAGAAAACCCCAGCGAAAAAACGAGGAAAACAATATTAACAGTTGGTATAAAAGTTACACAAGAACAATTAACAGAAACACAAAAAGAAATAAGAAAAGTTGAAAAAGAATTAAGCGAGGAGCAGTCCAAATAAATCTTGAACATATAAATCTAATACATTAATACAAAAGGGTTGCAGAAATGCAACCCTTTTGTATTCTACTGCAATATATCATATGACATTCTAATAGTTCTCTATTAATAGATCGGTTCATTTCTCAACAATAACTACAACAGAATATAATTAAAAACAACATCACAAACAGTAATAAAGAACTCTTTGCAGTAACTTCTCTCACGCCTCTCATATACGCCACCACTCTCAACTCACCTGTTATACTGTATAAACATAGAGCGATAAAGATTGTTATAGTTGCAAGACATCTATTATTTTAGAAAAATTTTTTTATATACTAAAAATACTGAAGTGTTCACATATTTTTATCATAAAAAAAGGAACCATACTATGAATAAACTATTACTAGTAACAACAATAGTTGCTCTGCATTGTTTTACTGTATCGCTACCTATTGACAACAAAAAAATTACCCTCTCAAAATTCTCAAGCGACAAAAGCGACCAGTGGCTCAAAGAACAAATAGGTACATTAGACTATATTATAAGTAGAATAAAAGAAATACGCATATACAACGAATACTCAGGTATAATAACAAACAGAACTCCCAAAGACACCTTTCAACTCATAGAGAAACATATCACTACTATAGATGCAATGATAAATGATGCAATAGCAATACTATATGCACCGAAAGAATTAATTAAACCATATACATTAACACACGAATCAAAAAACTTTCCCAAAAGTTCTGCTATAACAACATTAGCACACATAGATATGGCTTTTGTTGCGTTAGAACAAGCTGTTCAAAACCCAAAGAATAAAGAAAATAAACAAACACTTATAAATCTACGGTCAAAAACAATCCAAAAAATAAAGCTACTTAAAAAAATCAACAACAATATAAAGAATAGTCGAACAAGCTATAAAGAACGCTTTGGAGCAACTCTTTTAGCAAAAACATTAGAAATTCTACAACTCAGCATCGAAAAAGTAGCAGAATTATTAAATATTGATTTACAAGAAAGTTTACAAGAAAGAAAAGACTCATTAGGACAAGAAGATACTGATTCAGATTGGGTTAAGCCATAATATTCTTTTTGCATTCTATAGCAGGCTTTATTAAGACGCACACAAATATATACGATACCATTAAAGCTCTAGCAGAAGATTGCACTATTGTAAGAAGTGTATAGAACGAAGAGAATCTTGCTATACCTACTTTTATCGAAACTCAAAAAAAATAATGGTTGGATGCATAAATTATCCAACCATTATTTTTTATCTCTAAAACAACAGTACTCAGTATTTTTAGCGTCTCATATACGCAACAGCCTCAAGCGCAGCTTGTGCGCCAGAGCCAGCAGCAATACATGCTTGTCGATACGTATTATCAGCAACATCACCCGCGGCAAAGATACCCGGACAGGTTGTTTGCTGACTGCGTGTTGGCAATAAAATAGTTCCATTCGCTAAACGTTCTACACTCGATGGACAAAAAGCAGTGTTCGGCACATGCCCTACCGCGAGAAACAAGCCTTTTGCTTGCAATGTTGTCACAACACCAGTTTTTGTATCTTTAACCACCACCTGCGTCATCTCTACTCCATCACCCTCAATGAGTTCAACAGCAGAATTATACACTATGGTTACATTAGTAAGCGTTTTTAGCTTTTCTTGCATACGCGCCGAAGCACGCAGTGAACTTTCTCAAAGAGCAACCAGGGTAGTCGTGCTTGCATATTGCTGCAGTTGTAATACATGCTCAATCGCCGTGTCGCCACCACCAACAACAATTACCGGCAAGCCACGCACACGCATACCATCGCACACTGCACAGCTGATTACACTACGCCAAAATCAAGAAGAGAATAACATAAAAACAATACCGCTTCGCACATACAACACAAAGTATTGCTATATTATATTTTTATCACTATATATAAAAAATGATTTCGACCAAAGAACACGTATCGTTACTATTTTTTATAAAAGGAGAAGATGTATGAAAAGATTATTATTACCTATGATACTGCTTGCAAGCAGCTTATCAGTACAAGCAGCAGACCCATTAAAAGGCCCTTTTAGGAGTGTTAGAGAGGTAGCAAGAGAATTTAGTACAGAAGCAGAAAACATAACAAAACAAATTAGCAATGATGCTTCAATTTTTGATAAAAAAATACAAGCGTCGTTTGAACAAAACCTTGGAAAAAACACCAGTATAGACAAATTATATAAAAATTTTCTTGATCTGTTTAAAAAACAAGGAGAGTTATTATCAGATGAATTTGACAATCTTAAAGAGCTTATAAAAATAAATGATTTACAGAGAATAATTGCTGATTATACCAAAGAAATTAACAACAATTTAAAAGGCGTTATAGAAAAACTTTATAAAGATGTTATATCTAAAAGAACTTTCTCAAAAGAAGATGCTCTTAATGATTATCAAGGTATTGAAAGCCTTTATAATGATTTAATAAAGAGACTTTCAAATAATCAAACAGATTTTGAAGATCTAAAAAAATCAGCATCTGTGTATATGGATAAACTATATAATA
>CAIKXM010000030.1 GCA_903831405.1 uncultured bacterium
ATTCGATTAGAAGCACGAATGCACAGTAATCGTGTGGTTGAATATAATGGTGAAAGTATAAAACTTAAAGATCTATTAAATATGCGTGGACTATGTCCAAAAGGACGACAAGAAGCACGTACTATACCAATAGTTTGGCATAATATTGACCTAGAGCTTACAATTGTTAGAAGATTTGATAAACATGGCAATGAATCTATTGTTTTTCAAATATCAACATACAAATCATTACCTCGTGAACACGTTGCAAACTACAAAAAACGATGGTCCATCGAAATGCTTAACAGGACAACAAAACAAGCCCTTGGATTGCAAGAATGTTATTCTCGTTCGCTCGAAAAACAGCATAATCACGTAGCTTCAGTTCTTTTAGCATATTCATTAGCGCAACTAGAGATGAAAATAAGCAGGTTAGATACACCAGAAAAAGCAATTAGACACTGTAAGACGAAAAGTCTTAACTTTTTAATAAAGAGATTCACTCGACTAATAAGCACTAATCAACATATTTATGCGTAAGTCCTGTATATAGTTGGCTTATTTTAGTTTTGCAAAATTTACTACTTTTAAAATTACTGCTGATAAGATTTTTAGAGCTATGTTGAAGTGAAATACTGTAGCAAATATTTCTATGTTCTAAAGAGCAGTACATAATTCTTGTTATACAGGTACAAAAAACAACCGCTTTCAACAATATTTTTTGTTGAAAGCGGTTGTAATACTAGCTAGATTTATTTAGCTGCAAAGGCAAAGACTGTTTTAATAAAAAAACTATATTGTCTTTGTCCACTGCATTGGATCTATTTGAATATTTTGCAGACGCATTTCCCAGTGAAGGTGATAGCCGCTTGCATGTCCCGTCATACCCAGTGTACCAACAGGGCGACCTTTTTTGATGGTGTCGCCAACATTGATATCAGAATATGTTTCCAGGTGGAAGTAGCATGATAGTAGTCCATAGCCATGGTCTACAACAATGGTGTTGCCACTGTGTCCATAGCGATTTTTTATTACCACAACACCATCTTGAGATGCCCATACCAAGCTGCGTGGTTGTGCTGAGAGATCAACGGCATTATGAGAATATTTTCCTTTGTGTTGTGTAATGCGGAGTGTGCCAAAATCAGTGGTGATTGCACGCATTTCGCACGGCACATAAAAAGCTCCCGACCACATTTTTTTTGCAGGAGAATTTTTGGTTGCTGCTTCCATATCAGTTTCAAATTGTTGTGCAGACAGGCCTGATTCATTTTCTTGTTTTACTTTTTGAACATCAAGTCGCAGTGTTTGGTTTTTAAAGGGATAGGCTATGACCTGATATTTTTGATCAAGGGTGACCGTGTTTTCTACGTTGTCGGTTATTTCGATGCTTGCAATATACTCATTTGGCAATTCATCGACAGGTACTGGTACATAGCATTCATAAATAAGACTGCCTGGAGACTCTGCATAGCATGCATATTCTTTTGCAA
Organism: uncultured bacterium; assembly: GCA_903831405.1. Taxonomy (GTDB): domain Bacteria; phylum Babelota; class Babeliae; order Babelales; family Babelaceae; genus GWE2-41-16. The sequence continues at coordinate 1,473 of CAIKXM010000030.1, forward strand.
GAACGCGGCATGTTGCTTTTTTTATAATTTTATTTGTTTGGAATTGTATATGGAGCACTCTTCCCTGGAACACTTTTAAATCATCGGTTCGTGTGATAAGTGCTACTTGAAGGGGGTTGTTATCTGCATAAAAATGGAGCGTTTGCTCTGTTTTGTTTTTGTTATACGAAGCGTCGGTAACAATGTATTTGAGCGTATGTTTGCCCTGGTTGATGCTTGAGGTAGGTATAGTGAAAGGGAACTCAAATCTTTTTGAACGTACGCGATGATCTCGTATAAGATATTTTGTATCATCGAGAAGAATGGTAATATTTTGAACTTTATATGCATCAGATCCTTGCAGAGTGCATGAGATATCCCCTGCATGGTACGACTCATCAGTGAGTCCAACAAGCTCAACAACAGGAGCTGTTGTGTCAAAAAAATAACTATATGTTTGCCAAGAGGTATAGGCAAGTAATACGCAAAGCGCTACGTATAAAAGTGTGCGTAATTTAATCATATTTTTAACCTTTTCATAAATAGTTCAAAAAAAATAATGCATAAGCAAGAGCAGAATATACCATGTATGTAAAAGTATCCTATATAAACAGCTTTTTGTTAAGTTTTGCAGTTCGCTCAGAGAGTTCCGGTTTTTGATAAAAACTGAATCATAATCATCTACTGTTGCACTAATAATCGTGACATTGTTTTGATGATATTATTTTTTTATTGTAAAAACCGTAGAGAAAAGAGTACATACTAGTTTTACGGAAGAAGTAATTTTAAAGCAGTAAATTTTGCAAAACTAGAAGAAGATAGCTATGCAATTACATGTACACCATTTTTAAAAAATCTATATATTTTTTTATCAAGAAGGGGTAGCTAAGTGGCAACAAAAGAGGTAGAACCTATTGGTCAAATATTTGACAAGTATTGTCAAAATCTTACAAAACAGGCACGTGATGGCAAGCTTGATCCGGTCATTGGAAGACATGAAGAAATTAGACGTGTGGTGCAAATACTTTCGCGAAGAACAAAGAATAACCCCGTACTTATTGGTGAGCCGGGCGTTGGGAAAACCGCCATTGTTGAAGGCCTTGCGCAGCGAATTATCAACAACGATGTGCCCGAAAGTCTCAAATCAAGCATTATATATTCGCTTGATCTAGGACTCTTAATAGCAGGGGCAAAGTATCAGGGTGAATTCGAAGAACGTATCAAATCGATACTCAAAGCCACTGAAGAATCAACCGACAATATAATTCTTTTCATAGATGAATTGCATATGCTTGTCGGTGCTGGCGCAAGCGGCGGTGGAATGGACGCATCAAATCTACTTAAGCCAGCTCTTGCTCGTGGTTTGCTGCATTGCATTGGTGCGACAACTATCAAAGAATATAAAAAGTATATCGAAAAAGATGCTGCGCTCGAAAGACGCTTTCAACAGGTTCTTGTTGAGGAGCCTACAGTCGAAGATGCGCTCTCAATATTGCGCGGACTAAAAGAAAAGTATGAATTACACCATGGCATTCGAATCAAAGACAAAGCTCTGGTAGCAGCAGTCGAGCTATCTTCAAAAAATCTTCCCGATAGATTTTTGCCGGATAAAGCAATTGATCTTATTGATGAGGCTGCAGCAAAAGTTCGTATGGCTATAGATTCGCAACCAGAAGAGCTTGATCGACTTGAGCGTACTCTGCGACAGCTTGAGATTGAGCGCGTTGCACTGAGCAAAGAAAAAGATCAGGCATCAATGCAGCGACTGGCTACTATTGATAGTGAGCTTGTTACAACTAAAGCTACGTTTACTGAACTGTTGAACCGCTGGAAGCAGGAAAAAGAACCGCTTGAGCGTATAAGTAAAACGCGCGAGCAGTTAGAAAAATTGCAACAACAGTATATCAAAGCTGAGCGAGAAGGTGATTATGCAAAAGCGTCAGAGATCAAATATGGCAAGATTGCGCAACTTACCAAAGAGCTCGAAGAAGAACAAAAAAAAGTAGAAAATCGCAATGGATCATCATTAATAAAAGAATATGTTGATGAGAATGATATAGCACTGGTGCTCTCTCGCTGGACGGGTATTCCAAGTGATAAGCTCCAAAAAAGCGACATCGAAAAGCTTATTACTATAGAAGACACGCTTAAGAGTCGGGTAATAGGTCAGGATGCTGCGATAAAAATTGTATCAAATGCTATACAAACGCATCGAGCAGGGCTCTCTGATCCAAATAAGCCTATAGGATCATTCTTGTTTCTTGGACCAACAGGGGTTGGCAAAACAGAAGTTGCCCGCACGCTTGCCGATTTTCTTTTTGATGATGAGAAAAAACTAATTCGTATCGATATGTCAGAGTATATGGAAAAGCATGCTGTTGCACGATTAATTGGAGCACCTCCGGGCTATGTTGGCTATGAGGAAGGTGGTCAGTTGACAGAAGCGGTACGTCGCCATCCATTTTCAGTCGTTCTCTTTGATGAGATAGAAAAAGCGCATCCTGATGTGTTTAATATTTTCTTGCAAATTCTTGATGATGGACGACTTACTGATAGCCAGGGTCGGACGGTATCGTTTAAAAATTGCATTATTATCATGACGTCAAACATTGGTGCATCATTATTGCTTGGCGCTGATACGATAACAAGTGATATCAAAAATAGTATTGAGTCAATACTGCGATCAACATTTAAGCCAGAGTTTCTCAACAGAATTGATGCGATTGTCTATTTTGAAAAATTAAAGAAAACTGACATGCACACCATAACGCAACTTCAGATAAAAATTATCCAAAATCGCCTGCAGCAGCAAAATAAGACTATGCGTGTAGACGAGGGGGTAATTGATTTATTGACTGATGAGGGCTATAGTCCAGAATTTGGTGCTCGTCCGCTCAAGAGAGTTATTCAGAATCTTATTGTCTCGCCGCTCTCCCTCTATTTGCTCAAAAATCCAGAAGCAAAAGATATTGTGATAACGCGAGAGGGCGATGCAATAAGTATTTCTTAATACAGTAGTTAATGTAAAGCTGGATAGAAGATATTTGTTACTATTTTCTATCCAGCAGTTTGCTGTTGGAAATATTTTTTGGTGCACAGCTATAAGCAGTACTATTGCAGAAGCAATTTTAAGCAGTGAATTTTGCAAAGCTAAAAGAAGCTGGCTATAAAGAGAGTTTTAAGATGAATTAGTTTTTGAGTTTTTCTCACGCCTATATGCTGTGTTTGTAGGTTTTTTCCATACTAGTATCTATTTTTAAGCAGCGAGATTTTTTGCTCTTGTAGTGATCATTTTTCAATCGCAAAAAAAAACGCTATGCTGTTTTTAGTACTTCCCGTCCGTGCCGATAGATTCAAAGTGATAAAAACGCTTTATTACATTAGTTTTGGAGAAAAATATGTTATATGAATTTTTAGTGTTTATGTTTGTAACAACAGCCATACTGCTTACCGTGTTTATTCTTATACAAAAGACAAAAGGTAGCATGGGTCTTGGCTCTATGGGCGGCGGATCTCAAATGCTTTTTGGTGGTTCTGGTGGACAGGATTTTATGCAAAAAGCAACATGGGTACTTGGTATTTTATTTATGTTTGGATCTCTTGGTATAGCATTGCTGCGTACAAAACAATCAGAAACATCTCGCTATATACTGCCAAAAACAGAATTGCCAAATGTTCTTGAAAAAAATGTACAAACAGCAACGACTCAAAGTGAACCTGTAAGAGCAGAACCTGTACAAGCAGATGCACTGCAGCAAGATGAACAACAAAAACAAGAAGAAGAAACAGAAAACACTCCATCGAAACAGTAGAAAACATGTTACTACAATCGATAAATTCTCTGGTTGATGTTATTGGCGTATGGGTTATTGATGTATTGAGTGAGCTTGGCAGTACTATTATGTTTATTGCGCAGACGATATACATAATGTTCAGTAAAAAGATTAAATTCCGCCAACTTGTCGAACAACTCAAACACATAGGTGTTGATTCTTTCCCCGTCGTTTTTTTGACCGGTACCTCTATTGGGCTTGCTCTGGCATTGCAAAGCTATATAGGCTTTAGTCGTGTTGGGGCGCTTGATTTTATTGGTGTTATTGTGACTCTTGGTATGACTCGCGAACTTGGACCAGTAATTACTAGCTTGATGGTAACGGGTCGTGCGGGTTCATCGATGGCAGCAGAAATTGGGTCAATGCAAATATCTGAGCAGATAGATGCGCTGAGAACACTTTGTATAGACCCATTCCAATATTTAATCGTACCGCGCGTTCTTGCAAGTACGTTTATACTACCTTTTTTGACCATCTTCTCGATGATCTGTGGTATTATTGGCGGCTATATTTATTGCGTGTATGTGTTGGGCTTAAATCCCGAGTCATATATAGCATCGATTCAACAATATGTTGTGCTCTCAGATATTACCGGAGGACTGGTTAAGTCAGCATGTTTTGGTTTTATATTATCCTGGATAGGCACCTATAATGGATACAAAACAACGGGTGGAGCCCAGGGTGTTGGACAGTCAACGACAAAGAGTGTGGTTGTTGGCTCTATTATGATTCTCGTCGCGAATTACCTTTTAAGTTCTCTTTTGTTTAAGACAGGGCTTGCATGACAACGTCTATTGAAATTGTTGATCTTAAAAAAAGATTTGGAGAAAAGTGGGTTACGCAAGGGGTTAACCTGAGCATCCCTACGGGTCAGATGACCGTCATTATTGGTCGATCGGGCGAGGGTAAATCTGTTTTATTAAAGCAAATAGTAGGCCTGATCAAACCTACCTCGGGAAATGTTTTTATCGATGGGGTTAATATAACGACGCTCAACTATAAAGGTCTCGAAGAAATTTATAGAAAATGTGGCTACGTTTTTCAATTTGCCGCGCTACTTGACTCTTTGAATGTGTTTGAAAATATTGGTTTAACGTTGCTTGAGCATAATGTTAATTACAGTGAAGTCTTGCGAGTTGTGCGCGAAAAATTAAAATTGGTTAACTTGGGTGAAGACATTTTGTATAAATCACCCTCAGAACTCTCTGGTGGTATGAAAAAGCGTGTCGGTCTTGCGCGAACACTGATAACCAATCCATCTATTATTCTATACGATGAACCGACAACCGGTCTTGATCCTATTACCGCGCGCATTATTCATGAACTTATGTTCGACATGCAAAAAAGGCTTAACATAACATCTGTGGTAATTTCTCATGATGTTGAAATTTTTAATTATGCTGATAATGTTGCATTACTTAATAATGGTACAATAGCTTTTTTTGGGAGCGCAAAAACTATTTGGGAGTCAACGAATCCATATATATATCAATTTATTCGTGGATTATCGCAAGGTCCTATTCAAAATGAAATAGTGCATCGCTCTCGGCGTGAAAAGTAGCCTTGACAAAATAATACTTAGATACGAGTATTGTGATGATCTTTTAGTAGAAAAAAAGGATAGCAAAGGATAACTGATGAAAAGCCCCTTGTGGATATTAAATCTTTCTCTTTTAGTGCTTTGTTTTTGTACAATAGCATATATTGTACTTACTCCATATCCTCGATTAAAAAAAGTACCATTGCAGGTAATCACTCAAGCAAATAGCGTTAAACAAGAGTTATCCACGGTCAATATAGCGCGTATTTATGAGAGCGATTTGTTTGATACGTTCAAACAAGCAGCAGTAGAGCAGAAAACTGAAGAAGAAAAAAATATCATACCTATCCCGCAGCCGCCACAACCAAAGCCGGTGTATGCACCGCCGCCACAACCACCCGCATTTATACCACCGCTGAACGTAACGCTTAAAGGTATTATCATTGATAAGAATGAAATTGACTCGTATGCAATTCTCTCGAATAATGCAACGACCGAAGAACATTTATACAAGACGGGCGGCGTTGTTGAAGATGCTCATATAATCAAAATTGCGCGTGATAAAGTGATTGTTATCAGATCAAATGGTCAACAAGAAACGTTATTTATTACCCCTGAGCGATTGAAAAAAGAGCCATATTTTGTGCATAACAAAACCTGGGGCGCTGTTGTACAAAAAATAAATAACAATAACTATGTCGTTGATCCCGAAAATTTTGTTGATCGCGTCAAAACGCTCTCGAATGTTATTTCGTTATTTGATTTGACCACTGCCTTTAACAAAGGTCAGAGCATTGGCTGCCGCATTGGCTCGCGTGGCGATCAATCATTAAGTTCGGCTCTTGGTTTTGAGTATGGTGATGTTATAATTGCTATAGACAATCTTCCCCTGCGCACAACCAAGGAACGTGTTGAGGCGTATAGCGTTGTGGTCAAAAAGCTTATGGGAGCAACTATTGCTGTTAAAATAGCACGGGGAATTGAAGAAAAAACGATTGTATATACGACTGCAAAATTTGAAGAACAAGCAAGTCAGGAAAAATTTGTGTATCAAGACCCTCTCTCAAAGCGCTCTGTTGGTTCATTTGTTAACCAAGAAGTTCCTATTAATAGAGGGCGAGTTGAGAGCAGCAAGCAAATAATAGATAGACTTACTGATCAGGGCGATATGTCAAAAACAATCAAGAGAGAACAAAAAAAAATAATGCTTGAACACGGTGGAAAAGAGCAATTTTTAACGCGAAATCAACTTTCTAATCCATGAGTATACATATGAATAAACAACTACATTTTATTTTCGGCATTAGTATAATTTTTGCCTGTGTATGTATACATACCCATGTCACATCAGTAAGTCTCGAAACATCGGCAACACGCAAACAAATGCTTGATGAAGTAAAAAAAAGTCAGGAAAGCCCTCTTCTACCACAGGTTGTTTTTAAAGATGGCGGTAGCAATGAGTTTTCTAGCGGTGATCTTGGCTCTATTGCAAAAAAAGTTATTGATGAGCATGTAGCTCGTAATACGATTAAAAAACCCCAGGAAGAAGTAGCGCCTATAGAGGGCATGGAACCTACGACAACCTCAAGCACTGGTGAGGTAACACGATTTAGACAACCATGGCAGCTCGAAACAGCAAACCAAACAATAGACATACTCTTTGAAAACATGGAGCTGTCAAACTTTATCTCCTACATTGGAAAGCAATTTGGACTAACCTTTATACTCAATGATGCGATCCAACCACTCCCTGCCGATACAAAGGGCAGTGTTATGGGTTCGCGAATCACTTTTACCAGTTATAAATCGCTTAACAAAAAACAAGCATGGGACCTGTTTATACAGTTTCTTGATATTGCAGGGCTTGCCGCTGTTGCAATAGATGAGACAACCTATCGCATAACTACCAGTGATCCAAAATCGCCACGCGCCGCACAGCGTAATCCATTGCCTACCTATTTTAACGTTGAGCTGTCAGAATTACCTGATAACGATAGCCTTATTCGTTATGTATACTTTGTCGAAAATGCATCTCCAGAGATCATAAGTAGTGTTGTAGTTAATCTATGTTCGTCAATAGCAGGAGCAGTGATTCTGGTGCCAGAAATTAAAGCATTGGTGATTACTGATAAGGCACGCTCTATACGGCAAATACTTACTATTGTGTATGAGCTCGATCGGGTAAGTTCTCCCGAGACTGTAGCGATCATCAAGCTGAAACATGCAGATGCAGTCACCATTGCAGATTTATACAATAAGAGCCTTATGCCTGACAGGCCGCAGGACTTAAACGCACGTTTAATGGGCGCTCGCAAGACATCAACGGTTTCATATTTTCCCGAAGGCACCCGTGTCATCGCTGAGCCGCGAACCAATAGCTTAATTCTTTTGGGACAGAGTCAGGCGATTAAAAAAATTGAAGATTTTATTGTGCATCAAATTGATAAGCAGGTAACACTGCCCTCTACCCCTCTGCATACCTATGAGCTCAAATATACTGATGCTACTGCTGTTGCAGCGATTATTAATGACGTTGTTAAATTTCAGGGTAATTCATCGGCTGGCGCGGATGCTGCAAAGTATGGCGGTGTGCGTGATGGTGAAAAATATTTTAAAAATGTGACGGTAATTGCCGAAAAATCAGGCAATAGACTCGTGATATCAGGATCATATGAAGACTTTGAAAAAATTAAGGAACTGATAGAGCGTATAGATATAGAACAACCACAGGTTGCACTCAAAATATTTATTTATTCTATTGAAACAACTGATATACGTGGACTTGGTTGTCAATTGCGTAATATGAAGCCAGCTTTGGATGGCGTTCTGGGTAAGACAGTTAACTTTCAAACATCGGGAATGACAACGCAGGGGGTTATAGAAAATCCATACGAAACAATATCAACAACGCCAGTACCTTCTGGAGGGCAACGATTGCTTGGTAATTTGATTAACTTAGTCTCAGGTGTTGGTTCAGCTGGTAATACTCTTGTTACTCTTGGCTGTGATGCCTTTGGGGTATGGGGAATGTTAAGAATGTTGCAGTCGTATAGTAATGTTAGCTTGATAACTAATCCATTTATAGTAACAACCAATCGATACCCTGCAACTATTGCAACCGGTGAGATACGGCGCGTTGTTACCGCATATACACAGACATCAGGCAATCCTGCAGTCCCTACCTATGATGATCTAACCGCACAAATTCAGGTAAAGGTAACGCCGCAGATAAGTTATGAGGAATTGGTTACCTTATCGATAAACGTGGTTATTGATACCTTTACTGGTAGTTCAGCTAATACGGCGACTGCGGGCAATCGTACCACGCGCGTAATAAATTCATCAGTTATTACCAAGAATAATGAAATGATTGCGCTTGGTGGAATTCTCAAAGATAGTACATCTGAGTCTGAGACACATACACCGCTTTTGCATAAAATTCCTATACTGGGATGGCTATTTAGAAATAAAAATAAAGAGATTTCTAAAACATTTTTACTTGTCTTAATTACTCCTGAACTTGTTCCCATGCGCTCAGAGGGTAGAGAAGATAGCTTTACCAGCAGAACAGTGCGTCACATTAAAACACTTCTCAATGATGAGGGTGGACCTTCTCGAGATCCTATTGATAGATGGTTCTTTAAGTCTGGTAAAAAGCAAAGAGGTCTGCATCAAGCCATGCTTCTTACTCAAGACCATGATGAGCCTGAAACAGAAAAAAAAGAAAACAATGATTTGGGTGAGTCGATACAGGATATGGTTGTCCTAGAGAAGCCCGAATATAAAACAACTGATCAAGATACAAAAAGCAAATAGGTGAGTCAATACTATGATATTTTTTCACACATTTTCGATTAAAAAACTTTTTTTCCCCGAAACTTTTGATACCTATTTTAATTGGAAACAGCGTATTGTTGGCATTGAGATAACTGAGTCACACGTGCTTGCAACTCTGCTCTATGCCAGTGGGGCGCAGCGCACCATTGAACGCTTTTTTGATATTCCTATACAGAATGTTAACAACGTTATAGAGCTTGAGACCAAAGATGGAAAAGAAAAAGAAGCAGAGCTCATGGATCCCCATTACTTGGGACTACTGCAAGCGCTCAAAGAATTGCAACAAAAAGTGGGACCTGTTGATAAAGTCTTTTGCACTATTCCACTGCAGCAGCTTATCTTTAAAGATCTAAAAATGGAAATCACTGATCAGGAAAAAATACAAAAATTGCTTCCCTTTGAGCTTGAGAATACGCTCCCCTTTGCAGCCGGCGAAGCTGCTTTTAGCGGAGCAATGTTGCAAAAAAATATATATACCGCTGTTGTAGGTAAGATGTCAACGGTTGATTATTATGAAAAATTATTTACCGATGCAGGCTTCTCTCTTGATAAGCTTTCGACAAACAGCTTTGAGATGTATGCACTGCTCTCTGCAGCAAACATTGTTGCACACAGTGACTCATCTGTGCCTTTTATACTGATTCATGCAAATGAGCATAATAGTTTTGTGCTGATACAGAGCGAAAAAAATCAAACTATTATCAAAGCAATACCGCCGTTGATTATCAATAATGAACTGCGAGCTGAAAATGGCAAGACGGTATCATTGATTCTACGTGCAGCATTGCAGAAGAGTGTTGTTAATATAGCGGACATATCGGTATATATCACGGGCAGTATGACAGTGTTTCCTCAACTTGTTGAGCAATGTGCACAGGTTATTGGCTGTAAACAATGTATTGGCATTGAATCGGCGAATATACTTGCAGGCATAGTAACGCTTCCTGCTGGTGTAGAAAAATTAGGTGAAAAAATGATTGCAAGCATTGCTCTTGCAGCATATTTGTCGATAACTATGTATTGTAATTTGCTTGATAAAAAATTAGAAAAAAAAGAAGATCGCCTGCTTGGTCAGCAGCTGGTTACTGCAGGTATATTATTTGCTATTATATTTTTGTCTTTATCGGGTAATGGCTTTTTGAGAAAGCAACATATTACAACCTATAATAGTCGGGCCGAAAAAGAAGCGATCGAAATGCTGAGAACAACCTTTAAGCTAAAAACTACTAAGCGTGCATCGCTCGAAGGCATCAAAAATAGTGCCAAAGAAGAACTTTCCAAGCAAGAATCTATCTGGTATGCACTCTCGCCCGGTAATCGCGATTCATTCTTGAGTTATTTGCAAGAATTAAGTACACATATCAATCGAGCTGAACTAGGTCTTAATCTCAAAAAAATAGAATTGAAAACAACCGAAGATCCAAAACGAGATACCTTAAGCATGGTGGGCAGTGTCCAAGACTGGGGTGCGGTGAGAGCATTTGATGCAGTATGGCCGCAAATGCCTATGGCTACGGAGATCCCTATGACGCAAAGCAAAGAAATTTCATTTACCGTTAACTTAAACAAAAACTATCGAAAAGTGTCATGAATATACTGCAAAGCATTAAAGACTTTTTGCAAAATTTAAGCAAAAAAAATCTTATACAAGTGTCTCTGGGTATTGCTTCTCTGATTATTGTATTGATAATTGGAACAATTCTCTGGCAAAACCATACCATCTCTCTATTGCAAAAAAATCTGGTGAAAATAAATAAGTTGCGCATTGAATCTATGGAGCTTATAAACAAGTTCCAAGAAGTGAGCGCACAGAAAGAGTATGTCTCTGATTTGTTAACAAAAGATAAGGACTTTAGAATTAAAGATTTTTTTGAAACTATGGTCAAAGAGCTTTTCTTGGAGCGAAACGTTGGCAATACTGCTGATGTATCAGATCCAGTAGATGTGGGGGGTAACTATGATGAGATACAGCTTGGTGCACAGTTTACCAGTATCACCACCAAACAAGTGTGCGAAATATTAGAAAAAATAGAACAAAATAAGCTTGTATACGTAAAAGAATTAACACTGACAAAAATACAGCAAACGTCATTGCTTGATGTTTCTATTAAAATTGCAACACTACAGTTAAAAACAGCTCAGACTTAAATCTTGCCCCTCTCTTGGAGATTGTATGAATAATAAGCCCCTATATTTTTTGTTGATTATTTGTTGCATAACAAGCTCTCTGTATAGCAAACAGGCGAGCATGACATTTAACTTTGATCAGGTTGATCTGAGCTCAATTGTCAAAAAGTTTGCCAAAAAAAGAGGCCTTAATGTTATGTTGCCACAGGGCACTGCTGCGCTCGGGCAAAAGGTTACCTTTCGGCAAAAAGATAGAGTGACCCTTGAGAAAGCAGAGGAGTACATACGGCTCTTTTTAGAGACGGCTGGCTATACCATGTATGACAAGGGAGGAATGCTTGTTGTAACAAAGGTTGATAAATATAATACGCACAACGAGTACCCAATTTTTATTAATACACCGCCAAATCAGTTGCCACGCCAACAAGAGCGTATTCATGCGATTTATTATCTCTCAAATCTTAAGGTTCCTGTGCCGGGGGATACCACGAATTCAATCAATCTCATTTTAAACGACATGCTTTCATCCTCGCTACAAGAAGGGAATGTGTCCTGGCTTACTGATACAAAGCTCAATGCTATTATCATCACTGATCGTGCTGATAGCATTGCTGCGGCGATGACCATTATCTTGGCTCTTGATAACAGTGGCACAAAAGAAGTGATGCAAACAATGGCCTTGAGTTATGTTTCGGCAGCAGTTGTCGCCGAATTGCTCAATAAGCAAATCATTGCAGCAGGTGGTAATAATCCACAACAAAAAGTATTTAAGCCTATTGGACAGGGCGAGGCGAATGCGTACTTTGAAAGTAATACAAAAATTGTTGCAGACACTCGCAGCAATACGCTCATTCTTATTGGTCGCGAAAACGCAATTGATCGAATACAGTCATTTGTTCTAGAATACTTAGACGTCCCCATTGAGTCAGGGAAGTCTCTGATACATGTGTATGATTTGCAATATCTTGATTCAGGAGAGATGGCTGCAATTCTCGAGAGCATTGTTAAGGGTAATACTGATCCAAATGCGCAATCAACAGCAGCAGACAGGCCGGCAGGCCCCGAACGATTTTTTGAGGGGGTAATTATTAAGGCGGATACGTTTGTAGAAATAAAGCCAAAAGAATCAGCAGCAACTCCTCAAGCAAAAAGCACTACAGCTATAAAAGACACTACAGAGAGCGGCCCTATCTCTATTGGCGGAAATCGCTTGATCATTGCGGCAAAAAATGTTGACTGGTTGCGCATAAAGGCGCTTATTGAGGAGCTTGATAAGCCGCAGATGCAGGTCATTTTCGAAATACTTATTGCTGATATTACTGCGCAGAATACTCTTATGCTTGGTAGTGATTTTCGCACTCCTGACTGGATGGATTTACCAAAGGGTGTATCGATCCAAGCGGCCAATCTTACGGAGCCTGTTTTTGGTACCAATGATGTAACACCTCCCCCTCTCAACTCAACTCCTGCGCCGGATACAGACAGTCCTACAACACTAAATAGTAATTTATTGCGCTTATATGCACCAAATACTAATCAACCACTCTTTCATAGTATCGCAAAAAATTTATCAACGGGTCTTAATAGTGGTGCAATGATTGTGTCTTTTAAAGATGCTTGTAGTGGGGCTATTTGGGGAGTCTTGCAAGCATTAGAATCATTTGGCAAAACAAAAGTACTTGCACATCCGCATATTGTAACACTCAACAACAAAACAGGACTCGAGAGAATTGTTGATATTCGTCAGGGTGCAGGAAGTGGTGAAAATACGTCTGTTGGTTTTAATATCAAGCAAAAAGATTTTGAAGCCGTGTATCAGGTTGCGCTGACCCCGCGCATTAGTTCAATAGATAGACTTGGCTTTAAGGTTAATATACAGATTAGTCGGTTTGAGAATATATCAAATCCAAGTGACTATACGCGTGATGAGCGAGTCATGGATACCTATGTTAATATGAAGTCTGGTGACATGTTGGTAATTGGTGGATTAATGAAGGATTATATAGAAGAAGATGTTGACGAGACACCATTTTTGAGCAAAATACCGATTATTAACATATTCTTTAAAAATCATTCAAAGTCACGAATCAAAACAACACTTGTTGCGCTTATTGTGCCTATCATTATTCAGCCAAAGTTTAGCGAAACGGTGAATGCGTTTACTAGCGCGAAGGTTGGTAGTGCGCTTGATGTTCTGCGTGAGTATCCTAATAGTCCTGCAGTGACCCGTGATCCGATTAATCGGTTGTTCTTTGGTGTTGGTTCAGAGAGCTCAGAAGAATTATTCACTATTTATAAAGATGATAAACCAACTGAAGAGGCCAAAAGGATAAAAGAACTTGAAGCAAACAGGGTGGTTGATATTAAAGATATCTATAAAAATGAGCAGAATCCGCTGGATAAGGGCAAAAAAAAGTAGATCAGATACAAAGGTAATGCCCTGTAGATAGACGTGCGTTAGTAGAAGATATTTTGCACGCTTGAGAAGTACTTAAAAAAAGAGAGCCTGGGTTTTTATCCCCAGGCTCTCTGCTCTTTACTATTTACAATTGGCTCTCTTTTGGTTTTGTACCCATTCACTAATTTTAAACTTCTAAAGCAGTGCTGCTTAGAACTGTGTAAAATATGAAAACTGTAGGCGAATTTCACTGTTCTCTTTATTTTTTCTCAGCACATTTTCTCAGTGTGCTTTTCGCATGTGTTTTTATTTCCTCGAGCGTAATTTTTTTGAAAGTGCTTTCGGGTTTACTTTTATTTCTTCAAGCGTAACACTACCATCATCATGTATAATCAAGCGCACTGCTTTTTTGGCAAAAGTATATACAACTGGCTGAGGCCAATTTTTGTAATAGATTGATCCACTTTGCTTTGACAGGGTAATAGAGTGCGTCTCTGGTTGCATAAATAATGTATAGTGAGATCCTCCAACCCATCCCTCGGGGCGTGATTGCTCGACAGAGATATAGGCATCAGAGAAGAGAGGTGAGATAATCTCACCTGTTGTTGTTTGCACTGGAATTGCTATCTCAGTTGGGGTTGTTGATTGTGCGTCGATGTCAAAAGTATAATGAATAAAGCTGCCGGTATGATCAGTATTTTTATATGATGCTTTGTATGCGTTTTCACTATCATTGCGTATTTCACCAAGTGTGTATACAGATTTACTGGATGCTTTAGTAGGCATACTGCGTTGTTTAACCGCTGTAACTGTTTGTGTGATTGCTACTACAGAGAGCAGTAATAGCGCGATAGTTTTCTTCATAATCTTTACTTCCTCTTTCTCTTTTTTTTAAAAAAATAAAAAAATAATTCTTAATTCTCAAAGCACATACTATTACCTATGTACTATATATGTGTGCGATAAATAAATAAAAATATGCGTGAGGTGTGTGAATATAATTTTTCAGCAGTTTTTTTACGTGTGACTTGTTACGACTTTAGTGGTGATTTGGCTCTAGATTTAAAGCTTAGCTCTTTGGTGCCTAGGGGCAGAACAATAGGTAGCCAACCAGGTAGGTTAATCTCGCAGTTACCGTTCGGTAGTAAAGTTATTGTTGTTATTTCTTTGTTGTCCGTTGTGCTAATTAGACCTTCGGTAGACCAAAATTCTGTCCAGGGCACTTTGGGTCCTGGTTGATTGAGCGAACGATAAAAGCGAATGCCTTCTTGATTGTTTTTATTATAGTAACGAATAAGAATGTATATGTTTCTGTTTGCAAGCTCGCCAGTTGATGGTTTATACACATAGCCTGTTGATGGTGCTTTTTTGGTTGGAAAGTTGATAGCAAGAGGTGTTTTTTTGGTAATTGAGCCAAGGGTAATAAATTTTTTTAGCGGTGCGTCGCCAAAGGTTGGTTGGCTGACAGCTGCATTTGACGAGGGCGTTTGTACGTATATCACTACAGGATTGCCTGTTTTTGGATCAGCTTTAATGGTGACAGGTCCTTTGCCGGTATAATCTTTATTGCAGTAAAAAGTAAAATCACCTTGAGGTGGAAGTATTATAGTAACATTATTGTCCACGCGACATCCTGGTCCCATCTCAATATGATGTGTTTTTGGAGCATCACAATAGCAAGCATTTATATATAGAAGAATTATTAAATATATAAAT
>CAIKXM010000031.1 GCA_903831405.1 uncultured bacterium
ATCGATAGACAGCAGTTTGTATGATGATAACACCGTGTTAATTGTATACTAATTTTGTAGCTTATAAAGAAAAGCAGCCTGTATGTAAAAAAATATATATAGCAATATTTACGACCGTTATCATTTTTTATATACGCTTAAAAAAGGGACTGCTAAAAAGCAATCTTCAGGAGTAGTACATTTTATACCAATACAATAAGGACGACCTATTGGTTCAGGTCGTCCTTATTGTATTGGTGATATTATGCGTTAATTAACTTGGTATAATGCGTTTTCTTTCTAATTTGATTCGTGTAGCGCCGCCAAGAGTGGCATTATTAACGACTATGCTACCGTACATATCATCCATAAGACCAAGTGCTTTGCCATAGGTGGTATCAGGAGTTATTGGCAATCCATATACTCGCCCTTTTGGATTATGATCTCTTTCTTGTTCATCGGCACCCCACAGCTGTGTTTGAGTGTGTTGATGTCCATGTATAATGGTATCAACAGCATGCTCATTCATCCATGCAATAGTAGGTATTTTATTATATTCATATCCTGACCCTCTCTTGCCAATGTCTATAGCTGTTATAGCCGTTTCGGCATTGTTATAATCATTCCAAGAATAGGCATTAAAAGATCCATCATCACTTAATGCAAAAGCATTGTAGTTTTTTGGAGAAGCTAAGAACTCTTTGAGCATTGTATCAGTATGATTATGAGCACCATGAGTAAAAAGTAAAAACCTATTGTTAGGCATCTTGATATAGAGAGCCGAAGGAAGCGTGTCGAAAAATGCGTCAAGTTTATTAAAAAATGCTGTTGGATTTATATTTTGACTTTGTAGTTTTTGCAGTATCTCTCCACTGTTATAACTTGTATAAATTCCTCTTTCTTCATGATTACCACGCAGTACATAGACGTTTTGTGGATTAATAATTTTTAAAATCATGAGAGTATATACTACTTCGAGTCCATAAAAACCGCGATCAATATAGTCGCCCAAAAAGACTATTTTATTGCCTTTAGCTACCAATTGCCATTGATCGTTGATAATGTTTTGGTTTTTTAAGTCTTGTAGAAATGCTATAAGGGATTTTACATCACCATGAAAGTCTGCGTGAAAATATATAGGTTTCCAAAGAGAAGCGGTGTCTTTTTGTACATATGCGGGAGTGTGTTCGCTTAAAGGCGTGAGCCAATCGCGCGTATTTTTTGTTGCATTAAAATTTGCAATAAGATGATCCATTAAAGCAGTAAATATAGGTATAGGCACGATAGTTGTTTCTGGCATTTTTAAAATTGCTGTTTTTTGTAGAAAGGGTAATTGATTGCATTGCGCTGTCCATGTGGTAAGTGTAGGTATTGCTGCAGAAGCTTGTTCAAACGGTATTTCTCTTGGAGATCTTGCTGGCGAAGGTGTTCGAGGCTGTTGCACTGGTTCAGGAGACGTTCTCGGTGGATTTTGTTGTTGGACAGGAGTCCTTGTTGGTGAGGGTTTTCGGGGTTGCTGTGGTGGAATAGGAGACGTTCTTTGTGTCTGCTGTTGTATATATGTAACTGCTGATCTATAGGCGTCTTCTGCAGCTCTTTGTGCTTTTTCACCAGCGTCCTTAAGCGACGCTGCTTCACGCTCTAATCGCCATGATGCTGTAGAGCGAGACATTGCGTCCAGTATCCATTCAGCTCTTTCTTTTGCTTTTTCTGCAAATACTTTTGCGTCAGGCCCTGTGGTGCCATCTAAATATGGCTGAATTGATGTAATAATAGTGCGAGCATGATCCAGTTCTCTATTTAGCGTGGCGTTATATAGTTCTTGTATGGTTGGAGGTGCACTTATATGGTTGCAAAAGCTAAGAATAAGTATGCTTGATAGCAGTAACAGTTTTTTCATAACTACAATCTTCATTTTTAAAAAAAATATATTAAAGAACGTTATGGTGAGTATACTCTGTATATATCTGTATTTTCTATAGTTTTTTTAAAAATGGTAAAAAATGAATTTAAAATGGCGGCAATATCTTTCTCGTCACTTAATTGTGCAATAATTTTGGTACCAATCTGAGAGAGAGTATCTTGCTATTAATGCTTGATGGTCGCTGGTCAATGACGAGCAATTATAATGATTAACGATTGAGCAGCTTACAATCAAGTAAAGCCTTACTTGATTGTAAGCTCTAAAAAATGTACGAGAGTTTATCTAAACCACTGTAGGTGTGATAACATCTCGTATGATTCATTTATTTTTTTCATTTCTTCTTCGTGTCCAGGGTTTTTGTCAGGATGGTATAAGAGAGCCAATTTGCGATAAGCTTTCTTTATCTCTGTTGGATTTTTTCTATTTGCACCTGTTATGCCAAGATTTGTGTAAGCTTCTTCTTGTTTTTTTAGCGCATTTTCGAATTTTGCGTTTATTGACTTAAACCTGTTGACTACCTCTTTCAGATCTTCTGAATCTCTGCGTATTTCTCCTAATGTTGATGTTTTTAATAAGGATTGATGGAGGAGTTCTTCCAATCCACTTTTAAACTGTAGTAAATCTTCTTTTTGTTTCCGTGTTAATATGTTTGCTTCGTTATTTTTATTTATTAGGAGTTGGATTTTTTGTAAAAGACTTTGCGTTCCTTGTTTTAATTTATTTAACTCTTTTTTTACTGCGGCATCTGCAGCATCAAGTAACATTTGTCGGGATGTTGCCATGTCTAAAGACATTGGTTCAGGAGATGTTTGATTTGTATGAGTTGTTACAAATCTCGTTGGGTAGCAAAAAACTGGGTTGTAAAAAATAAGCATAAGTATGCTCGCTATACATAGTGTTTTTTTCATAACTACAATCTCCATTTTTAAAAAAATAAACATAAAGAACATTGTGGTGAGTATGCTCTTTATGTGCCTGTATTTTCTATAATTTTTTTAAAAATAGTGAGAAAGGCAAATTCAACTTCGAAATGAATTAAAAAAAGGGGGGGCAATAGTAAGAAAAACGTTAATTGCCGTAGAGCAGTTTAGTTATATCATCGCTATGAGCATCGACAGCAGGGGTATTTTTTTGCTTCTGCAGTGTTGCGAAAAACTTGCTGTCATAGCGACGGGTATTAATAACGATTGGCATGGGGATTGCATGGCCAATAATAAGCGTTTGCCCACGGCTATCAAGCGTGCTCAAGATATTTTTGAGGTCATTTGCATGGGGCGCTCCAGTGAGTGCCGCGGCAATATCTTTCTCATCACTTAATTGTGCAATAATCTTGGTACCAATTTGCGAGAGTATTTCGCTATCAATGCTTGATGGTCGCTGGTCAACCACGAGTAATGATATGTAATATTTACGCATTTCGCGTGCGATAATACCAAAGATAGTTTGCCGTGCATTAGCAGTATTAAGAAATTTATGCGCTTCTTCGATAACGATGATTAGTTGGTGCGGCTCTGCAACGCGCGCTACATTGCCCAAATATTCTTCGACCTTTGCATGATAGGCGCTATGCAGACGCCTGGTAATAATATTTGCGATTAAGAGATAGCAAATAGTTGAAGTGTAGCGTCCAAACTCAATAACGATCGAAATGCCATTGTCGATATAATTGATCATCTGATCGATGACAGTCTTTTCGGAGCCTGTGTTCTGTGTATCAGTGGTAAAAAATGGCAAACGTTCAATAGCTTTGAGTTTGCGATAGAGCGCTGCCAAAGACTCAGGATGAGCGCCTGTTTTGGCTGCAAGTTCAACAAGTCTATCTTTTGCCGCAAATAATTCACAAAGCCATCGATTTTTATACTGGGCGGCGAGCAGGTAGGCAGCTTCGCAGGCAGTGGGGTGTAGATTAAGTTCTTGCTGCAGCAGCATAATATCTTCGATACGTACTGATTCCAGTGGCAGGGTAATGGTTACATCTGGCGAGCTGCCTCGCTTGCGTGTTGATTGTGGATCCAGAGAGAATGTTGCAACACGTGATGGAAATAATGTCTTAAGTCCTGGCACCGTGGTCTTGGCTCCATCCTCGCTGCGGGCCGCATGGCCATACTCATTATGCATATCGAATATAATGGTGACTGCTTTTTTTTGATTAATGCAACCAGCAAGTAGCAGTCGGGTGATGAATGTTTTGCCCGTACCTGTTTTGCCAAATACACCACTGCTGCGCTCAGAGAGGCTTTGCAAGTTGATGCAAATTGGCGTTGAGCCTACCAGTGGCGTTCCGATAGCAAAATAAGAATTTGATGGATCAGCTTCGGAGCCAAAGATTGCTGCCAGATCTTGCTCTGATGCTATATGTGCGCATGAGGCGTGCGGCGGAATACTCTTTGCTTGATAAAAGTCTCCCCCAGCGGTTAGCGTAAGCATGGGTTTGAGTTGTGCTTGTGTATACAAAAAACGTTTTTTTAACAGGTCGCATACAATAGGATTGGTGATTGTTGTTATGGTATCGAGAGCTGCGGGGAGCGTGGAGCCAAGTCGCAGGTCGGTAACAAGACAGAAGTGTTTGTAGGTTCTCTCTCTGATACATACAAAGCCACCCACATGTACCAGCTCTTGTGTGTGTGGAGCTAGTCGCAGGACAAAGCCTTCGGCAAGGGATGCAACAAGAATAGTTCCAATAGTAGTCATATAGTTTTTACCCGTATTGTGAAGGTTATTTTATTTGTATAGCGAGATTTGCGAAAGTCTTTCTTTTTTTTTTATACATAGTTCTCTTTAGTTTTACGGGGGGAAGTGATTTTAAAGCAGTAAATTTTGCAAAACTAAAAGAAGATAGCTATGCATCTATTGTAGTAGTGTATGGGTAGAGAGCAGGGCGGTAAAGATATTGGGGTAAAAAATTGATTCAAAAAAAGCCCAGGGGCAAGAATTAGATATACGAACTTCTTGCCCCTGGGCTTTTTTACTGTATTGTCAAACTTAGTCGTGTGTCTCAAGCAGCTCCACTAGGTGTTAGCAATAATGCCACTGTTGCTCTGTTAGGCTCTGTGGAGTCAAATAATTTTATAGTACTATCAATTGATCCATAGGCAAGAATCTGGCTATCTGGGCTAAACGCAACTGCGCCTGTACCACATCCCATAATAGTTTTTATACACAGACCGTCTTCTACGCTCCATAGTTTAATAATGCCATCCTTTGAGCCCGAAGCAAGCAGTCTACTGTTCGGACTAAACGCAACTGATTTAACCCAATCTATATGCCCTCTGAGAGTTTTTATACATGAGTAATCTACTGCATTAAATAGCCGGATAGTTTTGTCGTTTGATCCTAATGCAAGAATTGTGTTATCTGGGCTGAATGCAACACTATTGATTGCCCCTATATCTTCTGTGATAGTATGTATACACGAACCATCTGTCATATCCCAGAATTTAATAGTTCTATCATTTGATGCCGAAACAAGGATTGTGCCGTTTGAGTTAAATGCGATGCCGTTAATGGTACCTACATGCCCTCTAAGAATTGTTATGCATAAGTCATTTGCCGTATTCCACAGTGCAATAGTATTATCTTTTGATCCCGAGGCAAGCATTCTTTTTGTAGGGTTACATGCAACGCAGGTAATTGCGCCTGTATGCTCTCTAAGCTCTCTTGCAAAATAGGCATCTTTATTCACTTCTAATAGTCTTATAGCTCTGCCTAATGATCCACAAGCAATTGTTGTATCATCAGAATTGAAAGCAACACAGGTAATAGGATGAGTAGAATGTTTAAGGGTTTTAATGCATTTTCCAGTAACTATATCCCATAGCTTAACTGTCTTGTCATTCGATCCTGAAATTAATTGCATGCCATTGTGATTAAATGAAACTGATGTAATCGTATCGGTATGTCCACGTAGAGTTTTGTAAAGATTATTATATACATTGTGATACGATTGTATGTGTGTATCAATGGGTGCTTGCTGTGTGTTTTGTTGCTGCCTTGTAGTTTCAATTAACCTGGTAGAGCATTCATTGTGAGGAGCAATTGGTAATGGTAGGCTAAGAATTGGCGCTGTACTAATGGCTGCAGCTGTTGCAGGGCCTATTAATTGTTGTTCATGTTCTGCAGCATGTGCTGCATCAAGAGGTTCTTGCGCACTAAAAGCACAGTCCCACAGATGAATTGTCTTGTCCCATGAACCTGAAGCAAGCGTTCTGCCATCAGGGCTGAACGAAACTGTGGTAACAAAATGATCATGTCCTATGAGATTTTTTATACAGGATTCATTTTTTATGTTCCATAGTCTAATGGTATTGTCCCTTGATCCTGAGGCAAGAGTTTGACCATTTGGGTTGAATGTAACTGAAAAAATCGAATTTACATGTCCTCTCAGAGTTTTTATACATTGGCCCGTTGCTATATCCCATAGGTTAATATTTTTATCACTTGATCCAGTGGCAAGCGTTTGACCGTTCGGGCTGAATGCAATGCAGAAAACAGTATGTATATTTTCTCTAATAATTTTTATGCATTGACCGGTTGACAGCTCCCATAGCCGAATAGTTGTGTCCATTGATCCAGTAGCAATTGTTTGACCATTTGGGTTGAATGCGATAGAGGTAATTACTCCTGTATGTCCCTGTAGAGTTTTTATACATTGGCCGGTTAGCATGTCCCACAATTGAAGGGTGCCATCAATTGATCCAGAAGCAAGTGTTTTGCCATTTTGGCTACATGCAATGGAAGTAATGCCACTTGAGTGTCCTATAAAACTTCTTATACAGTTGCCAGTGGTTGCGTCCCACAGCTTGATGGTGCCATCTCTTGATGCGGAAGCAAGCATTTGGCCGTCTGGGCTGAATGCAATTGAGGTAATTACGCTTGTATGGCCTCTCAGAATTTTTATACATGAGCCGTCTGCTACACTCCATAGTCTGATAGTAGTATCTGCTGAGGCTGAGGCAAGTATTTGGCTATTTGGGCTGAATGCAGTGGAGGTAATAGTATCTGTATGATCTGTAAGGGTTCCAATCAGCTGCTCATATAGCTCTGGAAAACAGAGTATACAATTATTGATGCTTACTTGTTGCATATGTTTTTCATCAAAAATCACCATTGTTGTAGGGGTGATTTGCTGTTGCTGCATTGCGTGCATAGTGCTAAAGGGTAGAAAGAGGGTAAGGGTGATTATTTGTAATTTCATGGGTTATATATTCTTTGCGCTTTAGAAAATAATAATATAAATGTTTATTGCTATAGTGTAGTACATTATTATAATATGTTCAAATTGCAAAAGTAAAATATTTATAAATCACAAAAGAATGCTGCTGTGAGCTATGAATACTAAGCGTTTCTTACAATGCTTTTTATCTGGGCAAGGTGATGAGCGTGCTATAAAAGTGGGTTGGTATAGCAATATTCTCTTGCTTTGATACAAATATCACAACAATAAAATATGCTATCAGAGCTGCAATATTATTTGTATACTTGTATATGCCTTATTGAAGCGTGCTATAAAAGTGAGCGGTGCGGTTACTGTTGTGGGCTAATGCTTATTAACCATATTTTGTAAAATTATTGTATGATTGTAAAAAAGGGAACAGGCAAGAGTGTAAGTCTCAGTGCCTGTTCAGGATAAATAGTGTAGTTTAAATAGTATGTACGCAACAGTATATGATTTTTACCTATACTGCTTTGCGCACAATAATAATTAATCTCGCTGTATTGTCTGAGCGCGTCGCAGTGCTGCTGGTATATCCATATCATCAAAGAGTGTTGTTGCTTCTCTTTGTATTGCTGATTGCTCGTCACATTTTTCTTTAAATGCAGGCTTTGCTGGCATATGTACTGCTTCTGCTTGTTTCTGTTGCTGAATTGAAGCGCCAAAGCCCGTTGCAACAACGGTAATAATAATCTCATCTTCGAGGGTATTATCGATCACTGATCCAAGAATGATATTTGCATCTTCGTGTGCTTTTTCATAAATAATCGAGGCTGCTGCGCTTACCTCGTCTAGGCCAAGCTTTTCATTGCCGGTGATGCTGAGCAGTATGCTTTGTGCACCATTAATACTCATATTCTCAAGTATTGATGAAGATATTGCTTGCATTGTTGCGTTTACTGCACGGTCTGGACCACTTGCACGAGCAGTTCCCATAACCGCAAGTCCCATATGTTTCATAATCGATTTAACATCAGCAAAGTCAACATTTATTTGACCAGGCTTGGTAATAATATCTGATATAGAGTGTACTGATTGTGCAATGGTATTGTTCACCATATTGAATGCTTCAATCAGAGTTGGTTTTTTTTCCATTGATAATTCAAGCAATTTTTGATTTGGTATTACCAACAATGTATCAGTATGTTTTTTTAGCTGCTCAAGCGCTTCTTGTGCAATTTTTGCGCGCCTTCGCCCTTCAAATACAAACGGCTTGGAGACAAGGGTAATCGTGAGAATATTCTTTTCTTGCAGCGCTTGTGCAATGACGGGGAGAGCTCCAGAGCCAGTTCCACCACCAAGACCGCCGGTGAGAAATACAATATCAGTGCCCGCTACGAGTTCTATAATTTTTTCTATATCTTCTTCGGCTGCTCTCTTGCCAAGTTCAGGGTTAGCGCCCGTGCCAAGGCCTCGTGTAGACTTAACACCAAGCTGAACGGTGTGGTGAGCCTTGGACATGTTAAGAGCTTGAGCATCAGTATTTGCTGCAATAAACTCTATAGAATCAAAATTTTGTCCCTCAAGCATGCTATTTAATGTATTTCCTCCAGCGCCACCAACACCAATAACTTTGATTTTTGTGGTGGGAACTACCATATTTTTTTCTTCTTCAAGGCGGACCATACCTCTCCTTTGTTTAAAAAGTAATCATGTATATAAAAAAGACCTGCGTGTCTTAGGTGTAATATGGATAGTTCTAGCATGTCTGTTATACAATGATCAAGCTTTTAAAATAAGTCATATACCCATGAACGCATCCGGCCAAAAACTTTATTCATAACACTGCCCTCATAGGTCTTAAGGGTATGTTCTCTCTCAAGATAGGGATACAGTAGCAAGCCGTAACTTGTTGCATAGAGAGGGCTTTCGATATCTTTGTGTATGCTGGTATTGATAAAGCGGGGATAGGCAAGTCGTACGGGAATGCCAAGGTATTGTTCTGCGTATGGGGCGAATCCACGAATAAGAGATCCGCCACCGGTAACAATCAATCCACCAGCCATATATTGGCCCAGTTTGTAGGTCGTTATCTCATGTGCTACTTTTTTGAGCAATTCTTCCGCGCGTGCCTCTAGTATATAGGCGATATCTTTTGTTGAGACAATATGCGTATGGTCATGGTCAAGCGATTGGATTGCAAGAGGAATGTCTTGCGTTAATTCATCGATAATGACGGTTCCAAATTCTTTTTTTAATCGCTCAGCTTCGCTCTTTGTTGTTTTGAGACAGATGGCAAGATCGTTTGTAAAGATGTTTCCCGCAATGGGAATAATCTTTGTATGTCGAATGGTGCCATGGTGATAGATAGCAAAGTCTGCCGTACCCCCACCAATATCAAGTATTCCTGCGCCAAGTTCTTTTTCGTCAACAGTCAGGGTAGCTTCTGCTGAGGCAATAGGCTCAAGTATAATATCTTTTACCATTAATCCAGCCATCTCGCAGCAGCGCACCAAGTTCTCTATAGCGGTAACCTCACCGGCAATAATATGCACATATGCTTGTAGCCGTACTCCATGCATATGGAGAGGGTTATTCACAATATGGTTGCCATCGATGACAAAATATTGGGGAAGTGCATGGAGAATTTGCTGCCCCTCGGGGAGAGGAATTGCTCTTGCCGCATTGATAACTGCATCAATATCTCGTTGTCGCACTTCCTTGTTTTTTAGAGCAATAACACCTTCGGAATTGATTGATGTTATATGGCTCCCTGATATACCAAGATATATCGAATCAGCAGTAATATGTGCCTGCGCTTCTGCAAGCGATACTGCTTCTTTTATTGCTTTTGCCGCTTGCGCTGCATCAACAATCATCGCCTTTGAAAGGCCCGCTGAGGCAACCCTGCCTATTCCGCGGATCTCTATTTCGCCCGCCTTATTCGTAGAGGCTATAATTGCACAGATTTTTGTTGTCCCAATGTCTAGTGCTGTCCAGGTCATAGTGGTATCCATCCTTTCGATTTATTTTTAATAATGATGGTTTGTGGTATACGTGTTTCGATGATATAGGGTGCATGCGTTGTTGTGGATGATTTTTTATTATCAGCATAGGTTATAGAGCGCTCTATAAAAGAGAGCGGCGTCGCAGGAGAACACCATAGTTGGCACTCTTGCTCAGCGTCTTGCAGGACAAGTAATGTTTTGTTTAATAACGTAATCGTATGGTTGAGTAATACCTGAGAAGAAATGCTCGCAATAAGGTGTGCATATGCTTCTTTTTCTTGTTCTGAAAGATTTTCAAATATCGATTCTGTATGTATTATAATTATGGGAAGTCTGGCGGTAATATCTTCTGCAATAAGTTCCTCTGGCAGGGTTGTACCATTTGCAAAAAGAATAGCGCTTGTTGACCCATTTTTTGGCTTGATGCATGCAATAGGCTTTTCTATATCATACTCAATCTGTTGCAACCCTGAGCCGCTACGAGAAATATGTATATTAAGAAGTGCGGGAAAGTGTTGTAGTATAGATTTGAAGAGCTCGGTATTATGCGGATATGTTTTTGCAATGGCAGCAATGCGTTCATGCGCTAGATTTGATAGAGTGCTGTTTTGAGCCAAAAAAGTAACAGGGCGGTATGACTTTGTAGGGTGCGTATACAAAACCAATGCCATTGTGCCAAGTAAAAATAACGTACATGTTCCAACAAATAGATATTTCATACCCTTATACCCCAAACCCTTTTATAATAGCTTCCCCCATGAGTCTAGTTAGCCATATATGTATATACAGGGTCAAGAGTTTGTCGATTACCTATTTGTAACATTTTTTATTTTTCAACCAAAGGGGATTTTTATAGTAGCGTACATTATTACTTTTTAAAGCTAAGCCTATAGGTATGTTATATTGTTTTTATCCACAGTAATTGTTTTAAAAATAGAATAGATGAGCATGGTATATGAAGATATATGCAGTAGTTTTTTTGATTGGTGCACTAACAATTGCTCATTGTGCGAGAGCTGTAGACGTATTGTTTAATAATCAACAACTCAATCAAGGATTAATCAAAATAAAAGGTGTTCATTTTGGGCATACAACGGGGCGAGGGCTTAGAGTTTTGTACACATTGCAAACGGGTGTGCGTAGTAATTGGCCACTCTATGCTTCTGGTTTGCGATTATTAGATGACAATGTTATAGGAGAATATATGCAGAATCTTGTTTTTTCTTTTAAGCATCCTAATACCGTTACAACTACTTTTTGATAGTGGCATGAAAACTTATTTGTTAACTTTTTAAAATAAAATATAAAAATTAACATAAAAATCCAGAATTAATGGATCATCATGAACGCATGATTAGTCAGGAAGAAATGCTTAGCTAGTAAAGTTTTTGGAGCTAGAATAATTTTTAGTACCAGAATAACAACCCCCTGTGAAAATAGTATCAAAACTATTTTCACAGGGGGTTTATTTATTTGAATAGAAATATAATTTTGTGTGATTATATTTCTATGAAGAAAAGCTGATACTGCTTTAAAACAATTCGCCATTATAGCTTCTGCTATATTCTTGTTCTCTATGTATGTGTTACTTCACTGAGTTGTGCGCCGTGAATATTGTTAGTAGAAAGTTTAAAAAACACGTCTTTACTCAGTAGTTTTTATTATATGCAATAATCTTTGTTTAATTTCATGTATCTCAAGCACTCGTAACAAATCTCTCACCCCAATACCTGATATTGACCCGGTAAGTGCATAGCGCATATACGAGTATAAAATTTTGTTTGGTATGCTCTGTTTTTTTGCCTCAGCGGTAAGCTCGTTAAAAGAGTCCGCTATTGTTTTTGACTCAAAGTTTGCAACCATATTTGCGAGCAATGTATTGATTTTTCCTAGAGTAGCACTATCTATCTGTAGTTCTTTGCTAATATAGTCGTGGGCTACCACTGGCTGAGAGAAGAGAAACGCTATTTTTGTGCCCACGTGCGCAAGGGTAACCAGTTCTTGTTGCAGCAGAGGAATAATGATATCAATAGCAGCTTGCTGTTGTAGGGTTATTACTGGATACGCTTTGGCAATAAATGGCTGCAGGTGTACTGCAAGTTCTTGCAATGAGAGTCTCTTGATCCACTCGTGATTAATCCAATTAAACTTATTAATATCGTAGTGCACGGTGCCTGTTGTTGCTCTTTGGTCGAATGGAACAACTTTTGAAAGTTCATCAAGCGTGAGAATTTCTTTATCAAGTGAGAGCCCAATAATACCCAAATAGTTGTTAACTGCTTCGCACAGGTAGCCGGCTTCTTGTAGGTCTTTGAGTGAAGATCCAAAGTCGCGTTTGGACATTTTTTTACCCTCTGAGCCAAGCATAATGGGCAGGTGGTAGAAAGGGGGAACTTCTTTGTTAAAAAGTTTATAGAGATGTACCTGTATTGCCGTGTTAGTTAAGTGATCTTCGCCACGAATGACATAACTAATGAGCATATCTATATCATCAACAAGATTTGCAAAAATAAAAGTGCAGGTTCCGTTTGCTCTGGTGAGTGCAGGATCCGAAAATAAACCAAGATCAAAAGAAATAGTGCCACGTGCGCTGTCATGAAATACTATCAGAGCATCGGGCAATTGTAGACGCCAAATAAATGGTTCTCCGCGTGCTGCTCGCTCGTCGCTTGACTGCCTGCTTAGTTGCATACAGGTGCGATCGTAGCGAGGAGGAATGCCCGTAGCTATTTGTAATGCTCGCTTGCTCTCAAGTTCTTCATGTGAGCAAAAACAGCGATAGACATGATTTTGCTCTATAAGTATCTGTAAATATTTTTGATATATATCGTTTCTCTCTGATTGGAAAAATGGGCCTTCGCTGTAATTAAGACCAAGCCATTGCAAGTCTGCCTGTATTTGTTTTGCGCCAGGGTCGATAAGCCTTTCTTGATCAGTGTCTTCGATGCGTAGAATAAATGTTCCATTGTTTGCATGTGCATACAACCAATTAAGAAGAGCTACGCGAACATTAGCAATATGCATGTAGCCGGTAGGAGAAGGGGCAAAGCGAACACGAAGGGGAGTCATAATATCCTCAAATTTTTTTAAATGTATATGCATGTCTCATATTTCACACTATTTTAAACAGTTTGTTTTTATAATTATACAGGACTTTTGGCAAGACTTATATTTTTTACAAAAATCCAAACACTGCTTTAGCGCTATATACATATGTGTGTACATAGTATTTGTTTAAAACAAAGCAGAAGCGTGTTATAGCTTTTGAGAGTTATAAAAAAAGTGAGCATGCAATGAGCGTCTTTTTGAGCTTTGTAGTACACTAATTTGTACCAAAACAATTATTAAGCCTCAGGGATGTTTTTGTGAGCGTTTCAAAATATATCAAATTTTTTTTTATTATAGCTCTGGCAATATGTACGCAGCTTATTGCTACAGATATACGATTTAATGAATATTTTGAGACAGATCTTGATGCTTGCATTGCAACTATTTTTGCCCCTCGTAACAACAGTTCTCCTGTCGTTTTTTTGCATGCAGTGTATATCGATGAAATTCCAGCTAGTGTCGATTGCACAAAAGAAATGGAATATTATTTTTCATCAAAAATACATACTACTCTCACAGAGAAAAAATTTATTGAAGGCATGTGGTGTTTGCATTCAAAAAAACGCTTTGATTGCGTCAATATTGTGTTGCAAGGCAATACTGTAGAATTGCATCTGAGTCGTGCATGGTTGCTTGAGCGCGTGTATATAAAAGGAGTATTGTTTGGGCGCAATCAATATGCACAGTTCTATCCCATTCGCCCCGGCGATCCTTTTGCTGAAGAATCGCATGCTATGGGTTTGGCGCGTATTAGAGAGGCGTTATATGCACAAGGCTATTGTGACAGCGATGTAGTAGATCAGTGTGTATATAACAAAGTTAATAAATCAATTCGTGTGTATCTGCATATTACCCTTTCAAAAAGGTTTGTTTTTGGCAGTGTAGATTTTGATATCGAATCAGATTGTTGTTCAAAGGTGATAAAAGCTGAATTAATAGAGCATATTAATAAAAAATATTGCAGAAAAATTGTTGGCTCGTTGTATAAAAAAGAATTTCTCGAACAAATTGCAGAAAATATTCGTGAATATGTGCTCAAAAAAGGGTTCTATGATAGTACGCTTGAGATAAAGCCGGTAATTTGTTATTGCAGCAAGCAGGTGCAGGTAAAATTTTTACTCCATGTTTCTGGATACAAGTGTATAGAATTTTTTGGTAATACTTTTTTTTCTACGCATGAACTTTTTACCAAAGTTGTTCCCTACCCGCAAATGATTGGAGCGGTTGTTGCGTATGCTGGAATGCGTGAGTTAGAAGAATTATATCATGAATATGGCTTTTTTGATGCAGAGATAACAACACAGAATGGAGAAAAACACATTGTATTTATACTACATGAAGGTTGCCGTTATAGGGTAGCAAATGTGTGTATACAAACAGATAGCGATGAGCGATTAGATGATAAAATCATTGATACTGCTCTTTATAGGGCAAAACTTGTCAATTCTTTTATTGATTCCCCTTCAATTGATGCCATGCGCAGTGAGCTGCTTGAACTGTTTTTGCATCAAGGCTACTGGGACTGCACTGTTGATGTTGACGTAAAGCCCTCCCTGAGTCAAAAAACGCTTTCGGTTACCTTTTCTATTCACCAGGGTGTGCAAAGATCTATTGGAACTATGACCTTTGACGATGATATTAGCGGAGTCTCTGATGTCCTGATCAAAAAACACCCGTATCTAGCGGGAGAGCATGAGATTTTTGATGCAGAGTATTTGCATGCAATAGAGCGTACAATAATTGAGTATGCAAAAAGCTCTGGGATTATTCGTCTGCGTATTGTGCCCAATCTTTCCCAAACAGAGACGGGCGTAGTATCTGTGCATTGGAAAAGCGGCGGAGTAAGTCGCGCGTCAATCGGCGAAAAAGTTGTTCTGGCAGGTCTTAGTAAAATAAAGGCAGCTCGTATGTATGCGCACCTGGGTATGCAAGAGAATGGCACTGAAGTGTGGCAAAGTAATGAAGCTATGCAAAAGCGTACTCGACTGATAAAGCTTGGGGTCTTTGATCGCGTTGATATACATTCACAATATGTTGATGCTATAGAAAGACCTCTTGCCATAGTTACCCTTCATGATGCGCCTTCTCTGCATTATGGTATCAAGGGCGGATTGTATTGCAGTGGTAGCAACTTTGCCTTTAAAAATTTTAGTTATAAAACAGGGGGCGAGTGTGCATGGAAGAATATCACCAAGCATGCTGATTATGGTGTTTTTGTTGCAAATCTTACTCGTTATCGGCGAGATGTGCATGCCCGCTACGTCTATCCATGGGCATCTGCGCTGTATACATTAACTGAATGCAGGGCGTATTCAAGTCGTTATGACCAGCCATTGTGCTATGGCTCTGCCGATACTCTATATCATGATGCTCGAGATGGTGCTATGTGTTCAATTAGTGCTGATTGCTATAGTGGCCACTGGGTTTTTGAATCAGGATATGAGCAGTATAAGATAAGTCATCTGTGCAAAGAAAAGGCTATTCATATTGGGTATTGTCCACAATTGGTTAATACATCTATTAAAAATTTTTGTGCAGAATATTCATTTGTATACAATGGGGTGGATGATCCATTTAGTCCACGGCGTGGATTGTCAGCGTCACTTATTGCAACGATGCGAATGCCTTTTAATGCGATATATAATGTGTCGATTAAAGGGATTGCTGAGAGTTCCTTTTATATACCCTGCTATGCAGCTACATTTGCCGCTCGTATGCGTATTGGCCATATAGCTAATCAGAAGTTTTGTTGTATATCTCCCTCTGATAGATTTTATTTAGGTGGTGGGAATTCAATTCGTGGCTATGAAGTCGATCAAGTGCCGCCACTCACCTGTATGTATGACGACAAAGGGAAGAGGCGACTGGTTGCCATCGGTGGTAAAACAATGATTTCAACTAATGTTGAGTGTCGCCTTCCTATTCGAGGAAATCTGCAAGGATCGCTGTTTTTTGATAGTGGCATGTTGTTGCAAGACGAGACGCTTCAGTTTTCATGCGCTGCGGATAGTCTCTACGCAGTATCGTATGGTTTTGGGTTACTGTATATCACCCCTCTTGGTCCTATACGTTTTGATTTTGGTTGGAAGGGAAGGCGTGTTGATACTATTGAATCAAAGTTTGTATGGCATTTTTCTTTTGGGTATGCTTTTTAGTATTTGATATATTTTTTTAAATTTATGCTACAATTTTTATATACACGTATGTATTATTACGTATTTTTTAAAGGTTTTTGCATTATGTCTTTTGATTCTCGTGACGTCACTACTAACCATGAACATGATTCCATCTGTATGTGTCCGTCTGGCGGACAATGTAGCATTGATGCTGATGAATCAGTACGTCTAAAAAAAATATCATTAAAGTTGATATATCAAGAAGTGTTGTGTCATCTTCCCTTCACTGTTCTCTCTATTATATTGAGCATTGTAATACTCAGCTTTATGTATTTTAATGAAATGCTTTCAAGCGCCCAGGAAAACGTTGTATACGCATATCATGTGCTTTTTCATGTGTTTCATTATATACACATATTGTTTGCGGTGATTGGTACGTATTTAATGTTTACCCGTTTTTCAGGTCGAAAAATATGGGCAATTGTTATATCGTTACTCGTCCCGGCAGTTTTTTGTACCTTTTCTGATGCTATCCTGCCTGCAGTGGCGGGTACGCTGCTTGGTGTTGAGATGGATATGCATATATGCTTTTTTTATCCCGACGATCTTTTTAATATGATTATATTCTTGCTCGTCGGGCTGTTGTGTGCCTATGCGCTTAAGAAAAAGCAGAGTACCCAGGCTTCCCTTTTGAGCTTTGGAATGCATTTTTGCCATATTTTTGCAAGTTCTCTTGCCGCGCTTTTTTATATGGTTTCGTATGGTTTTGATGGATGGGTTGATTCACTTGGTATGTTATTTGTTTATCTTATCTTTTGCGTCATGATTCCCTGTGTCATGTCTGATCTTGTTGTGCCTCTCTATCTTGCGCGCAAATTAGAATAGTCTTTACAACAAAGAGATTCGAACCCTAAAGAGCAACAGCGTTTTGTTTTGTCCCTTTTTGCTATAATCTTTGCAAATTTTTATCGCAGTGTTTGCAAAGATATATGATTATAATTTTCTGTTAAGACCCATTGTATAGCTGTATACAATGGGTCTTTTTTTAACTTTTTGCTGCAAGATTTTTACTATCATATACACAATTTTACCTGATTTTTATTTTTTATTTTTTTGTACTGTTGACTGATTTATTACATACACAGTAGTATCCAAATGTTTTTTCTATTCAACAAAATTATGAATTAATTGTTATTGACTTTTTTTATTTGACTGTCTAGGTTTCAAGCTGATCCATATCTTTAACATAGTTTTTAGAAATTTTTTTGTGTTGTGTGTATATCATCTATTTTTTTTACAAAGAAGGAAGAGTCTATGAGAATACAATTTCTCCTAAAGCCGCTTATGGTTTTAACTCTTGTTGCGCTACTACCGGCAACAATGGTGCGGGCGGTGGTTAATTGGCATGGTTCCCCATCGATTACGGGAACATATTTATCGTCAGCTGATCCCCTTATTGATATTCAAGGAACCAATGGGTTCCGTGGTCATGTCATAGTGCGTGCAGATACGGCAACTATGAATATTGATGTTTCTGCTACTTCGATTTTACGTAATGATACAACAGCTGGTCAAGCTCCGAATGCATCTTTGCACTTTGTAGCAGATCCTGGTCAAGTTATTAACATTAACGTTAACAATAATTTAACCTGTTCTGGTGTGACACAAGCAGATATTGCTCCGCCATTTGCGTTAACTCAACCATTTACTTTAACGGCTAGTGGTGGTGGTACGGTTAATGTTAAGTTAGCTGATGGTACTTTCTTTACTCTTAATGATTCGCAAAGCACTCCTGGTGTAACTACTGCTGCTGGTGCTCATATGCTTGTTGATCTTGATACGACACCAAGCGCCTTTAACTTCTTAACCTTTACTCGTCAAAATCCAGCATCAGATGAAGATGTAGATTTTGAGATAGGTAACAATTCATCGTTTATGTTTGTTGGCACACCGGCTATTGCAGGGTCAACCAAGGTAACCAAAGTTGCCTTTAATCCAACAAATAATGTTGCAAATGTTGGTTCAATGTACATAGATCTTGCAAATGAGACTGCTACTACGATTAATTCAAGCTTCTTGGTACAAGGTCATCAATATGCTGACGAATCATTGATTACGGCAACGTCAATTAATGGTATATCATTTAATACGGATCGTGTTGGTGCTCCTGAGGTTTGTGTAGTCAAATCAGGCGCATTGGGCACCAATTCTGCAGGGCTTAAGGTATACAACGAAAATAGCACCATGCCGCGCTTTTGGGCAAACCCATGGTTCGAAACTAATATTCCGAGTTCATTAACTCGTCAATCAGGTTTTATTGTTGGTTTAAATGGTATGTTGCGCATTGGAAATGGTGCATATATTGAGTATCAAGCACGTCGTCCTAATATTAATCCAGCACCTACAACAATTCCTACAGGATTGCTCCTTGGTCGTACGGTGCCCGAAGTCGTGAAAGATCGTAACCCATCAGCATTGATG
Source organism: uncultured bacterium (assembly GCA_903831405.1). Taxonomy (GTDB): domain Bacteria; phylum Babelota; class Babeliae; order Babelales; family Babelaceae; genus GWE2-41-16. The sequence goes on from CAIKXM010000031.1 coordinate 18,769, forward strand.
ATTGATGGTTTGACTGATCCCTATGCTATTGAAAAAGGTCTTGGAAATGCATCGATTGTGTTCGAAGGAACCAGTGCTGGTGGTGCAGGATTGTACTTTAAATCAGCAGTAGATCGTTTTGGGGTAGTTGAAGATAATTCAGTAGAAGGTTGGGTTGCCCCTGCTTCACAATACAGAGATATTGCAGGATATGGTACGATTGTATTTGATGTCGAAGCGCCACTTGCAATGACTGCTCCTACTGGTGAAATAACAAATAATGCCTTTGAATTGTTATCTCTCGAAGCAGGTCAAATGATTGAAGGAGAAACGGCTATTAATGTACTAGGTCTTGTAGATATTGATTCAACGGGCTTAGAGACATTCCCCGTTCGTTCGTTTGCTGTTGATGATAATAATGATTATTTGCAATACGGTGTTGGATGTTTCTTGATTAACAACCGTACTGTTCTTAATAACATAAGCTTCAAGCATACTGATGAGATTCATGAGTTCTATGAGAAGAACTTCCCACACCAATCAGCTGCAGCATACATCGGCGGTGAATCATGGTGGTTAAATCCTACAGGAATAGTAGATGAAGAAGCTCCTGCCTATGGACTTATTCGTCCACGTCCACAATTTGTATATAATAATTCACGCCTGCAAATGCATACCAGTGGTGCATTTACTGGTGTTGATCAATTGATTGACCAAATTGATGCTGAAGCTGGTAACAATACTAGTTTTATTTTCTACGGTAATGGTCGCGTTGTAGATCAAGGTACTGGTCGTTCATTGAACCTTGGAACAACCGTAGGTTCAACGGCAACTGATCAAAACTCAATAGTTAGCCGTGATGCACATCTTGATACTATGCAAGAGTTTGCAACAGAAGGTGCAAGTGATCAAATTTTGCGCTTCTTGGTTGCGTTTAATGATGATACTATTGTTGAAGATGTAGTTGAGCCAGCAGGTAACTCCTTGCAAACCATCTATCTTGGGCATGCAACAAATATCTCTCTTGGTTCAAACTCTGATGCAGATCCTGTGGCTACACCACGTGGTTATTTCCCTGCAAGTACTTTTGCCTTAACAACAACACCAGTTAATTTTATTGGTGGCGATTTCTTCTCCTTTGAGACACAGGGCGGTAGTGCAAGCATACCAGAGATGAGCATGACAACCGGCGAGGGCGGAGTTTTTGTTGATCGCAATGGTATCTTTGAGCTTGGCCATGCATTCCGTGCAAACTTTGCATTGATGGTATCGCAAAGCCGCAATGGTATTCTTGACCTGTATCCACCTGCATCATTGTGGGCAAATCGTGTCGGTATTGCACAAAGTCCAATTACACTTGGAACGCTTACCACTATTATTGAACCTGGATCAACATATAATGACTACACACTTGATTGGAAATATGTAACCAAAGCCTATGATGCAGCAAGCTATCCATATGAAGTAACAACGGTTCCTGCAGCCGGTGCTCTTGCTCCTGTTCTGCAAGCTAACTTGAACTACTTGCCAGTTGTAGAGGGTCAAGTTGATCAGTTCCAATTCAAGAATTCACGCCTTGGCGATCAAGCAGGCTTGATGGTTGATGGTACTAGTAGTGCTGCAACTGGTGGTGCAAAAATTCGTGAGCTTGTGCTCCTCTCAGGTGATGAGTCAGCTGTTGAGGCAACCGCATTCTTAGCCGTTAAAGGTGATGCGGTTGTCGGCATTGGAACTGCAGAGCGTAATCTTGACTCAGAAGATGCACAAGTTAAGCTTGGGGTCAACGGTCTGACAATATGTGCTGATGGTTCTGCCGAGATAGTATTAAACAGTGATGTGATTATTGATAACCAAGCACACTTCCTCAAAGGTCCTAACTTTGCAACAACTGATACACTCTATATCTACTCAATTGAACCACGCGAAATTCGCGTCAAGAGTACGGGTATTATAGACTTTACTAGTTTTAATGCTGCAACTGATAAAATATTTATCGGTGGCAACATTTCGCTTGTAATGGAACCAGGCGCTCGCCTGCTCGCTTCTACTGGACAGATTTCTATGTGTGACAATTCACGCATGATGTTCTTACCCTATGCGCCTTCAGTAGTTGGCGGAACTGCCGTTACTGCAACTGATGTATTCCGTGCTAAATTGTCAGGAATCGGAGAGATTCGCTTCTCAGAAGATGCACAGATGATCATCCCTCGTGGTGCATTTGTTGGTATCGAGTCTGCAGGTGTATTGACTGTGTCTGATGGGCAAGGTATTGAGCAGGGTGATATTACTGTTATGAGTTCATCATATATTACTGAGCTTACTCTTCGCTTTACCGAAGCTGCAAAGCTACTCATTGGATCGACCGAAGATCATGGTGGCGCACTCCAAATTGGTAATACAACAGATATGAATGAATCAGCACAAGTAAACGCACACTTTGAGTTCGAAGGTCGTGATTCTTTGATGAATATTGATTCACAAGGTTTCTTGGGCTTTGGTGTTGGTATTGTTGCAAAACCTGAAGTTGGTCCAGAAAATTGGTTGGTAGGTCGTCTGTACAATGTAAACGAACTATCAATGAATTTTGATGCTGGTTCTCAGTTTACCCATCAACAAATATATGCAACAAATGATGTAGATAACAGTAAGTATGCAAGTATTTTTGCAGTAGCGAGCGATCCTGCTATTACCTATACGGTAGGACTTGCAGATCAATCACATATACTTGGTGGTGGCAACATGATGTTAGTTACTACCGCAGCAATTGGTACTACCGTTGCTCCACAAGTACGCACAACTACTGGTGCTATTAGTGCAAATCAAACGGTTGGTATTATGGGTTCGGATTTAATCTTGACCGATACAAGCAAGACCGTAACGACAACAGTATGGCCAATAACCGCTGCAACAGGGGCAAACTTCTTTGCTGGTATGACGGTTAATAATTACGCACTCCAAGATGTAAAATTTGCAACATTTGCACGTAATTATGCAAGCTATGTAACTGCCGGCTACGTTGATGGTACAACAATTGTGCGTGATCCACGTGCTGTTATTACCGGAACAACGGGACGCAATGCTGATCCATCAGGATCTCTTGAACTTGGCGTCGTTGGTGTAATGCTTGATGCTACACACAGAACCGCAGCGTTCTCAGCATCACAGATATAAAACTCTTTTTTATCCCTCTGGCCTCTACTACAGTAGAGGCCAGAGGCGCACAATTAAGATGTCGTGGTAAAAAAAAGAAAAAAGAGAAAAAGCAGAAAATTTGAAAAGGAAAGAATTATGAAAAAAACGTTCATCAAGCAAGCTCTCGCGCTTAGCTTGTTGTGCTCAGTAGGATTGGTTGCACGCGAAATCCGCTCACCACTACCTATCCCTATGACGGCAACAGCACATTATCCATTAATGTATTGCTGCCATTACAAACAGATGTCATGTCATGGCAAGCCAAAGTGTGATACCGAAGAAATACGCACTATGCACTTTGAGCTGAGCGGCGCAGGATATACGCGCAATGCCGAGCAAGCATTTGGCGATTGTGGATGGACACACAAAGTACCATTCTCAACACTATTATTTGGCAAGGCAGACTTTAAAGTTGCAGAAGCTTTCCCTGGTGCAACGGTTGGCCAAGATTTACCAACCAATCCATTTGTAGCCGTATCAACCATATCAACTCGCTATGAGTATGATGAGCGTGGCGCAGTGCTTGGCGCATGTCTTGGTCACACCATGTGTGATAAGTGGCATACCGGTGTACGTGCACGACTTCCTATCCGTGATATAGATGTTCACCAAATTGCTGGTGGCAATGATTTAATTGGTGAAACGGTAGATGATTTATTTACCATTCGTCAAGAGCCTCATCCTGATGGTGTTTCTCCTGATATTACACAAGCATATGCTGTTCGTCTAGACTTCTTGAACGCATTAGCACAAACGCCTGCAATTGGTTTAACGCCTGCAAATATGATAGTAAAGTGGGACCTAACCCCTTTAAGCAATGATATACAAATAGCTAACATTAACGCATCAGCACCACTAGCGTTAAACAGTCCATCATTAGCAGCAATTGGTAGCACAAGTGGAGTAATTCCGGTAGCGTCACAATGGGCTGATCTTGCTTCTACAGCTACAGCTTTAGTTGCTGCAGATGGTTCTGGTGTAGGCAATGGTCTACGAGGCAGATTTCAACCGGTAGTATATGGCGGGGGGCTTGCGGTTAATCCGACAGCTCAATCGCAGCTATATGTTGTTCCAACCCTGGATACTGTTTCTGGCCAAATTACTGGTGGTGCAGTAACTGCATTAAGTCAAATTCAAGCAGCTGTTGATGCATTAACCGTTGATTCAGTCAAAGAGTTTCTTGACGAAAAAGGCCTAAACTTCTGGAATGGTCATACCCAAGGTATTGGTGATCTTGATCTTGATCTGTTCTTGGGACGTAACTTTGGCTGTTGCGAGAATTTCTTTGCCGAAGTACAAGCAGGTCTTCGCGTACCAACAGCAAAGAAAGTATGCAACTGTCTTAATGTATTAAAACAATCAACGGGCAACAATGGTCACCTCGAAGCTCGCGTTGGTACAATGCTTGGATGGGATGCATGCAAGACGGTTAAGATTCGTCTTGATGGCAGCTATAACTATGTAGCAAAAAAGACCGAAAACATTGCAGCTCCTTTTGTTGGTGCAACGGTCAAAAACATTGGACCATGTATTAATGCTGATATCAAGTGGCATTACTTTACTGCTGATGCAAACATATCGTTCTTTGCATCACAGCATTGTGGATTTGATGTCAGTTATCAGTTCTATGGAAAAGGCCACGATAAGATCTGTCCATGCATAACGGCAACGACAGACTTTATAGGTCGCGAAAATCAAAACATTGATACACATGTTGCAAGCAGACTGACCAAAGTATATTCACATAAGGCACGTGCAGAATTCTTTATGAGCACCAAGTGTTGTGAATTATTTGTTGGCGGCGCATATACCTTTGCAGGACGCAATGCAATGCGTGATGTTGATTGCTTCTTGGGCATGCAAGTACGCTTTTAATTAGGTAAGAACTAGTTTTTAGCAGCAATAAGTACAGCAGCAGGCTAATGGGATTTTTCCCTATTAGCCTGCTGCTGTACTTACTATATAGCAAAACATATTTTTTTTAAGCTATAAATTTATTGTTTTAATAATGGGCGATGTTTTGCTAAAACTTCAAATGCTTCTTTTAGTGCTCTAAATTTTTGTGCTGCTTCTTGGTCTTCTGGATGTTTATCGGGATGGCAGTTGAGGACTAATTTGCGATAGTTTTGTTTTATAGCTTTATCTGTGTCATGATCGGCAGATCTAAGAGTTTGATAGGCCTGCACGATTTCGTGTGGCGTTGCTACAACAGTTTGCTGTTGTAATTGTTCTGCCATATATTGTGCTATTGTAAATGCTTCATGATAGCGATTTTCACTACCATAGGCGGTAGAATTAAGTGCTTCTAATGCATTTGTTACCTGCTCTTGAATGATTTGTGCTCTTTCATATTCATCTGTGCCAATAAATTTTGGATCAAGAAGGTGTTGTATACTTATCAATATATTTTCTACTTCTCGTGATTGTGCTCGTCTTTGTTCTGCTATTCGAATTGCCTCTTGTCGTTGCCATTCTAATCGAGCTACCTCTTGTCGTCGTGCTGCATCTTGAATTAATTCTTGTCGTCGCAATTCAGCCTGTCTGGCTATTTCTTGTCGTCGTATTGCATCTTGAGCTAATTCTTGTCTGAAGGCTTCAAGTTCTGCTGCTTCATCTGCTGCTCGTTGCAATCCAGCTTGTCTTTGTGCTTCTAGTCGAGCTTGTTGTCTGGCATGTTTTTTATTTAATAAAACTTTGTACAAAACTGCTGCTCCAATTGCGCATAAGCTGGTTGCAGCTGCAATGTATGCAGAATTTTTATTATTGCTGCGTATATAGGTAATATAACTAGCTGCAACTGATAGTGCGGTTATACCAACAGGTCTTGTAGGGTGTACTGTTAACAACAAACTACACAGCATAAAGATATTTAATTTAATTTTCATTTTTTCCCTTATATTATTGTTTTGTTTAAAAAATATATAAGTTCAGTTTGACATATTTCTAAATAATGTCAATGTTTTTCTGTATTCAAAAGAAACTGGCTATATATGAAAAGTGCTTTTTTAAGCTGTTGGAGCATGTATCTTACTAGTTAAACAGATTTTTTGCATGCTACTAATAATAAAATATTGTATACAAGTAGATCACTTTGCGCGTGTATGCTAAAATAGAGTTGTATCTTTTTTTATATGTTTATTTTTTTAAATGTACGTTAGAGGAACCAAAAATGGGCCCGTCTGATTCTAGTCACTATTGCTCAAAAAAATTTTATATCACGACACCAATTTACTATGTAAATGCAAAGCCGCACATAGGGTCACTGTACTCAACCGTGCTCGCTGATGTGGGCGCTCGCTGGAACAAATTGCGGGGTGCTCAGACATTATTTTTGACCGGGCTTGATGAGCATGGCCAAAAAGTTGCTGACGCTGCTACAAAGGCAGGGCGTTTGCCAAAAGAGCATGTTGATGCGCTTGCGCCAGAGTTTACCAAAGTATGGCAAGAGTTTGATTGTGCCTATGATACCTTTATTCGCACGACAGATGATTATCATGTTAAGGCGGTGCAAACGTGGCTGCAGCAGCTTGTGGACAGAGGTGATGTATATAAGTCATCGTATGTTGGCTGGTACTGTGTTGGCGAAGAAGCCTTTATTACCGAAAAAGATCTTATTATTGATCCCAATAAAAAAGAGCCTATTTGTGCATTTTGCGGTCGTCAGACGCGCAAGCTCGAGGAAGAAGGGTATTTCTTTCGCCTCTCTGCCTATCAAGATAGATTGCTTGAGTTTTATAAAACACATGATGATTTTATTGTGCCCAAAGAACGTCTCAAAGAGGTTGTCTCTTTTGTAGAGAGTGGCTTGAGAGACTTAAGTATTTCGCGCTCAACATTGAGCTGGGGGATACCATTCCCCACTGACACAAAGCATGTTACCTACGTATGGGCTGATGCACTGCTCAACTATATCTCAGCTATTGGATATGGGGATAGTGCACGAGAAAAAGAATTTGCCTATTATTGGCCTGCTGATGTGCAGGTGATGGGCAAAGATATTGTACGCTTTCATGCAGTCTACTGGCTTGCCTTTCTTATGGCCTCTGACTTTGCATTGCCAAAACAACTGATGGTGCATGGATGGTTAACCCTTGGTGGTGAAAAAATATCGAAGTCTCTTGGTAATGTTATTGATCCAACTGATTTATATGCGCAGTACGGCTCAGACGTGGTGCGGTATTACTTAGTGCGTTATATGGCAATCACCCAAGATTCGCCTTTTAGCATTGAAGATATGGAAAATCGTGCAACAACAGACCTTGCAAATGATCTTGGCAATCTTGTCTCTCGCCTCAGCGCACTCGTGCTCAAGTATATCCCCGATGGAGTAGTGCAAACACCACAAGCATTTGAAGAGAGTGAATTAGCACTGCAAAAAGAATGTCACGATATGCTCTCTGAAGCATCAGCACTTATGGACGAGTTGTATTATGCCCGCGCATATGCACGCATATGGAAATTTGTGCAACAGGTTAACTCGTATATACATGCACAACAGCCATGGAAAATTGTCAAAACTGATATGGTTAAATTCTCTCAGATTATGTCAGCGCTCGTTCATGCACTGCATACGATAGCGATTGTCTGTGAGCCAATTATCCCACAAAGTTCTGCACATATACTTGCAACTATAGGCAAAGAATATGCTCCTGCATGTAACAAAGATTATATAACAATCTGTAGAGAGCCATGGAATGATACATTTGTTGTTCGTGCGTGTGAGCCACTCTTTAAAAAATATGATATACAAAAGTAAAAGTAATAAAAAAATGAAAGTATAGGTAGTCAATGGAAGTAGTACAACAAAGTAACATGGCAACAATAGAGCAGTTGAGTGCTGTCGAATTACGCGTGGGGTTAATTGAACGCGTAGAGGAGATCGAAAAGTCTGATCGTTTATACAAATTAACCGTTTCCTTTGGTGCATTGGGAAGTAAAACAATATGTTCTGGTATTAAAAAGTTTTTTACTCCCGAAGAGTTGCAGGGCAAAAAAGTGTTATTTGCCTATAATCTCCCTCCGCGAGAGCTTATGGGAGTGGTATCAGAGGGTATGATTATGGTTGCAAAAAATGAAGAAAATAAAGCAGTTCTTATGGTGCCTGCGGCTGATGTGCCAGCCGGAGTTCGTCTGAGTTAAATTTGTAAAAAAGCTTTATTTTTCATATAATAAAAAGTAGGCACATACAGTAAAAAAAATTTGAAAGGTTTTAACGTCATGTCAATTACGTATATATGTAAGAAAAAGAAGCGTAATCGTAAGCATGGATTCTTAATGAGAATGGCAACACACGATGGTCGCAAGATTATCAATCGTCGTCGTTCGAAAAAAAGAACACGTCTTGCAGTTCACGCATAATTTGTCCGCCTTCCAATGCCCCGCATAGCTCGCTTAATAACAAAATTTTTACGCTCAGAAATAATAACATTATTTTCTGCTGCGCGATTAGTGCACAAAAGTGCGGGGTTGGATATCAAAATAGCCCCGCGCGTGGGTTGTCATGCTCATATTCTTATTGTTATACCAAGAAAATATGGCACAGCTCCACAGCGCAATTTACTTCGTCGTCGTATCAAAAGTATTTTTTATCAAGAAAAATTATTTGAACAGGCGTATGACTTTTTAATTTTTGCAAAACCTGCTGCAAAAACCTATACATTTGACTGTATTCGCGATCTTCTTATAACGCTGTCAAAAAGTGGTTGCAACAAGGTTAAAAAGTAAGAAGAAAAAACGATTACAGCATGATTTACTAAGTTGTGCAGATTTTTGATCAATAGTTGTGCGTCAGGACAGGCTATTTTAATACATACGTTTTTGCCGTATCTAAAAGAATCTAGCTATATAATCAAACAATATCTAATATCTTTTGTTGTAAATTTTGGTATATCTGCTCGTCCAAAATACGCAGTCGCGCCCAAAAAGACTCATTGCTGATCATATGGTTTGCCGCAATGATATCAATACAAGTTTCGATACATTTTTTTGTCTGCGTTAATTTTTTGTCCTGAGGGGCATATAAGATAATGCTAATCAGACTGCTCATTGTTAACAATACAATATCTTTTTCTGCTCCTGTTACCTGGGTGATAAAAAGATGTATGCACTCATATTTTTTGAGATGTATAAGATAGCGAATAACATGTTCGCATAGATTTGTTGATTGAGCTTCTCTTCCACTTTTTTGATAGAGTGTTACCGCTTGGGTATACGAGTCAATAGCACGTGTATCGTCAAATGCACGGTACAAATCACCTTGTAGCTGTATTGATACGGCACGATCTGCAATAGAGTGAGCAAGGAGTTTGTATAAGCAGAGAGCTCGCTCTTTTTCTTTTCTTTTAACAAATTCAGCAAGACGGAACCAGGCGATGTTGGATTCTCCTTTGGGCATATGCTCTACCATTGTCTTTGGCTCCTTTAATGCTTCATACATTCAATTGATCTCTATTTTATTGTTAAACTTGTTTTAAACAACATTTCGATATATGCCTCAAATGATAGCAGCGCATTAAATCGAATATGTAATGTTTGTATATCTTTATACAAAGCATCAGAAAAAGTATTCCATGTTTTAAACATTTCCTCAAAAACAGACTGTATGGTATTTGTCTGTGTGGTGTCAAGATCTTTATACGTGCGAACAAAATCAATTAATGTCGTCATGTCAATACGTATGTCTTGGTTGACAGAACATTGAGAGAGCGTGTCGTAGGAGACGGCTTTATCAGCTATCAGAATATCCAGTACATCTTGTAGCTGTTTACATTCGTCGAAAAGTTCTTTTGGTAGAGCTGTTTGATGCGTTGCCGAATTGGTAAGAATGGCTTTGATTGTTTCATAGCGTAGTGTTGTTTTTGGGGTGTTATTTTTTAGCTCTTGCGGGGGCGTAGGTATCTGCAGGTGACTTAATTCATTGAGCATAAGGGTAGAAAGCGTTGAGTAATAGAGATATTGCTTGATAGTTACCAGTAGTTGTTTGAAGTACGAGGGAGAAACTCTCTCATGGCTCAAAACAATGTAGAGTCTCTCTGATAGATAGGTGTTGGTAAGAGCTGCTGCAGTGATAGAAAGGGGAATGCTTGTCGCAAGCGCAATGTTTCGTGCAACCGGTTCATTAAAAACATAGGTGAGCGGTTTTTTTACTATATGGTGAGCGGTATATGCAAAGAGTATATCGTACAATCCAATGATAGAGGCAGTGAGGCATAATGTTTTTTTGGAAGCATTGCATGAGGAGCAGGAGAAGGAAAGCAGTAATAACACCATTACAAATGGCTTGCTTGCAAAACGCATGTTCATTACAAGTGTCTCCTTTTGGGGAAAAAAAGTAGAGTCGTACGTAGAAAAAACAAGCATACCATTCTTAATACTAGCTGCAAGCAAAAAACAATATTTGTACAAAAACAAGGCAGTATATCGATTTTTTCTCGATTATACTGCCTTGTTTTTATTTTGCGATTTTTTAAAGTAACAATTATCGCTGCTTACTTGTTTTAGTATGCGCGCATACTATTTCTTTATATCAGGACCTTTTTTTGGGCATCCTGGTCCCTCCCCGCATGAAGGGCAGCCGCAGCCGCTACGAACATCTTCATGTTTTTTATTTTTAGTCTCTGCTTGTTCTCTGTTTTCTGTGTTCTTTTTGTTTTTATCGCAATCTTTATTTGACCAACACATAATCTCTCTCCAATTTTTTTAAAATACTAGTAAAAGTAATTTTTAAACTCTGTAGCTGTTTTTGAGTTGCTACCGAGTAAAGATTTTACAGCTTTTATTTGTTTTTCTTTTTTTTATCAAATCCACAAGGCGTCATGGTTTTGCAGGTAGCACATCCACAGGTTGATTTATCTTTGTCATCATGCTGGTGGTGTTTGATGCTCTCTAATATATCATTGCCTGTTTTGTTGCTATTCCATGCTTTTTCGTGTTCTTTGTGCGATGGAGTTTTTGATACTTCTTTGGTCAGGCTGCTTTCTCTGAGGGTTACAAATTTGGTCTTTTTCATGATAGATACTCCTTTTTTTATAACTGTACTATATGTAACTATATTTTATGATACTATATTCAAATTGCAAATGTAAAGAGTTTGCACAAAAAGAATTTAAAATATGCGATATCTATTGATTTTTTACGCTTCAAACATAGTGTTGGGAGGCGGCAATGTAGCTATTAAAAATATTTTTTATTTTTGCATAAATAGTTGAAAAAAGAATCAAAAAACAAGTATAAACTTTCTTTGCCCCGGTCAAATTTTGAGCAGAGTTTTCGCATAATATTTCTGTGTAAAGCTAAAATAAGCTGGCTATATTAAGAGATCTATGCTGGAAGGGAGAAAATAATTGTACTGGGAGCGCAATACTTTTGTAGATGAGTCTTGGGTGTTGTCGATTGCGTGTGGTTTGTTGAATATATAGCAAGCTTATTTTAGGTTTGCAAAATTCGCCTAAAGCTTTTGTAGTCGCTGGTTTGTTTAAAGATGTGCGTGCAGTGTTTTATTGAGCTGCTTTCTCAAATATATCAGTAATAAGCCACTCGTCATTGACCTCTGATACGGGAATAATACGACAAATGGCTCGAGCAGGTATGTGTAGATTTTTTACATAGAGGTGGGGAAAAAATTCGCCATTCGTTTTATTTTGTTCATGGCGTACAATAATGCCTTCTTTTTGCAAAACTTCTTCATCAAGCTCAACAAGCACAATATTGTTTTGCCCTCTAAAGAATTTATGTAAAACTGCAGTCACCTGGCCTGCGCCTGCTGTATGAATAAATCTGCTTTTTGTATCAATGTCCATTGGGATGATAGCATCGTATGTGTTTGCAAGATTTATATGACTCTCTGGTACAATTTTGTACAATGCGCTGCTGCTCATCAAAGCGTCTTTTATCGGCATGCTTTGAGTAAGCGGTTTTTTAACTAGAATGCTACTTGGATTGTTGCACATACGTTTTTTCTGGTAGCTATGCATTTTTTTGTCTGTTCTCATTGTTAGATAAGAGATATAGCGTTGCAGGATAAAGGGCAGTATTAGTAGTATGCCGGCAATCTTTAACCAATAAAGATGCCTTGGATTGGCATCTATCGCGTATAGTTCTATGAACCCTGCTATAGAAAGACCAGCAATTAACAAAGTCGATTTTAGGCAAAAACCCATTATAAGCAGTATGAATAATGAAAGGCCACCATAATTTAATGCAATACTTATCCAGCGCTTATGCTCTGGAATTTGTATAACATCAAAAAGAAATAGTATGGCGATAAGCGCCAAGGAAATTTTTGCAACTATTGTTAGTATATTGTTCATTTATGCTCCGTAGCGACGCTCAACCTTGTTGAATTCATCAAGTATTTTGCCTAGGCGCTCCTTGCTCATTGATGGCCAGAAGTCATCAACAAAAAGAATTTCGCTATATGCGCTCTTGTAGGTCAAGAAGTTGCTCAGGCGTTTTGCGCCACCGGTACGAATAATCAAGTCAGGAGTTGGCAGACCAGCGGTCCATAAATACGTTTCGAATAATTTTTCATCAATACTTTCAATAGCTACTTTACCAGCTGCAACGTCTGCTGCAATTTTTTTGGTTGCTGCGACGATTTCTTGCTGTCCGCCATAGCAAACAAGTATACCAAGTTGCATAGTAGTATTGTTTTTTGTTTTTTCTTCAACTTCAGCTATTAGAGATATTAGTTGATCAGGGAATTGTGCACGATCTCCATAGACGCGTACGCGTACGCCACGATCATAGAGCTTCAGCAAGTCAGTTGATACAAGTTCTTTTGCTATAACGCCAAACAGATAATCAAGTTCTTCTTTGGAGCGTTTAAAATTTTCGAGGGAAAATGCATAGACGGTTAAGTAGGGAATCGAGCGCTCAAGGCATAGTTCAATACTATAGCGAAGAGGGTCGCAACCTTTCTTGTGTCCGCATTGTGGTTTGAGCCCTTGTTGCTTTGCCCATCGACGATTGCCATCCATAATAATGCCGACGTGATTAAGTACTTGTTGTTTATTCTTGTCTGAGACTTGTTCTGAATTACTGTTTCGTAGATATCGTATTGTTTTTATGTAATAAGGGATTTCCGAATAAAAATGGCCCGCACCCCATACTGCACACAGAGCAATTATACTATAGAGAAACACGCGAAGAATTAAAAAAAACGATATTTTCATCAAAGCAACCTAATAAAAATAAACAATCATACTATTGATTATGGTTCAAAAAATAAAAGTAAAAACGTGTCAACGTACTGTGAAAACTTTTAAAATAAACCATTTTGCCCGTATACTAAAAAACAGTGTAATTGTTCCCAGTGTTTTAATCAAAGAAAGCATAATCATATGATCTACAAAGCAGTTATTTTTGATATGGATGGTACAATCGTAGATACAGAAAAAGTATGGGAACGTGCTACCTGCAATCTCCTTGAGCAAAAAAAGGTTCCCTGTACGCCAGAGATTCTTTCATTAATTAGACACAATATTCAGGGTCTTGATATTACCAAGAGTTGTACATATATAAAAAATTTAACCGGCATGACTGAGCCAGTCAGTGTTATTCAAGACGAAAAAGAAGCAATTGCACATGGTCTCTACGAAGAAGGTATCAAATTTATTACCGGATTTGTTGAGTTCCATGCAGAGTTGCGTGCTCGCGGCATCAAAACAGCCATTGCGACAAATGCCCATGATCTTACGATTCATCTAACGCAGAATGCTCTTAATATTCGTCATTTTTTTGGTGAACATATTTACGGTATAGACTCTGTTGGTAACATTGGCAAACCATCACCTGATGTATACTTGTATGCTGCCAAGAAGATAGATATGGATCCATTATTATGTATTGGAATCGAAGACTCTGCTCATGGTATCGCTGCGGTAAAGTCTGCTGGAATGTTTTGCATAGGCATTAATACGGCATGCAAACCAGAGCAAGTTGTCTGCGCCGACTATATTGTTGAGTCATACGCACAGATTGATATTGACATGCTGTTTGAAAAAATGGCTGATATAAAAAATATCTAAAAATTATAGGTTTTTCTTTTTTACGTTTAATGGAGCAGAAGCTCTTGAATACACAGAAAAATATAAACAGCTCTATTGTTGTCGCTTTTGACCTGCATGATGTGCTTTTTTCGTTCTCGGCTTTTGGTGTTTTGAGAACATTGTGGAAACTGCCATACAAGAGCACGCTTATACTGCATCTTTTTTCTCCCTCCTTTTGGAAGACGTATTTTGCAACAAAAAAACAAGCGCTTTCTACCGAGCGACGTTTTGGGTTGCTTGTTACTCAATTTCCGTTCCTAAAAAAATATCGCAGTAATTTTATTGAGTTGTGTAATCAGCAACGTGTTGATCAAAAAACGCTTGCCTATATCAAGCAGCTTAAAATTGCAGGATATCGTCTTATTGTTGCATCAAATATTGGTGAAAATACCTACAAAGATTTAGCCAAAAGATTTCCTGATGTTATAGCGCTTTTTGATTATGCTTTTACTTCGGGTAAAATTGCTGGATATAAAAAGAAGCCATACCACTCGTATTTTGTAGCATTACGAAAATATATTCATAAAAATATTGTTGATGGAGAACATATTGTTTTTATTGATAATAAAAGAAAAAACATTCGTATAGCAGAGAAGCATGGAATATGCGGGATACATTTTACATCAGCAGAGAAGTTGCCAGGAGCGTTTGATAAAATTATTACAAAATTTGCTGCTTCTTGATAATTACGGCAAAAATATATCACACTATATATGTGTTTTAAAAAAAACAGTTTGTTACCATATACATTTAAGATAGTATGAAGGGAAATGATACAATCATGGTTATAGCAGTTACCAAAGATAATTTCGAAAAAGAAGTTCTCAAATCAACAAAGCCGGTCATTATTGATATTTATGCCGTATGGTGTGGCCCTTGCCAGCAGGTAAAGCCTATCTTTGAAAGTCTTTCAAAGGAAATGCCCGAATATGTCTTTGCAAGCATCAATGTTGATGAAGCTCGTGACCTTGCCATTCAATACGGTGTCACCTCTATTCCAACCTTTATTTTTATCAAAGACGGAGAGCTTAAGGGCAAAGAAGTCGGCCCATTGGGTAAAGATGGTATGAAGGAAAGAATAGCAGAATATTTGGGATAAAGTTTTTTATAACCAAAGACAGTAAAAAAGCCAGAACTTATTTTTAAAGTTCTGGCTCTTTTTACTGTCTTTGGTTATAGCAAGATGTACGTAGTTTTTTATTTTTTTATACAGTTCTAAAAATGATTCTGGGAAGTAATTTTAGAAGTAGCGAATTTTTCAAAGTTAAAAGAAATCGATTAGCAATCAAACAACTTTTCATTATCATATTGCTGTTGGCAGGATTTTCTGCTGCCCTCTTCTTTTTCTTCAGTAGGTGCTTTGGCCTATGTTCTGTTGTTTTTCACAACAATGCCTTCTTGCAGGTTTTAATATTTGGTATAATTAGGGCGTACTTAATAATATAATTTTTATATAGAATGGGGTAATGGTGAAAGTATCTATAGTATTTTGCTCTATAATAGTGAGCATGGGCAGCTCTTACGCTATGGAGCAGCGTGATTGGCAAGAATTACTGAGCAAGCTTCCCATAACGGCTGCGTCTCTTGCAGCACAAGCAGCACAGAGAGAAGTTTTGCCTGTTATATCTTCATCAGCACCACAAGCATCATCGGCAAGGGCTGCAGCAATTATTGCGGATCAACAAAAACAGTCAGAGAGAATTCAGAAAACACTTACAACAACACCATCTACCATTATTGCTGAACAAGTAATAGCAGAAAGTGTGGGTAAAGATGTTGTTCTAAAAAATATACATACTGGCGTGATTATAAGAACTCTTGCAATGGTATGGCGTTTTGCCTATAGTTCTGACAGACAAATAATTGCAGTAGATGCTTCAAATGGATGTACTTTAATTAATGCACATGATGGTTCAATTATGAGAACTATTACAACTTCTTACAATTCTAAGCTTAGTCCGAATGGGCAGATAATTGCGGTAGAAAAAGCTAGAGAACTTGATCTGATGAATGTCCGTGACGGTTCTATTATTGGGACAATAGCAGGCGCCTTTGGTCCTGAATTTAGTTTGAACGGATCAAGAGTTGTAATGCGTAGCACCGGCAGAGAAGGAACCAGCGTCACTCTTTTAGTCAATACTGCTGATGGCTCTATGGTAAAAAGTTTTCCAAATAGCTGTAGGTTTAGTTGCAGGCCTGATGGGCAAAGTTTTGTAGTAGAGACAGATTCAAGCATTGCTACAATAGATGCGCGTGACGGTTCTATTATGAGTGCTAGTCCAAAAGTATAATATTTTTTGTATTTCTGAAGATCGATACAATTATACATATGTTTGTAATGTTAATTCAATCCGATATATGTTTTTTGTTGCCCATGTATCACTGGTTTTAGGGCAGTTATTATTCTGCCCTTGTTTTATACGTGTATAGGTATTTTTATAGAAGTTGGTTATTAATGATTAGTATGACCATATGTAGCTTGTTTTTTTGGTAATGTGGAGAAAAAGTGTTATGAAGATACGTATATTGTTGTATATAGGCGTGCTATATATTGGCAGCTCTTGTGCTATGGAGCAACAACAACAACAGAGCATTGCTCCTGTTGCTGTAAGTAAAGAAGCTTCACCAAATGTTCTATTGAGTATTGTGTCAAGCCAGGGTAAGAGTAATCCAGTATATATGCTTATGCGTGGTGCATGGCAATATTCACGATTGTTACAAACTATGATTGAGAGTTCTGAGCGAAGAGATGCAATTTTGCCCATAGATTTACCTGATGAGCAAGTCTATTTTATTGTTGAATTGCTTTCTTTTATTGAGCTATACAAGCAAGAGCATAATGCTATGCCGCCACAAAATATTGTTATAGATGCTATCAAAAGATATGCGCACAATTTTACGACAATATCATTTATTGATGCATTGCATGCCATTAATTTTTTTGATATACCAATAACGTTTGATGCTATAGTGACAATTAAGCAGCCTATTGCGTTGCCACGTTGTACTGTTGGAGATGTTATGTATAATAAGCAGCTTGCGCATGTGTTTGGTTTAGCCAAACAGGCGGTTGTTGGGCATGAGCAGCCTTTTCGCATAGGTAATGAATGCTTATGGCAGCTTTTTGGTTCCATGATATATCCACATTGTCTTCGATACCCAGAGATTGATAGAATGCTTACTTTTGTAGAAAGTCGAAAATGTGTTGAGAACCTTATTCTCGGTGCATATGTGCAGCAACATCCAATGCTCTATGGTATGGCATGCTCCCAGTCAATAAAAGTTCCGCATTGTCAACTTGTGGCTATTAATACTGACAAAACAAGAGCAGCTTGTGCATCAACCAATGGTATATTACAGCTATGGGCTATAGATGAGATCCGAATGCGATGTCTACATGCGCAGCATATACATCTTGATAATAATGGTAGTATTGTGCAGACGGTTGTATATAGCCCTCATGGCAACTATATTGCATTACAAGTGTCCGATGGCTCTATATATATTATAGATGCTTATTCGGGTGTTATTGTACAAGTTGTGCGTGGATATTCTTGTTGTATGGATGTTGTTTCATTTAATCATGATAGCAGACTTATAGCATCAGTATCACATGATAAACAGATACTGGTAAGAGATGTTTTGACAGGTGAATTGCGACAAATAATGACAGGTCTTAGATATCCTATTTTTTCACTGCAATGGAGTTGCGATGGTGAGACTATACTATCAGGATCAAAAGATGGACGTTTATGTTTTTGGAATGTAAAAACGGGAAGATTATTGCATGTTCATAAGGGCGTTGCGGCACGATTTGCTTTTTGTTTGAGTCCTGACGGGAACAGTGTTTGCTCGTCTGGATTGCTTGGTAATGACCTATGTATTATAGATATAAAAACAGGGTTGATTACTTCTGTTTTAGAGAATATTAATAGTCATAAAATTTCTTCTGTTTTGTATAGTCCTGATGGGAGCGTTATTGCAGCTGTTTGTGAGGATGGCTTTTTCCGATTGTGGGATGTGCATACCTCTTTGTTACGGTATGAATGCAATACGAGAAGTAGCTTTCAGCATATAGCGTTTAGTCCGAACGGAAGGACTATTGTGTCTTCATATGGTGAAAAGCATATGCAACTATGGGATGTTTTTTCTGGCAGGCGTATAGGTACTTCCATAGCTGTTGCAAGTCCTATAATTGCTCTTGATTTTAATCGTGATGGTAGACAAATAATAGCACGATTGATAGATGAAACAGTAGTGATTTATGGGTACGATTCATTGAGACAGGCAATAATAAAATCTTTTAAACATATGTCACAACTTATTATGCCTGTGCCTGTGTCTAGATTATGCATTAAAGCATGCCAAACCCCGCTATCAAGTAGGATGACAGCAGAGAATTCTGAAAGCTCATCAACTGAATCTTCAGATGATAGAGAAGATGATCCTGTTGTTTTGCCTGCACCATTGCCTAATACATAAAAAATTGGTTAGGCAAAAATTTGTACCTATACGTTTTTGCCTAAGAGTGGTAATTGTATCGTTAATAATTCAGTGTGAATAGTATAGCATTTGACAATTTTACACTCTATGTATAATATAAAATTATAATACAATGGTGTTACGAGGATAGTATGAAGATCCTTAGCGCTGAAATAATAAGTAATTATAGGAGGTATGCCAGATGATTATTCACAGAAGCTTTTTGTCCATACTATTTTGTTTGAGTTTTGCGCAATTGAGTTTTGGTGCTGTTATTATTAATGGCGTCTCTACTGTTGCGGTCAAAAAAAATACTGTCGTTGCATTTGATCTGCACGGTGTTTTGTTTAATGTTTCAAAAAAAGGTGTTATGAAAACCTTGTGGAAAACGCCAAAAAAACTTTCTCTGATCAAGCTCATGCTTACCCCCGCTTTTCGCAAACAGTATAAGGCAACAAAAAAGCTTGCGCTCTCGACAGAGCAGAGAATGAAGTTGCTTATGCCAACATTCCCAGAACTGCAAAAATATAAAAAATATTTTATAGAAATTTGTAATCAACAAGATATTAATCAAGAGGTTCTAGCGTTTATACGTAAGCTTAAGTCGCAGGGATATCATCTTATTATTGCGTCAAACATAGGCGAGGAAACCTATCAAGAGCTTGAGGCGAAATATCCTATACTCAAAGAGCTTTTCGAATATGCATTTACCTCAGGCAAAATATCAGGATATGCAAAGAAATCATCACCGGTTTATTTTGATCGACTCAAAGCATTTGTACAAGAAAAATATACGAGTCGGAATATAATTTTTATCGATGATCATACAGCGCCAGTAGAAACAGCATGTGCTAAAAACATCAATGGAATAGTGTTTAGCAATATAGAGCAGGTTTCTACAGATGTTGACAGAGTTATTGCTGCTATGAATAAGAAAAAATAACTATTATTACAAAACGTCTTGTAATAGTTCCAAAATTCTGTGGGGATCAGTTTTCATCTGGTCCCCATTTTTTATTCGTTCCAAAATTTCTTGTGGGTAGAGCCAGAAACATTCACAAAAATCTTCTTGGTTATAATTATCTACATGTTCGCAATCAATGATATATGCAGCTGAGAATGCAAAGAGCCCTTCTTGTGGTCCAAAGATACCGAAATCACGATATGGTGTAGTAGGTATAGTAATATTGATTTCTTCGGCTGTTTCACGTACAAAAGCATCATAGTAACTCTCGCCTGCAGAGACATGGCCACTGACACTTGCATCAAGGCCAAGAGGGAATGTAGTTTTGTTTTTAGTACGTCGTGGTATCCATAATTGCCCCTTGCTATTACGTACAAAAGCTGTTGCGGCACGTAAATAGCCCGCTTTGTTCTGTAAATTTTTATAATATTCTGTACGTTTTTGCTGAAATAGTATGTTGTTGTTTTCATCAACAATATCTAATATTTCTTCTTCGATAATGGTATTCATGAGTAGAAAAGCTTTCTTATTTTTTTTTGCTTATTTTCTTTTCTTTGGGTTTGTTTAATTTCAAAAGCAGCCCCTGCGATTTATTACAGGGGCTGCTTAATGTTCAAATATTTTACACTAGATAGTTTTGTGATTTATTTTACAGCCCTTTTGCGTTCTCTTAATTATACAATTATTTTGCTTTTTTATCTTGTACTTCGTATCCAAGTAATTGTAATTTTGCTCTGATCTCATCAGCTTTTTTATAGTCTTTTGCTGCACGTGCTTCTTCGCGCGCTGCAACAAGCTCTTGCATCTCGTGCGAGAGCTCAACGGATTCTTTTTCTTCTGCTACCAGCAGCAGTCCAAACACTTCGCGCAAGAACCAGGCGATCTGCTCTTTTTCTTGCTCAAATATAGTTGTATCACGAATCGCGTCGAACAGTATTCCCAATGCTGCAACAGTATTCATATCATCTGCAAGAGCTGCGCTCATAGCATCAACAGTTTTACTCGTGCTATCGGTACTGGTGGTTTCAGCAGTATTATTGGTATCAGTGGTATTAGTAGCACCAGCTGTACTCGTAGTGCTCATGTGTATAGTAGCAGGTTTTATTGACTGGATAGTACCAAATATTTTCTCTAAGCGATTATACGTTGATTGTGCCATGGTGCACATCTCGACCGAAAATTCTATTGGCGTGCGGTAGTGGTGCATCAGCATAATGTATCGAATAACCATGGGATCGTATTGGGTGAACATATCACGCAGGGTAAAAAAGTTGCCCAGAGACTTGGACATCTTTTCGTTATTAATTTGTACAAATGCGTTGTGCATCCATATGCGTACCGGCTCGCCCCCAAGCAATGCCTCTGACTGCGCGAGTTCGTTCTCGTGATGGGGGAATATAAGGTCCATGCCACCACCATGAATATCAACCATGCCTAGGTATTGCGTTGCCATGACGGAGCATTCGATATGCCAGCCGGGACGTCCCATGCCCCAAGGACTTTGCCAGAACATGCCTTCATCATCATCTTGTGCAAAATCTCCTGTTTGTGTTTCGCGGCGTGTTTGCTTGACGCTGCCTTTCCAGAGCGCAAAATCAAGCGGATTAATCTTTTTTTCGTTGGCGCTTACTCGTGCGCCAACAAGCAGTTCTTCGATATTGCGCTTTGAGAGAGAACCGTATGTTGGCCACTGATCGATAGAGAAGTAAACATCGTTGTCAACAACGTATGCAACGCCTTTATCAAGCAATCCTTCAACAAAAGCAATAATCTCGTTGATGACTTCTGTTACGCGTGGTTGAAAGTCTGGAGTGACACAGTTAAGTTTGTTCATGTCTTGGGTAAATGCATCGATATATTTGTCGGCAATTTCTTTGTATCGATTGGCGTTGCCGAATTCTTTTTCGGCTCGCGCAATGATTTTGTCATCAATGTCGGTAAAATTGCGACAATATTTTACGACTATATTATTGGCGCGTAAATATCGTACTAAAACATCAAAAGTTACATTGCATCTGCCATGGCCTATATGGGCGTAATCATAGGGCGTTATACCACATACATATATGGCAGTGGGGCGGCTGGAATCGATTATGACCTTTTCTTTCTTGCTGGTCATGGTATTTTTAATAACTATATTACTGAAATCTTGATTTCGCATATATGCAAACCTCTACTAAAATATAACAGTCGTCAAAGACTAAAATTTTTGTACTTCATCACGAACGGAGAGTTTACCAGAAATGTCAAACAAACAGGTATATATATCTTTATATATGTATATGAGCATCATGGCATGTGGTCAGTATACAAAAAATTATGCCGAATCTATAGATTTTGTTCCGCATGAATCTTTTGCCCATATGCAAAATCAGAAAAAAATTCGCTCTATTATCATCAAGGGGAACTCCTACACCACCAATCCTATTATTATCAGCAAATTGCCCTTTCATGAAGGCGAGATGTTTAATGCATCCAAAACAAATGCTGCCATTCGATTGTTATACTCTCTTGGTTACTATAAAACGATTACCATTGGCACGCACGTTGTTGATGACGCTGATGATACAATTGATCTGATAGTTAATTTGACTGAAAAACCGCAAGTTGAGCAATGGATGTTTACGGGAAACAAGCATCTTTCGCAGTCAGAGATAGAAAAAAAGCTGTTACTCTCAAAAATTAAAACGCTCGATATACATGAGCTTTCGGTATATGCAGAAAAGATCAAAAAACTATATGGCGAAAAAGATTATCACGATGCACAGGTATCTCTTACTATTGCAGAGGGCAAAAAGAACAGCGTTATCGTTACCTGCACTGTAGTTGAGGGCAAAACAGCGTATATTCGTAAAGTGTTTTTTAGAGGCAATGAAACATTTTCGAATACTGTGCTCAAAAAAATTCTCTTTAGCCGTGAAGCCTGGATATTTGGCTTTTTTAACAAAGCAGGTAGCTATCGAGCAGAAGCGCTTGACTATGATAGCTACATTATTGAAAACTTTTATCACAGCAGAGGCTTTATATCTGCACATGTACAAGATATTGAGAAAAAAATAGATCCGTGTACTAATGCGATCGATATTACCTTTGTTATTGATGAGGGTGATAGGTATTGTATTGATTCTGTGCATGCACCAGAGAATGAAGAATTTTCCGAAGATGAAATACTCAAACGAATACCACTGCAACCAGGTTTGATATATTCACAAGAGGTAATCAAGCAAATTATAGAGGGCTTAAAAACCTTCTTTGGCGAGCGTGGCTATCTGTATGCTGACGTGCAGCCGTCTATTCGTCCTAATAAAGAAACCAAGAAAGTTGATATATCGTTCCACTCACACCTGGGAAGCAAAATATACGTTGATACTATTGCAATACGTGGCAACTATAAGACTCGTGATTATATTATTCGCCGGCATTTGACCTTTAACGAGGGCGAAGTACTGACCCAGCGAAAGATGGATGCTACAAAGGCAAACGTAGAGCGCCTGGGCTTCTTTGATCCAGCAGATGGAGTAAGTTGGAAGATTCACCGCCTTGATGACACGACGGCAGATGTTGACTTGATTGTGCATGAGCGCAAAACAGGCAAGTTTTTTGTTGAGGGTAGCTTTGGTCCAGGCCAGGGAAGTGGTCACTCGACCTTTAAGTTTGGGCTTGGTGCGTATGACACAAATTTAATGGGAACAGGTTTGCAATATAATATTAATGCTCGTATGTCTACGCAAGATAGAGATTTTCTTGCCTCGTTTAGTAATCCATGGTTGTTTAATCGTCCTATATTTTCATCAGTAACAACCAATTACACACAGGTTACCTATGAGGATATGTACCTTGCCACAGCCTGTCCGTTGCAAAAATTATTGCTCTTTGATACAGCTCTTGGTTTTGTCAGTGCAAAGCTTAATTTCGCTCGTGTGGGTATTGATGGTGGTTTTAATCATGTTAAATATAATCAAAAACCGATCAGCAGCCATCCAAACTGTCCGTTTGTGCAAGAATATTTAAATTGGACCTTTGTACAAGGTCATTTCTATAACTTTGGTGTTAATATCGAAAAAGATCTGCGTAACCATCCTGCATATCCAAACAGTGGGTACCATTGGCTTGTTTCTGCACGTTTTGCCTTCCCCTCGTCTGAGCGCAAAATCGGCTTTGATAAGTTTGAGGCTGATCTGCATTGGTATACACCGCTTATTAACACGTATGACCTTATCCTGCACTTTCATGGACATGCGGGATACATTCATGGCCGCAACAACAATTCTATTCCCTACGGTGAATTATTCCATATTGGTGGACCATCAACGGTTCGTGGATTTACCTTTGGTCAGATTAGTCCAAATTTGTTTAACACCTCTATTGGTGCAACAAAAGCAGGCTATGTATCGGCTGAGCTTATATTCCCTCTGCAGGCTGATATGAGTATGCGAGGACTGGTATTCTATGATGGTGGTGCTGGTTGGGATACCCCTTGTACCAATATTATTCCCTGTGATGGCTGCCTGCGTAATAATAAATTTAACTATCGTCATGCTGTTGGCTTTGGCATTAGGCTTACTTCGCCCGCTCCTGTTTCTATTGATTGGGGCTTTAAGCTTGATCGTAACAAGCGTAAGCATGAGAAGTATGGGGAGATTCACTTTAGTATGAGTCAGGCATTCTAGAATTATTAGTTAGACATAGTAGAGAAGAATATTTTTTTACTACAATTATCAAGAGAGAGGGCTGGTTATATAACCAGCCCTCTCTCTTGTATGGTGTTATTTTCTCACCTTCAATTATTTGCTTCACATAATTGTTCCCATTCTGAAATGTTCGGCATCATATAGCATACGGTGGAGAGATTTTTGCATTTTGTGTACAGCAGGTATGGTTGGATTCTTTTCTAGCATTTTTTCTATAATATCATCTTTCCACCAAACCTCTTTTATGGTTGGTGCCATTGGTCCAATTATCTCATACAACTGCCCTACGGCAGGAATGCTTGGATCCTTTTCTAGTATCGTTCGTAAAATTGTATGTTTAAACGCTTCTTCTTGTATGGTTGGCAGTATTGGTCCAATTATCTCATACAACAGCCCTACGGCAGGAATGATTGGATCTTTTTCCAGTATCGCTTTAATGATCAAGTGTTTGTTACTATCATTTAGCATTTCTGGTAAATATTTTTTAATTTTTTCGATATTAATTGTTGGTTGGGTTAAAAGCATCTGGATATAACAAGTCTTTTGAATATCTTTTGTGCTTGCTATATCTTTTTCAAGTAATATATTTTCGGGATTAATTTTTGTTTGTTGAATAATGTCCCAAAACATTCGTTGATACATTTCTTGGTCATGATCAGGTAGTTGTTTATGCGATAAGGTGTTATAGAGTGAGCGTATGAGTGGAATTTTATATGATACGTTTTCTTCTGGTAGGTGTGCAACGAAATCAATGAGTTTTACTAATTCTTGGGGGCTTTGTACCTTGTATAAAAAGAGTTGATAATAGTTGGCAGGGGAAAATTCACCAGAGAGAGGATCTTGTTTGTATTGACTTAATAATGATTTTAACACTGTGTCTGTCATAAGATGTTCTCTATGGAATTGAGTTTCGCTTAGCATGCGGGGTCGCGGGTCGTTAAATATTGTTTTTGGTGGGAAAGAGAGGTGAAAGTGACCTGGATAGAATTGCCAATTGAGTTGCAACGGTATTTCATTTTTAATTAATTGTATTGGGATGCTTTTTGATTTCTCTATATATGCTCTGTCTACTTGCATATTTTCATTCCATGCTATTGCTACTGGTGATGTAAAATTAATCTGAACACCATTGCTCGTGAGTATGCGTGCAAGATTGTCAAAGGTAGTAGCGCCAGGAATAAGAGCTGCAATAACCTTGAGCATATTGTTGGCGCCTGCATTAATTTCGCACCTGTTTGCTCGTGTATAATCAACGTCTGCTTTGCCCGATACAACCTGTGCCCAGGCATTATGTGCATCTTGTGTACTGAGCGAGCTTGGTGAAAAATCTATAAAGAATTTTTTCAACTTTTGGTCTGCATTGATTGCATCGAGAAATTGATGGTTCCAATTTTTCTCCACTGGGTTATAGAGAACTGCTGTAAAAAATTTGAGCAGTGAGGTCTCACCACAATCGGGAAAGGTTGTTTCGCCATACTGTGTTTGCATGATCATGCTAACTTCGGGTGGAAGTAGCGTGAAATTTGCATCACCAAAGATATTAAAGCAGAGAAAAGCACATGCATAATCAGCAAGATTAGTGAATAGCTCAGCTGGATTGCGCTGCATAAGAATTTGGTATTCTGCTGCACTGTATGGTGGTACATCAATGATAGGCATAAGTATAGAGGTAAATGTTTGATAGCTTATCGATGATGCTATATCAACAGGCTGCGATTCAAACGTATGGGTTGCTGTCGATACTTGGGTCATTCCCAGAGTCGTGTTGATTCTGCTTGTAAAAAGTGCTGCTTTATTGTCAAGTGCACTATAAACGCCATACATGTAGTGCATGATATCTTCAAAGTTATTCGCTTTCTTCCACATGCAGGCAAGCAATAATAGTGTTGTGTTGTGCGGCAGATAGCGGGTATCAAGCATGGAGCCAACAATATCTTTAACAAAGGCATTTTTACCTTCGCTATATGCTCGCAGCATAATGGTGTCAGCAGATTGTTCGGTTGCTAGTTTGCTTTCTAAATCAGTTTTTTTGCGCTGTAATATTTGAACTTTTTCTGCATCTTGCTCGCGGGCTATATCTGCCTCTAGGTGAGCGATTTGGCTACTGTAGTACGTGACAATATTTTTCTTGATCAGCACAGGATTAAGTGTATCAAGGTAAGCAATAAGTTTATCAACAAGTTCTTTTTTTATTCTGAGTGGTTCTTCATTTTTGTACTTTGCAAATTCTCTCTGTTTTTCTTGGAATGGACTTATTGGTCGTGGTAACTTTTTGCCTGCTTTGCTGCGCGGTGAGCTTGCATCTTGCTCTATTCTGTCCGGTGATGGCGTTCTTTGTTGTTCTGCTCGTGGAGACGTTTCGCCTTGTTGTGCCTCATGCCCAGACAAGTCTTTTTGCCGTGCTTTTTCTGTTCTGTGTATCTCTGCCTGCAGTAGCGCAGTATTTTCAGCTACTTGCTTTTGATAGATGTTTATGGCCTGTTCGTAATTGTAGAGCAGGCCAATGATATAGCCGATATTTTCGCAAGACAGGTGGGATATCATGTTTGCCGGTATTCCTGAGACATCAAAGGTTACTCCATCAAATTGCAGGTTAAAGAGTTGTTGCACCAGGTTGGCCGTAGCAGATTCGCTATCAAGTTGCCATAGATTAAGCAGGTAGGGTGAGTGCCATGCAAGCGCGCCATAGATTGGTGAAAAAATATTGTCATCAATAGAATTTTCTTGCGTAGCTTGTTGTTGATCTACCATGGTAATTGCCGCAGCGGTAGCAGGTCCTCTGTCAGGCTGAGCGGGTACTATTTCAGCAGCAGCTGGTGCGGGCGTGGCTGGTTCGCTGGCAGCAGGATTGGTTAGCTGTTGTTTGCGAAATGGTACCGCTAAGCCCTTGATATGGGTAAGCGGTAGCTCTGCGTGCAGTGTAAGTGTTATGCAGCTTATTAGTATGGTTGTCTGTACTAGTAACTTTTTATATGTCATGGAAATTTTCTCCCCTTTTTTTATTTTTACTACCATCATACGTATAGCTTGTTCTTCTTGCTTGGTTCTGATATTCAAGAGATCGTTGTTTTTTATGCATTTCAAAATCTTCTAATACTACAGGTCAAAAGTTTTTGTAAAAATATTTTCGTACATACGTATTACCCAGTAATTACACGATCATGGGCAATCAAATAGTGTGCAATATTGCGAAACAATGGTGCTGCAATTGTTGAGCCAAATGCATTTTTACCTTTTGGTTCTTTGATAAAAATAGTAATTACTCTTGCATAGTGCCCTTTTTGTACCACGCCACCAAACCATACAATGAGTCGTGACTTATCATAGCCATGCGCAGTAGCTATCTCGGCAGTGCCGGTCTTTCCTATAACTTGATAACCGTTAATAGCAGCACGCTTTCCCGAGCCTTCTTCAACGGTGTGCTGCAGTATATCGCGCATCGTGTCTATTGCTTTTTTATTAAACACCGGCTTTTGTGTAATGGGCTTTTGCTGAGGTTGTGTGTTTGTTTTTTTTGATGGAATGTTATTTTGCTGTTGCGCCGTATCAATTACCAGTCGCATGGTTGGCAGATAGCCATTGAGAGGAAACAGGCAAAAAGCACGTGCAAGTTGTAGCAGGGTTACCCGTATTTCGTATCCAAAAGAGAGTGAATGTGCCGTCACACCTGACCATAGACGGGGTGGGGTGATATAGCCTGGTTGCTCAGAGAGAACATCTATGCCCGTTTTTGATCCAAAGCCACAGGCAGTATAATAGTCCCATAAGCGTTTGCCCAGTTGATGGCCAAGCTGCACCATGCCAAAGTTATTTGATTGTGCAATGACTTCCTGCAGGGTTACGATACCAAGCGGTGTTACGGTAGTCAGTGGACGACCATAGATATAGCCTTTGATAGTATTGTGACAATCAATAGGGGTTTGCTTGTCAATTATTCCTGCATCAATTGCTGCAAGTGCGCAAAATGGTTTTATAATTGAGCCGCATTCGTACGCGTCAGAGACACAAATGTTACGTGTTTTGTGAAAATCAAAAGTATCGCATGAAACGTCACAGGTAGGAAATTGTACCATTGCGATAATATCACCGGTAAACGGATCTGCAATTATTGCTGCGCCTTCAGCTGCGTTGCACCCTTCAACGGCTGCACGAACAAGCTCAAAAGCTTTATACTGAACATCATTATCAATAGTAAGAGTAATATCGCTACCACGGCAACCCATTGCAAGTATATCTTTGTTAAAATAATTGCTTCTATGGCAATCCCTTTGAATGCGTGCGCACGCAGGTTGGCCACTCAGCAGCGTGTTGTATATTTTTTCGATACCAAACAAACCCTCATTATCTATTCCTGTTGATCCTACAATATTGCGTACCGCTTCTACTGGGTAAAAACGAGCAGGCTCTTTGAGCAGGTATATATCAGGTGAATTATATTTTTTTACACAGGCTATCTGGGTACCAGAAAGATTGCGCGCTATATACATAAAGCAAGACTTTTTATAGCCATCAAGGCGATCATACGCATGTTTAAAGTATTTTTTTAGGAATGGCTTAAGCTCTTGCATATTATGGGTTGATCGTGGGGTGATAAACGCTGAAACAGCGTCATGATTGCCTGCAAGCAGCGAGCCGTGACGATCAAAAATAGAGCCACGAACGCTATGGGAGACTTTTTCGGTTGTGTATTGGTTGTTTGCAAGACTGCGGTAATAGTGATGAGATAGTATTTGCGTATAAAAAAGCACACAAAGCAGTATTATTACCCATAGGGCCAAGAAAATTCCAACTGAAATAAAGCGATATTTTGATTGCATGGTTATACTGATGCCTCCGCTGGAAAGTCTGCTAAGTCGTGCAATTGTTGTGGTTTGATTTCCTCCATACCTTCAGCCCTGATTTGTTTTAGCATAATAGAGCGAACGTGCAGTGTGTTGAAAATAGTTATTTTTTCTTGCAACTGGTCTTTAAGTGTTGCTACTTCTCGTTCGATCTTTTGATTTCTATACGAACGTTTGATAAGAAATACTTCTTTCGAAATATAAGAGAATACCAATGTAATTTGAAAGATTAGTATAATTACGCCGCATTGCATTTTATTCATATACCCACCATTTTTTTTGTTTCAACAGCACATCTTTTTTTAATTACGTATGTTTTTTGTATTTTTACTATACCAAAAATAGTATGTAGAAAGACCATGGTTTGCACTGGTAAAAAAAACGCAGCGTTGTGTTTTTTGCAAAGCAACGATAGAATTGGCTCAAAATTGTATTATATAAAATAGGTATAATACAAAAGCGTGTTGCGCAATAATTGTGTTACACAAGAATGAGCCCTATAAAATTGTGCCACTTGGGGGTAAAAAAAGGAGAGCTATGCGTCAAATAATTAAATATATCTGTTGCGGTGTCTGTATATTACAAATATTCACTGGTATTGTTGTAGCAAAGCAAAATAAAACCAGTAAAAATATCTTTGTACAGAGGCCATTGTTTCAATATACCTTTATAACAACACCACAAATATATTCACAAAAATGTATTTCTAGTGGGTTGACGGCTATTGGAATGTATGAGAAAAGCATTCCCGACTGCAGGCAATCACGATACTTTTTGTTTGATTGCAAAGATGCCCTGAGTATTGTGGGTACATCTGATCAGATTTCACAAACAGTACAGGAGAATAGAGATATTTCCCTTACCTGGCTTGATTATGCGCATGACATTGCACCAGATACAACAAATAACTTTTTTTCGCTCTCTCCTCATACCAAAACATATGGCGCACTGCTCTCATATTTTAAGACATTTGATCTGCCGATTGATCTGTTCAAAGATTCATGGATTGGGGTGTCTGCCTACGTGCAATCAATAACCAATCATTTAGAACTCTCGACAAATGGAAACGCTGAGCAAACAAACGTGATTAGTGAGTTGTTTAATCAAAGTGATTGGCAGTATGCAAAAGTTGCTCCGTGTGCATGCAGAAAAACAGCGATACCTGAGATAAAGGCAACCTTTGGCTCAACTATATTTGATTGTGATAATCTCTTGGTGCAGTACGTATCATCGTTATATATTCCAACAAGTGATAAGCAAAATCCTGAATATATGTTTTCACCAAGTGTTGGCAAGAATAAACACTGGGGTATTGAGGTGCAGCTGCTCTCCACAATTCCATTGATTGATGGAGACTTTTGTCCGTTGAACTTTTTCTCGTATCTCTCGAATGTATTTTATATTCGCCGTACGCATCATCGCACCTTTGACTTGCTCAAGAAACCGTATAGTCGCTATATGTTGCTGCGCAAAGAAGGCCACCAAGAAACTGTGCCCGCAATGAATCTGTTAACACTGCCATGCAAAGTAAAGACATCCAATTGCGCCGATATTTCCTTTGGTTTGAATTATCAAGCACCTTGTTTTGGTTGTAGCTTTGGTTATAACCTGTGGGTGCATCCAACGGAAAAAATATTTATACATGCACCTTATTGCAGTGAATATCGTGAAAAATATAGAAACATTTATCCGTTCGAAGAGTATGGCATAGCAGGCTCAGATAAAGATCATTCAGCAAGTCATGCAACAATTAGAGATATAGCGTTTGACGATCATAATGATGATGAGACTTTTACCACGATCAAGCAATCAGATCTTGACCTGCATTCACCAGCGGGACAGGGTGGCTCTACTAATACGGTCTTTGGTTTTATTACGCTTAATACGCCAAGCAAGCACTGCAATTTCCATCTCGGTGGTTATTATAGTGCGGCATATATTAATACGAGTATGAGTGCATGGGGTGGTTTCTTTACGCTGCAGGCTGATTTTTAAATGAAAATATATGCGTTTTTTCTAATAATATTTTCTATATGTACCTGTTATTCACGACAGGTACATATAGTTATTGATCCTGGTCATGGCACTGCACATAGTCGTGTTGGGACTGCACATGAAGCTGAGCTGGTTATGGCGGTAGCAGTAGAAGTGCAAAAGCTCTTAAAAAGGCAGCATGTTGCAGTAACGCTTACGCATGCGCGTGTGAATAGGACAGAAAACTTGGGCGCAACGCCAAGCGATGATACAGTGGCGCGTGCTGCGCTAGCAAATAAAAAACAGGCAACGCTCTTTGTGCGTTTGCATGGTGATGAGCCTGCCGGCAATGCTATGATATGCTATCCCGCACTGCACACAGATATTGGTATTGCACAAGAGAGCAGGCGAGCAGCAGAATGCATATGGAAACATATTGTGCCTCTTGTATCACCAATAGCAGCGTATAAAAAAGAACTGTGTACTGACAATGACACTTTTATTGGCAAGCAGAATGGTGGATTGCTTGAAGGCTCGCAGTATGCACAGGTTCCTGTTGTGCTTATTGAAATGTTGCCGCTTAATACTACGGGTATCACATGGCTTTCTGATAAGAAAAATCAAAAAAAATATGCTCGCGCTATTGTGACAGGTATTGCTGAATATCTAGAGCAGTAAAATGTTATAGAGAAAGCGGGTGAATTATTTGTGTATAATTCACCCGCTTTACTAGTTTGCTAACAGATTACTGTACTAATACATATCCATTCCACCACCAAATCCACCACGACCGCCACCATGTTGTGGAGCTTCTTCTTTTTTGTCATCAGGAACTTCAACAATAAGCGCTTCAGTAGTAATCATCAGACCAGCAATTGATGCTGCATTTTGCAATGCGGTACGCACCACTTTGGCAGGATCAATAATACCTTCTTGGATCATATCAACATATTCACCATTTTTTGCATCAAAGCCATAGGTTTTGTTGCCTGAGAGAACTTTATCGATCACCACTGAGCCTTCATAACCAGCATTTGCAACAATGATACGAATAGGTTCTTCGATAGCACGGCGTACAATAGCGACACCAAGTTGCTCATCGCCAACAAGTACAAGATCTTTGAGTACTGATTGCGCGCGCAGTAATGCAATGCCACCACCAGCAACAATACCTTCTTCGACTGCTGCGCGTGTTGCATGGAGCGCGTCTTCGATGCGATCTTTCTTTTCTTTTAATTCAGTTTCGGTTGCAGCGCCAACGCGAATGATTGCAACGCCACCGGTTAATTTAGCAAGACGTTCTTGTAGTTTTTCTACATCATAGTCAGATGTTGCATTCTCGGCTTGTGCACGAATTTGCAATACACGATTTTTGAGAACATCTTCTGCGCCATAGCCGTCAATAATGGTCGTTGAGTCTTTGGTTACAATTACTTTTTTTGCCTTACCAAGATCAGCAAGCGCTACATTTTCGAGTTTGATGCCAAGATCATCAGATACAAGATTGCCACCGGTTAATACCGCAATATCTTCGAGCATTGATTTGCGACGATCGCCAAAACCTGGTGCTTTGACTGCAACAACATTAAGGGTTCCGCGTAACTTGTTAACAACGAGTGTAGTGAGCGCTTCGCCTTCAATGTCTTCTGCGATAATAAGTAGTGGACGAGATGCTTTTGCTACTTGTTCAAGAACAGGGAGCAATGACTTCATTGAAGAGATTTTTTTCTCATACATTAATATAACTGGCTCGCTTAACACAACTTCGAGCTTTTCTGTGTCGGTTACAAAGTAGGGAGAGAGATAGCCACGATCAAATTGCATACCTTCAACAACTTCAAGTGAGCTGTCCATGCCTTTTGCTTCTTCAACGGTGATAATACCGTCTTGGCCAACATGTTCCATTGCTTGTGCAATTTGCTCACCAATAAAAATGTCTGAGTTTGCAGAAATCGTTGCAACTTGCTGAATTTCTTTTTTGCCATTTACCTTGATAGAGCTTTTTGCAATAGCTTCGACAATAGCATCGACAGCTTTGTCTATACCTCTTTTGAGCTCCATAGGACGTGCGCCTGCAGTAACATACTTATTGCCTTCGCGGTATATAGCTTGAGCAAGTACGGTAGCTGTTGTGGTGCCATCGCCTGCAACATCAGCAGTTTTTGAGGCAACTTCGCGAACCATTTGAGCGCCCATGTTTTCGAATGGGTCTTGTAGTTCAATTTCTTTCGCAACACTTACACCATCTTTGGTAATCTTTGGTGCGCCAAAAGAACCTTTGTACGCTACATTGCGACCTCGGGGTCCTAGAGTCACTTTGACGACGTTTGCAAGCATATCAACGCCATGTGCTAATTTTTGGCGTGCTTCAACACCAAATAAAATTTTCTTTACAGCCATTAGAATAATCCCTTGTATGATACTATTTTATAACGATTGCCAATATTTCATCTTCACGAATTAACAACAAGTTTTCGCCCGCATCGGTGCCGGCATACTTTGCAAAAAAGACTTTGTCGCCAGTCTTTACTTGCAATGGAACAATTTTACCATCTTGCATAAGTCGACCAATTCCAGTTGCAAGAACAACACCTATTTGGGTTTTTTCTTTTGCTGCATCAGGGATAATGATTCCGCCAGATGTTTTTGATTCAGCTTCCTCTACTCGTTCTATAAGAATACGATCATAGAGAGGAACTATTTTATTATGCATACAGCCTCCTAATTAGAATAGATTGTTCGGATAAAATAACGCGCACTATATAGGTAAAAAGTATAATACAATCATCATATAGTTCAATAACCTTTATAATAACACACTCATATTTTTTTATACAGGCACCTGTATATATGAAAATATTTTTACGCACTTGATTCTTTCTTCTCTGTTCCTGTAGTATGCCAAAAAGAGCATGACGTATTGCCACTAGTATCAGCAGTACTTTTAGCATTGTAATTCTGCTGCATATCTCTGCTGCAAAGTGCCATTGAGTATATATTATTGTGCTCAATATATGTGTTTTAGTATCGGTAGCTCGCAGTGATTTGTTTGGCTATGTATGTATATAAGAAGAGCTCTTTGGCAGATAGAATTAAAGAAGGGAAAAATTGTATGCGTAAGCAGACTGTTATAATAAATACCATTTTTTTATGCACAGTTTTTTTTGTGATTGTTGATTGCTGTGCAATTCCCTGTTATGAGAATATAGACAGCACGTGGGCAGAAAAAACCCTGCAATCGCTCACGTTGCGTCAAAAAATAGGGCAGTTGTTTATGGTTGCCACTACTTCATCTTTTGAACAAAGAGAAGAAGCTCTTGCAAGTAAACTTTTTGCCTGTCCGTATAGAATGGATCACGACTATATAGAGCAGCTTATAAAAGAATATTATATCGGTGGTGTTATATTCTTGTTTAAAAGTGCTCCCGAAAAGCAGATAGATCTGACGAATAGATTGCAATCAATGAGTTCTGTTCCACTGCTTATTGGACAGGATTGTGAGTGGGGATTGAGCATGCGACTCTATAATACCATTGAGTACCCACGTAACAAATTTTTGGGAGCGTTACATAATACAGAGCTTGTGTACCGGGTTGGCGCGCAAATTGGCAAACAGTGCAAAGCCATTGGTGTGCATATTAACTTTTCTCCTGTTGTCGATATTAACAACAACCCGCACAATATTGTTATAGGCACGCGTTCTTTTGGCGATGATCCTCTCATAGTAACGCAGTGTGGGCTTGCCATGATGCAGGGGCTGCAAGATCAGCAGGTAATGGCATGTGCAAAGCATTTCCCCGGACATGGTGATACTAGTGTTGACTCACATTTTGATTTGCCCTGTATTAATCATGACAAAAAGCGTTTTTTTGAATTAGAGTTAGTGCCATTTAAAAAGCTTATTGATGCGGGTATTGGCGGGGTAATGAGTGCGCATTTAGCAATACCGGCATTTGAGAAAGAATTAACACGAGCATCTTCGCTCTCATATGCTATTGTTACGCAGCTACTTGAGAAAGATTTATGTTTTGATGGGCTTAAGATTACTGATGCACTCGGCATGCAAGCAATTACCAAGCAGTACAAGCCTGGAGAGCTTGAGCTACAAGCTTTTTTGGCAGGCAATGATATATTGCTCTGTCCGCTTGATGTACCAAAAGCGGTTGCATTGATAGAGCAAGCAATTGTATCAGGTAAAATTAGTGAGACAGAACTTGATAAGCGCGTATTAAAAATTCTCAAAGCAAAAGTTTGGACAGGTTGTTATAAGCGTGATGTTATAGACAAGCAATCAGCACGTGCTGTGCTCGATTCATTAGAGGCGCATGCACTCAAGAAACAACTCGATCAAGTTAACATGAACGTAAAAAAAACAACACACACGAGCCCTCAAAAGCTTACCTATAAAACACAAAGGGCTCACGCCATAACAGCTGAAGTAGCAAAAAAAATAGGCATGCAGATATGGCAGAATGAGATGAATCAGAGAGTTGATCAATTGGTCTTTTGGAACAGGCAAGAAAAGTTTCCCTCGCTTGGTATTGGGCATTGTATCTGGTGTCCGCATGGTCAATCGATTACCTATAGTGAAACCTTTCCCACATTATGTCTGTATTTGCAGCAACATAATATCGCGCTGCCTGACTGGCTTGCAAAAAATATACATGCCGGCGCTCCCTGGAGTTCACGAGAAGAGTTTATCAAAGATACGATTAGAGTAGGACAACTACGTGATATGCTTGCGGCGACCATTCATCTGCAAACACAATTTATGATAGAACAATTATCAGAACAGTTACCCCTGATAATTGCAGCGGTTGCAGAGAATAAGCGTGCAAAAATTATTAAAATAATCGATGGTCTGCTCTCAACTGATCGTGGCATGTATATACTCATTGATTATTGTAACTTTAAAGGCTCTGGATTACATCCAAAAGAGCGCATTAACAATCAGGGCTGGGGTTTGCTGCAGGTTCTCTGCGATAGTGCTGATTCATTGCCCATAGATACCTTGTATGCAAAAGATACCCTTTCCACTGCATTTGCACTCTCAGCCATGAAGTTATTGATTATGCGGGTACAACATTCATCACCACCCTATACGTGCATGTCTTTTGTTCCTGGATGGATCAAGCGAGTGGAAACATATACCAATAAAAAGTTATGGTGAGTTGCATTAGTGAGATTTACTTTTTTTATGCACAATGTAAATCAGTGCTGATTAGCAGCTAATTATAAAAGTAGCGAGGAGAGTAAAGCTCATAGTGAAGCGGGCTATATGTAATTGTTATTGAAAGAAAATTATATATTGATAATTTCAACCGTCGAAGTACCATCTGCTTGTATAATTATTTTGCCATATGCATCATGGCTATACAGTTCTCTCAATGATTGATCAGAAGGGTTGCAAAGAGTATTACGAAGATCTATAGACCAATTTGTATCAGGAGAGATTCTCAGACCATATACAAGGCCATCCCATAAGCAAGAATCTGTATGCTCATGCCCATGGAAAATGAGTCCAACATCATAAGTATCCATCCACTCCCTTGTTGCGCGCTCGGAATAATAAAAGCCGCAACCGCGCTGTGATAGCTTGATTCCTTTATCCAATTTTTCACAATATTCACTCCAAGAATAGTTCCAAGATCTTAAAGCATCATAGGTATTATTTCTGCACAAAAACACTCCCAATGTTTCATGCTCATGATTATGCGCGCCATGAGTAAATAAGATATATTCACCATTGGGCTTTTGCAGATACAGAGCAGAAGGCAATGTTGCAAAAAATCTATACAGTTTTTCAAAAAAAATCTCAATGGTTTGGGTCGGCTCTATGCCCTCTCTTCTTTGTCTCTCTTGTATAGCTATTATTTTATGTAGTAGTTCGTTTTCATTGTACCGTGAGCACATTTCATCTGCTTCGTGATTGCCTCGAATAAGCGTTACACTCTCTGGATTTTTATAGGCAAGCTTCATCAATAGGTACAACACCTCTAATCCATATAAACCACGATCAACATAATCACCCAAAAAAATGATTCTATTTCCAGGAGTAATATTCCAATTGCCATCGATAGCACCTTTTGCATGCAATTCTTGCAAATATGCCATAAGAGATTTTACATCACCATGCAGGTCTGAATGAATATATATCGTTTCTTGTTGTGTAGCGTGCTGCTTTTTAACATAAAAATAATTTCCAGGAGAGAGCGGGGTGAGCCATGCATCATCTTCTGCCTGTAATTCTTCGAAGCGTCTAATAAGAGAATCTCTGGCTCGCATAAAAGAGTTTAGAGGAACAGGCGTTTCTGTGCTTACCGGTTTTAAAATTGCTTCCATGGGCCTGCGTATCGATTGTCTTGATTGAGAAGGTAAACCATTAACAACTCTTGTCCATATAGCAAAAGAGGAGGGTCTTTGTGTAGCTTTTAGAGGAGAAAAACTTTGAGCTAATAATTGTTGTTCTATTAAATTTTTTAGTTTTACTTCTTGTTCCTCGCTGCATGCGCTTGTTCCACATAGCCCTGTTTTTACTTTTATTACATCCGCAAGACCTTGAATTAATTTTAAATTATTGGATGTCCATGGCTCATGCACAAGCCAAAATTTTGCTCCCTCCAGGCAGTCCCCTATATAGCTTCTTTCCTGGGACATTTCCAATGCATGCTTTTTTGAAAGCTGCATATATAAGCTATATATACGAGTTGCCTCATCAATTAATGCATTTGCAATATATTTTTCTCGTACTTCCCTTTGTAATGCAACTTCTTCTGTTGATTGTATATGTACATGGGGTCGCAATTCTTTGTCTATTGGCTGCAGTTTTATTCTGGCTAATCCCACCGCCGCAACTTTAGGGCTTATTCTTGTTGCTATTTCTGCACAAGATTCATCACTCGGTGTTTGCGAGACTTTTTCCATGCCATAGATTTGCTGAATAACAATAAATACAGGACTTACGCATAAATGTGTTGATTAGCGCTTATGAGTCGAGTGAATCTCTTTATTAAAAAGTTAATGCTTTTCGTCTTACAGTGTCTAATTGCTTTTTCTGGTGTATCTAGCCTGCTTATTTTCATCTCTAGTTGCG
>CAIKXM010000032.1 GCA_903831405.1 uncultured bacterium
GTTATGAGTTGCAAGAGTAATGGTATATATATCATGAATGGTGTCTTAAAAAAATAAACAGTATTCTCTGCCATAGTGTATATAAAAATAAAAAAATATTTTCTTTTTATTTGAATAGGTCTTATGGGTTATATGTAAATGATATAAGCATTGACCAATCAACTTTTTAGAGATATTGCAGCGTTGTTTTTTGACAAGGGTTTTGCAGGTTTTTTATAGATATAGAAAAAAAATATGCAACAAGAAGATTGACATTTTTTTTTCTTGCAAATAATGTACATGTTAGTGCTTATTGTTTGAGTTTAGAAAATGGGCTGTCAATAAAAAAATTTGTTAGAAGGAAAATTATGAATAAAGCAAAATTGATCGAAAATATGTCTAAATCGGCTAAAATGCCAAAAGCAACTTGCAAAACTGCTTTAGAGGCTTTTATCGAAGTAGTCGGAAAAACTCTTAAAGGTGGAAAATCTGTTGTTCTTACCGGTTTTGGTACATTCAGCATATTAAAACGTAAGAGCCGCGTTGGTGTAAATCCTGCTACTGGCAAAAAAATGCAAATTCCTGCAAAGAAAGTTGCAAAGTTTAAGCCAGGAAAAGCTCTCAGAGATATGGTTGTATAAACCTTCCTGAAGAAAAATTTCAAAAGAAGAGACACTTATGCCAAGTGTCTCTTCTTTTTTTTGCCTGCATTTTTTATATTCGTGCGCTTTTCTTGCCTTTTGGATATGTATGAGAGTATTAATTGATCTAGATGTGTTTAGTTGTTACTACCTGTAGATATGTATAGTAAACCAAGGAGATTGATCATGATGAATTGGGAACAATTGAGCGAACAGTTTATGGATTATTCATCATGGATGTATGAAGCAATGCTGTTTAGTATCGTCGCTTTTGTGATTGGTTTTTTTGCTCGTATTTTTGGCAAGCCATTAGTGTACCTGTTGGTTGGTGGCTTTGTTGCTGTTTTTCTTCTATATTCCTTTCGCTTTATCAGCGTAAATAAATTTATGCTGATACGTGTTTTTGGTGTGTCTGGCTCCAAATGGGTAACTCTTTTTGGTGATCGTGCAAAATTATGGCTAGTAAACCATTTTATTGGCTGTTGCTTTGCTCTTGTTGCCTTCTTTTTTGGTTGGAAGATGGGAAAGTGAGGTTGAGCGTTGATCTGGAAGGACTTTCTGCGGTTAACATTTTTGATACATTATGCAAAAAAGCTTTGGCTGCGGGTGTTTCAGACATTCATGGTGAGCCTTTTGCGGACTTTTTTCGTATTCGTTTCCGTATAGATGGTGTTCTGTATGAAATTACCCATCTTGCAAATGAGCGTGCACAAGCGCTTGTTTCTCGCATTAAAATTCTTGCAGGTATCGATATTTCTGAACGACGATTGCCGCAAGATGGACAATGCACCTTTGAATACTACCTTCCCAATAGCAGTATGCGTGCAATTGATGTACGTGTTGCTACCTTTCCAACGGTATATGGTGAAAAATTTACCCTTCGCCTTCTTGATACTGAGCGTGGCAAATTAACGCTGGAACAAACAGGTGTCTCAACTATTCATATGCAAAAGTTGTTGCATTATTTTAATCAACAGCAAGGGTTTATTCTTGTGTGCGGTCCAACAGGATCGGGAAAAACAACAACACTGTATGCAGCATTATCACGTATGCATACAATTGAGCGGCATATAGTAACACTTGAGGACCCTGTTGAATATATGGTAGAGGGTGTAGTTCAGGCAAGCGTGGTTCCCAAAATTGGTTTTACGTTTGCAAAAGGTATACGTGCAATACTCCGTCACGATCCTGATGTGATAATGGTTGGTGAAATTCGGGACGCTGAAACAGCTGACGCAGCTATCGCCGCAGCACTTACCGGTCATCTTGTTTTGAGCACAACCCATACAGCGACAGCGTTGGGTTCTCTGCTACGTTTATTCGACATGGGTATTGAGCCCTATGTACTAACCGCTTCGCTCTCCTGTGTGCTTGCTCAGCGGCTTGTGCGTCGATTATGTTCATATTGTCGTGAGGAGTATGTCTTGTCAGCTGAAGAAAGAACAATTATTGCAGGAGATGTGCCAAAAAAAGTGTTTCAAAAAAAGGGTTGCGAAAAATGTTTTGGCACGGGATACCATGGAAGAATTGGAATATTTGAATTGTTAGAAATTACGGAAGACCTTCGGGCGGCTATTGGCAAGCGAGCTTTTATGAAAGAACTAAAATATGTTGCAGAACGTTCTGGATTTCGACCTTTTTCTGCTGATGCGTATACTAAGGTAGAAGATGGTTTGATAAGTTTTTCTGAATATATTTCGCTTCTTTCTATGTGAAGGTGCTCATGTGTTAAAAATACAACAACTTTTTGTTACAAGCGGTGATATACAGATTTTGAGTGGGATTAATTGTGTTATCCCTTCTGGTGAATTAGTTGTTTTGGTTGGTGAGAATGGTTCAGGAAAATCATCACTGGTCTCTACTCTTATTGGTCATCCAGCATATACCATAACGTCTGGTTTAATTGAGTGGAATGATGAAAATATAGCCATGCTATCGATTCAGGAACGCTCGCTGCGCGGTCTGTTTATGACCTTTCAGCAGCAACCAATTCTCGAGGGTATTGTTGTTTTTGATTTCTTAGCAGAAATAACCCGCTTGCATGCGATGCGCAGTGCACATGATATCAGGTCAGAAGTTGGATTTGATATGTATGCATATCTTGTCTCTATTGCGAAAACCGTTGGCTTAACATCAGAGTCTTTGGCGCGTACTTTTGATTCAGGTTTTTCGACCGGTGAGTTAAAACGTATCGAGCTCATGATGTATAGCATTATCAAACCACAGGTAACTATTTTTGATGAAATAGATGCAGGTCTTGATTGTGGTGCTGTTGATATTCTTATTACCAGTATTAATAATCACAGAAAAGCTCAGCCCCAGGCAATTCATATAGTGATTACCCATACACTCTCTTTTGCTCGATCGCTTAATCCTGATGCTGTCTATTGGTTGCAAAAAGGCGCTATTATAGCGCAGGGGAAAAGCGAACTTTTTGATCTGATTGAATCAAAAGGGTACCAAGCAGTATGAATGGTCAAGAACTTATCAAGCGAATTGGTTTAACGGCAGAGTATGTGAAGGCTCTCTCTGCTCAAAAAGGTGAGCCGGTATGGATGAGGGATATGCGCCTTGCAGCCTTTGATTGGCTTTCGCATGACGCATCAATACAGACTGTTTCGGGTGATGCTATTGATTATTCAACGCTTTCTCTTGAGTCATTGCAATTGTATACGCCATCTTCTGCTACAAAAACACCATGTTCTCAAGCATGTGCAGCGCCATGTTCAGGTTCGGCTGTGCAACATGATTCTGATATGATATGTGCTGCTATTGGAGAATCACTGCGTGAGCGTGGTGTTATTTTTGCCTCAATGGATGATGCTCTTATCGGGTATCCCGATCTGGTAAAAACTTATTTTGGAACTATTGTGGCTCACACAAGTAACATATGGGCAGCTCTTAATAGTGCCTTGTGGAGTGGTGGCTTGTTTATATATGTGCCAGAGGGCGTGGTGATTGATGAGCCATTGTCTGCTCACTTTTTTATTCATCAACATCGAATGGGTCAGTTTGAGCGCACGCTGTGTATTGTTGAGCCGCATGCTCGCGCGCTCTATCATGAAGGGTGTTCGGTGAGCGTTGCTCAATCATTTGCTCTGCATGCAGCTGTTGTTGAGGTTATTGTTCGTGAGCATGCGTATTTTCGCTATACCACACTGCAACGATGGGGCAGTGATATGGCAACACTAGTTACCAAGAGGGCTCGCCTTGATGCTCATGCCTCAATAGATTGGATCGATGCTAATTTTGGCAGCGGTTTGTTAGTAAAATATCCAACAGTAGAATTAGCAGGTGTTGGTGCGCGTGCTCGTATGGTTTCTTTTGCCCGTATCTGTGGCAGCCAAAGATATGATATAGGCAGTGGAGTTGTACATAGTGCGAGCGAAACTCATTCAAGCATGGTATCGCGTGTTATTGCTTGTGATAATTCATCGGTTATGGTGCGCAGTCGCATTCGCCTGTTACCGCATGTTACCCATGCACAAGCGTATAGTACTTGTGATACGCTTATAGAGTCGCAAAATGCCTGTAGTAGTGCCAAGCCAGTTTTACAGGCAAACAGTCAAACTAATATTTTGTCTCATGAGGCACGGGTCCGTTCATACGATGACACAATACTATTGTATTGCATGAGTCGTGGTTTTAGCGAATTTGATGCGCGCTACTATGTTTCTCGTGGATTTGCGCATGACTTTTTATCTTTATTGCCGCCTGATATTGCTCTTGAATGCGAAGGGCTTCTTTCATGAATACTGTTTTTTTGGGTGCTGTTGGTAAAAAAAATATATATAGGCGCACTGTCTCGGGTATATATGATGATCAAGGTATTTTTATTTGTTCATTTGATCATAAGATCTGTATTAATGCGTATGCGCATGTTGAACTTGTTGATATGTATGGTGGTGAGAGTTTGTCATTATCTTTGCAAGAGCATTCGTATTGCATGCTTGAGATAGCTGCTATACATAAAACTTTTACGGGTATGTTTAGTGTAGAGACAGACGCTCTTCTTGAGTGGCACGCCTATTCGCTTGATATTTTGGAGCAGAATAGTGCGCATATACAGATAGAATGTATTGGTGAGCGTGCACGATCGATAGGTTTTTTTGTAACAACGTGTGTACATTCTTTTGCTAAAAATGTTACGTATAATGCAACTCACCGGACATCTGATACACATAGCTTTTTTCAAGCAATAGCATTGCTGCATGCGGGTAATTTTAAGGGTTCTGGTAATTTTGATATACACGCGCAGGCTGCAGAATCATCAGCAATACAACAATGGCAAGGCGTGTATATGGGTAGCAATAGTAGCGAATGGGTTATTAGTCCTTCTTATAGATCTTTAACAGGGAATGTTGCTATTGAGCATAGCGCTCTTTGTTGTCGTTACTCTGAATCTTTTTTACTCTATATGCAAAGTCGTGGTTTTAATTCTTCTTCTATTCAAACATGGTATGCACGATCAGTTTTGCGTGCCGTTCTTATGCGTATCAAAGCCGCTGGTGGTCGAGATTTCTTTGTTTCTGCAATTGAACAAAATATATTTAGAATAAATATCAATTAGAAATTATTGCATATTGTCTATATCTTGTGGCACACTAGTAATGAAATAAAAAAAAGTAGTGTGTTTATACATGATAGTTGAGAGAAGGAGATGGTTACCATGAAAAAAGGGTTCAAACGATCGGATTTTCCGATATTTTCAACGCATCCACAGCTTGTGTATCTTGATAGTGGTGCGACGGCACAAAAGCCACAAAGCGTTATAGATGCTGAAATTAAATATTATAAAGAGTTGTGTGCACCCGTACATCGTGGTATTTATGCGCTAGCTGAGAGAGCAACCGAACAATTTGAGCAAGTTCGCGCACAAGTGGCCGAATTTATTAACGCAGAAAGCGTTGATGAAATTGTGTTTGTTCGTGGGACAACCGAAGCGATAAACACTATCAGTTATGCGTTTGGACTTTCACAGATACAGGCAGGTGACGAGATTGTTGTTACTATGCTCGAGCACCATGCTAATTGCGTTCCTTGGATTGAGTGTGCGCGCAAAAATGGCGCAACGCTTAACTGGATACCTATCGACGATCAGGGTGCCTTGATACTTGATGATTTAGAAAAAATTATAACCAATAAAACAAAACTTGTTGCACTAACGATAGCGTCAAATGTTATTGGTAGCACTATACCATTTGAGCGTATTATTGCGCGTGCAAAAGAAGTTGGTGCGTATGTTTTGCTTGATGGTGCTCAATATATTGCACATCAAAAAGTTGATGTGCGTGCTCTTGGTTGTGATTTTTTTGTTTTTTCTGGCCACAAAATGCTTGGACCTACCGGCATTGGTGTTTTATATGCTAATAAACGAACACATTCACTTCTGCAGCCATTCCAAACGGGTGGCAGTATGATTAGCTCGGTTACCACTTCTGGCGCAACCTGGCGTGAAATGCCTGCATTGCTCGAAGCTGGTACGCCGGCAATAGCGCAGGTGATAGGTCTTGGGGCAGCCGTTGAGTATTATAAAAATGAAGTTGACTATGCGGGTCTTGCTGAGTATGAGCATGCATTGTGCAAGCAGCTTGTTGAAGGTTTATTGCTATTGAAAAAGGTACATATTGTTGGTGATCCGAATCGCATTATGCAAACGGGCCATTTGGTAAGTTTTACTGTTGATGATATGCATCCGCATGATATATCAGCCTATTTGGCCGAAAAAAATATTTGCATTCGTGCGGGTCGTCATTGTGCA
Organism: uncultured bacterium; assembly: GCA_903831405.1. Lineage (GTDB taxonomy): Bacteria > Babelota > Babeliae > Babelales > Babelaceae > GWE2-41-16. The sequence continues at coordinate 6,382 of CAIKXM010000032.1, forward strand.
CAACCGCTTCATGACAGACTTGGCCTTGATGCAACTGCGCGTGCAAGTTTGTGCGGGTATAACACGTCCGAAGATATCGAGGCGCTTCTTGCAGGCCTCAGAGAGCTTGTTTCATAATATAAACTGTGATACGTTTATATACTCACTTGTGTATGGACTGTATCAATATTGGTTTATTTTTTATGGAAAGGTTTTGGTAAAAAAAGCTATGAAAAAATTAATTACCATTGGATTAGTGTTATTACTGGTGAGTGGCGGTGTTGCATATTCTTGGTTCGAAAAAAAACAAACGAGTACAAAAATGGAAAAAAATATAGAAATCGTAGCGCTTGCTTCGGGATTAAAATACAAAATTTTGATTCCTGGTGATGGTGCTGCTGCTGCTAAAGGCAATCATGTTGATGTTCACTACAGTGGATGGCTTGATGTAGCTGGTGAGCCAGGAAAGTTGTTTGATTCATCAAAGGGACCACAAAGAGGCGAACCATTTAGCTTTGTTCTTGGTGCTGGTTATGTGATTCGTGGATGGGATGAGGGTGTTGCTGGTATGAAAGTTGGCGAGACGCGTCGCTTGTATATTCCATCAACTCTTGGTTATGGTGCACGGGGTGCTGGTAGAGATATTCCACCGCATGCTGCATTGATATTTGATGTTGAGCTTATTGCCATAAAGTAAAAATTAATTTTCTTTAATAGACACAGCAAAAAAGAGTGACTTATGTAAGTCACTCTTTTTTGCTTGAGCAGTACATGTTTGATCTGTTTGAATACAATCGTAGTTTTTTGTTTACGCTGGTATGATTGTTTTTTTATTCTTCGTAATGTTCTTCTTGTCTTGCTTGCTCACGCTCTTCTTGTCTTGCTTGTTCTTGTGCTTCATGCTCTTCTTGTTCTAATCGCTGTATGTGTGCATGTTCAGCTACTTCAGCGGCGAGATGATCTCTTATAAAGTGGTTGCATTGTTCGAATTTTTCACATTCTAATCTATTTTTTTCTAATTCTTGTGCAAGCGCTGCATGTTTTGCATCATGACGTTGCGCTTTTATTTCTATAACTGAAGAGTCTGAGCTAATCACTAGCGCAAGCTGTGCAGCTTTAGCTCTATATTTATTTAATTCAAACGTGTTATTGGTGAGCATGCGTGAACATTTTTTGATTTCAAGCTGTTTAGAGCCGTATTGTGGTGAACAATGACGCCATATAAACGCCATAAAGCCTAATGAAGATGTTTTTTGAAATATCCAGTGCAGTGGCCCTGTTGCGCTATGAATCCAAGATGTTTTTTTGATAGCGATACTATTGTTCTTCAAGCGCGCAATAGTACTTTCGAGTTGTTTTTGATAATATTGTCTGGTTATTATTTTATCATTAATTTCTAATAAACTATCAGTTTCTTTTTGGCGAACAATAAATTCTGCATCTATTTGTGTGTTTAAAGCTTCTTGTTCAGTGTATATGATTGTATTAAGTTCTGCTGTTTTGTTGTTAAAAGCTGCTCTTTTTTGCAGTAATTGTGCTCGTATACTTGCCTGTTTTGCCGTTATGTTGCGTATAAAATCTTGATTATCATAGCGTGTTGTAATGACGGTATATACTATCCTATGTGTCTGAGGATTCTCAACAAGTCCTATAAACTTTTTATTTATAGTCTGTCTATACTCATTAATTAGACTAGACGCATTGGTAATTACATTGATACCGCTGTGTGCAAAAGCAAGCAACGAGTTCAGCTGTCTTTTGGTTGTATTAATGACAAAATCAATCTGTTTGTTACCGGTTGCTGTTAACGATGTAGCAATTTGGGCAAGTGTGGATATTTTTGCATGTAACTGTTCTTGTAATTGTTCTAGAGTAAGGTAGGGATTATCATTGATTATCCCTTGACCGTATTTGAGTACTTCTGCACGAAGAAGCGATAAGCCTTCTCGTGGTTGCATTGCTGCTGTAATGGTCTCATGTGTTAGGGAGAGTATTTCAATGAGTGCTTTTTTTGTTACATCATTGATTTTATCTTCGGCCTCGGCAGACATCTCACGCAAGAATTTTTCAGTCTCTTGTATGGATTGATCAGTTTCTTGCAGTATTCTTTCAAATGCTGCATTAAACTTTACAACCTCATCTTGTAGTTGATCGATTTTTTGGTTAGTGGTTACGATGAAAGGCAAAGTTTCCTGTTCTATAAATTGATCATAGGTACTAGCACCTGATAGGCCAAGCTTCTTTTTTGCAGTTGCTACGAAGAAATCTCTTATAGAACTTTTTGCAGCGCCTTTGGTACCTCTGACTGTTTTATAGAGAGAGGGTAGAAAGCCGGCAGTCTTTGGATTTTTTTTACTGTTTCTATTAATTTCCAATAATAAAGCTTGTGTTTCACTATCAAGGCCTGAATAGATTGGTGTCGTTGCTGTATGAAATCTACTGAAAAGAATTTCCATACGTATTGCTAGTGTTTTTAAATAGGCTTGTACAGGTTGTATGCTTTGTTGATTTAGTCCTGCGTTATGCTCACTAAGATATTGTGCGACTTCGTCAAAAGTTTGTTGGCCTAGTTCTTTTTCCAAATTTTTTTGAGCTAATTCTTCTTCCAAGGTTCTTTGATGTAAAACGCCAGTACCAGTAGATACTCTGCGAGCAGCCCGTGTGCAATCAAAATCAAGATGAACGTCATATTCTCTTGTTACTATATTTCTCTGAGCTCTTGCTGCGCGCGCATATATATTCCATGCTTCTTGGATTTTTGTAATATGTGCTAATAGGGCATCGGGATCTCGAGGATTGTTGCGAGCGATAGTATCGCATAAAGCGTTTGCTTGCTTTAACTGTTGTGAGCAATTTGTTACAAATAATTCAAGCGGTTTGTAGGTTTGTTTGTTATAGGCATTCAAAATAGCAGTATAGAGATGTATTGCATTATGTAGATCGGAGCTTGTTTGAATATTGGTAATAAGGGTTGCAAGCTTCTTGCACAAAGTCGACAGAGATGGATTTGTGAGCGTTTCATCTGTTTGTTCGCCGCTGTATTGCTTGAGCATTGTTATGACGGTTGTAATATCAGCAGCTAATGTCTGTTTGATTTTATCTATATGTGTGCGTGGTGTGCCAATTTCGTATTCTTCAGTAGCTTGTGCGAGAGCGATAAAAGAGACCTCGACCGAATTAAGCATTCTGTTGGTTAAGTCGACTATTGCTTGAGAGGCTGCTTGATCTCGTTGTGTGCTTTCTGCTTCGGCTGTTGCTATTGCGGATGCTGTTGCAGGTATTGTTTTTTGATCTAGTAATTGAGCTTGCATGCTATACGTTGTGTGTGTATAGAGAGCAAAAACTAAAAGAATGTATAGCAAATTATATCGTTTATATCGTATGTTTGGTATATACATAGTATGATTTCTTTCTGATTTTTGTAGAATTTTTAATGAGTATTATTAGATACTATTATCTTTTATTTTTGCGTATTTTATTATCAATAAAGCAATATATAGTATAACAAATATAGTATTCTCATATAACTTATACACTATCATTTATCATAAAAATGTCAATTTGAAAGGTTTAAAGTTGCAGGGCTTTTTAAATATTGAACATGCGTAGATAGACTTTTTTTTGAGATTCTTTTCGTTATAGAGCGATTCTCTTAAGTTTTTTTTATTTTGCATACAGTTTTGGTACGTTTTATCAGGGGAGATTTTTCAAGAAGTACATTTTGTAAAGCTAAAAGAAGCCTATAGCAGAATTCTCTTAGATTTATACAAAGCCGCAATAGCAAATATGCATTCAGTCTTTCATCTACTGTTTTTATATAGGTACGACTTAGTAAAGTTTGCTATATATAAACACATAAAGAGATACTGTTTTACAATGTTGTGCGACAGTATCTCTTTATGTGTTACTTGTTGTCTATTTTTAATCTTCTAAATCGCTATCCATGTCAAAGTATGCTGGTATTTGATATCTTCTGGCAATTGTTGCAGTGGATCGTGTGGGTTGTCGTCTTTGTTGCATTCCTGCTACTCCTGTATCGAATAATACACTTCTAAAACCTGTTCTTTGTGTCATTGGAGGTAATTTTAATACAGTATCGCAGAGGGTCTTGACTTCATTGAGATGAAATTGGCGTTGTTTTAGCATAGTTATTTTTTTTTCTTGACTTGATGTAAACAACAATTTGAAGCGATTCCAGAGAGATATTTTTGATAAATCTGTTGCGTGTCTTATAGCTTCGGTTGTTTGTGTAATATCTTTTCCCACTATAGTGGCAATAGCGATTATGCGTTCTTTGCTTCTTACTATATTTATTGTTGAAGTCATTGTAGTAAATTCTTTCTTATTTGCATCTATACCTCTATTACGTATTGTTTTTGCCAAGATGTATTGTGGATTATTTTGATATATTTTGTTGTATAGTGATAGAATGCGAAGGACGGCAAAAAAGCGGTTTTTATTTTGATAAAAGAGTGTGTTGAGCGGTTCTGTTATACGTTTTTTAATAAAACCTGTTTTTTTGTTTTCTGTATTAAAAAATTTGATTTTGAGCTTAAGGTTTGCGATAGCCGTAGAAAAGGTTTCACTGTTATGCGTAGGATTTTGGAGTGGTATTGATGTCAGCTCAGGATTAATTTTTAGTGCATCTAATAATTGATAACTCCAGATAAGTGCAGTGCCAAGGCGCTCAATGGTACTTTTTTTGCTATCTTTTTTTGTTATATATAGATCAAGTAAATTAAAACAGATAGTAAGATCTTTTTTGCAGTCTATGTCTGCATAGTAGGTAGTGTTGATAATACATTCACGGAACTGTTGATATGAGCCAAAAAGGGTATTTTTTATACATATATCAGGATTTTGATCGCAAAAAAGGCTCCTACTATTTGCGCCTGCTCCTGATGCGAGAATTCCTGCTCGTGGGTATAGACGCATGAGTGCATAAATTCCTTGAATATAATTGGGATCATTGGGTTCTTTGAGCATGTTGGTAAAGGCTATCGAGAGGTCATTGAGATACGTGTCGATGATCGTTTTAAAGTAATTTACTGGTGGCCATGCTGGAGTAGCAGAGTCTATTGTTGGTCGTGGTGCAATTGTTGGATCAATAATTGCTCTTGGTGATGCTCCTGTTGGGGCAGCAGGAGGAGGTGTTGAACTTCTTGCTGCAGTAGTAGGCAACAGAGGAGACGATGTTGAAATGGCTGCTGAGGTTGGTACTGTTGATGGTCTATCCATTGTCTCTGTCCAATTATATGCCGTTACTGCACATAGCATTGTTATCATTTTGTATTTCACGAGCACTGTCTCCTAATATTTTTTTTGCAAAGTTGAAGGTATTCTTTTATAGGTATAAACATAATGGTTCTTTATCTTGATAGTGCTTTTTTTAGTTCATGATTGTCAATAATTATAGATATGTGCGATTATTTTTTTTACATTATATGTATTCGATTTTATTGTGATAGAAGCGTATATTTGTGTGGTATAGTGCAGATTGGTCTAGATGAATTCTATGTTGAAGGTGTGTAAAATGGCTGGATTATATGGTAGTTATGCGCAGGTTATTATGCAGCATTATCGGCAATCTCGTTTTCGTGGGGTAATTGATACTGCTGATTATACTATAACATTGAGCAATCCCCTTTGTGGCGATCAGATAACGGCTACGGCAAAGATTTCTAGTTCTGGTAGCACCAGTTCTTATGGTGATAAAAATGTTATTGCTGCAAAAAAAATTATCATACGCTTTGAAGCTCGTGGCTGTGTATTATCACAGGCGATGGCATCGATTTTCCTTGAGCACATTGAGCATATGTCTATGCAAGAGATACAAGCAATTTCTCGCGCTGATTTTCTTGCCTTCGTTAATAAGGTGCTTGCTCCTACTCAGGGCGCACATAGTAGCGCAGAAGTAGGCGAATTTTTAGTTGGCGAGGAAATAGTTGGTACTGAAAAAAAATCTGCAGGGGATATTGTTTCATCAATGGCTATTGGCCCAACGCGGCAACGATGTGTATTGTTAATCTTTGATGCGGTGCAAAGCATTGTGGAACAAATACAGGTGACACAAAAATAGATGCGTAAAAGTGAAAATAAGTTAGCATGTTAAGCTCGACTAAACTGCTTGATGCTTGTGTAAAAAGACAAGAAAATAGTATTGCCGAAAAAAATAATTACACGCAACAAGAGCCAGTAGATATAGCTGCTTTTGTGAAAGAGTGTATAGATAGTGCCTGTGCGAGTGGGGATATTGTTAGTCATACAGTGAGTAAGAACGATAGCATTCTACCGTATCAAATAATAGGAATTGATGGTTCAGCGATCTATCCCGATAGGCATAGTGGACATGATTTTTATGCTATCAATATTGCAGCAGCTCATTTTGTATATGGCATTGATTATGCCACAGCTGCTATAGGTAATGAGCCCTATGTATTTCACGTGCGTGATATAATGAGTACACAGAGCGAAGGCAGTCTCAATGAGCAACGATCATCAACAATACAGCCACCTGCACAGGAAGCACTAAAAGCATATGTAGACAATCAACGCGCTGTATATGAATACACCAAAGCACCATACTTGTTACCTGCTGCTGAAGATGTTCAAACATATATACTATTTGATGGATCTTTTGTGTATGACATTCAAGATAACTGCTCTCAGATAAGTAGAGCAGCGATTGAATCAATACACGAATATGCACAACAGGGGAAAATACCATTTTGGTATGTCAGTCGACCCTATTCAAAAGACCTCTGTACTATGTTAAAAAAACAGTGCACTACTGAAGATCAAAGATTATTTTATACAACACATGTGACGAGGGATAGTGATGTAGTCGAGCACCTTTCAGGCGAAATAGCGTATGAGATTTCTTATGTTCCTGATTGTAGTATTGCCGGGCTTGAGTATGTTGCCTGTATATATATGCATGTTGGCGATGAAGTGTGCCGTTGTGAGCTGCCATTATATACCTGTTATCAATCTATTGATTACAACAGTATTATTCATACTGTTATTGCTATTGTTCGAGATCAAATAGATAAAGGTGCGGGATATCCGCCTGTGCTGGCCGAGGCTCATGCTGCTGCCGTGTGTACCTTGGAAGACAATGCATTGCTTGACTACTATGTCGAAATGAGTGAGGGACGCTTGCTGCGCCCCTCTAATAAATCTGTTCGAAAAAAATATTTATTGGTGTAATGTTTTTGATAGAATCTAATGGTGAAACTTTTTCAGTTTAACCAAGAAACTTCTTAAAGAATCCCGAGATGCCACCGTTACGATTGCTTGTTTCGGTACCTATTTCTGCTGAATATTCTTTGAGCAGTTCTTGTGCTTTTGGTGAAATCTTTTTTGGCACATTGCAGTTAGTAATAACTACCAAGTCTCCACGAGTGCGTCCACGAATTTTGTGGAATCCTTTACCTGCAATAACGATACGCTCGCCAACTTTGCATCCTTGAGGGATTTTAATGGTTTCAGTACTTTCATCGATAGAAGTTATATCAACTTCGGCACCAAAGACCAGTTGTGGATAAGTAAGCATAATCGTACATTCAAGATCATCGTTTACGCGATGGAACTGCTTGTCTGCGATAACATGTACTTTGATATATAAATCACCGCTTGTTCCGCCATAAATACCTGCATCGCCTTTGCCCTGTATGCGCAAATCTGCTTGATCAAATATGCCCTTGGGTATCGTTATCGATATAGTGCCATATTTTTGAATGCGTGACTGGCCCTTACATTTTTTGCATGGATCTTTAATTATCAAACCTTCGCCACCGCAGCGAGGACATGTTTGTGCAAAGTTAAAGAAACCTTGTTTAAAGAAGACTTGACCACTTCCACTGCATTGTGTGCAGGATTCGGGTTTGCTATTCTTCTCGGCTCCTGAACCACTACATTCTTCGCAGGCAGCAAAATGGTAGTAGGTTAAATCTTTTTTTACTCCCTCAAAAGCTTCTTTTAACGAAATAGAAACTTCTTTTTGCAAGTCATGACCTTGCTTTGGGGTAAGTTTTGTTTTTTTACGACCACCGCGACCACTTGCTTGTTGACCCGAAAAGATATCGCCAAAAATATCACCAAAATGTTCAAATATGTCATTCATGTTCATGCCATTTTGAGCACCTTGATTGAATCCACCCATACTTTCACCAGCATGACCAAATTGATCGTACTGCTGTCTCTTTTTTTCATCAGAGAGTATTCCATAGGCTTCTGCAGCTTCTTTGAACTTTTCTTCAGATTCTTTGTTGTCAGGATTTCTATCAGGATGATATTTGAGCGCAAGAGTTCGATATGCTTTTTTGATTTCATCTTTGGTAGCTGTTTTTGCAACGCCAAGAATTTCGTAATAATCTCGTTTTGTCATAATAGGTATGTAATCGCTTGAGGAGGGGTGAAAAATGTATAAAACAGCTACTTTTGCACTTAAATATTAAAAATATTATTTAAAATAATACCACAAGTAATGCACTATGTAAATTTTTTTATACAGGTGTTATCTGTGTTTCTTTTGACGGGCTCAGAAGATCAACATGTTTGACGTAAATGTCTTCAATGATTTTTTTTGCAATTCTTTTGGTTGGCCCCGTTGATTCGGTATGTTCGGTAAAGATAACAATTACCAGTGGCGGCATAGTATCACTTTCGATATATGCGACAAACCAGGCATGTTCTTTTTCTTCGTATGACTTTTCTGATGAATTTTTTATAATTTTGGATACCGTTTGTGCGGTCCCTGTTTTCCCATATAAGCGAACATTTTTAATATTGCTCAAGGAGATTCCTGTTCCGCTTACTATGGCACTGTGCATAGATTGCTTGAGAAAGGCGAGTGTTTTTTTCTGTATGTTTATTTTTTTTATGACAATAGGTTCGCTTTCAAGTATGCGTGGCTTGACAAGAGAGCCTTCGACAATGCTACCAATCATGCAGCCAATTTGTAATGGCGTAACAAGCACAGCGCCTTGTCCAACGGCTACGGGTAAATTCTCACCTTGATACCAGGATTGTTTTAATGCGCGTTTTTTCCACTCTCTTGTGGGAATGAAACCCTTTTTCTCACGTAATGCGGTTCCTGTTTCTTCGCCTAGTCCATATTCATGGGCATAGCGTGCAATGGTATCGATAGATAAGCGTTTACCCATTTCATAAAAAGGTATATTGCACGAGTGCGCAAGGGCGTTTTGCAGACTCATAAGTCCGTGTCCTTCGCGATGCATGCAATGAAAATCGCGACCGCCATAGGTTATATGACCACGACACACCCAGCTGTCTTGAGTCGTTATAATGCCAGTTTCGAGCGCGGCTGTTGCGGTAACTAGTTTAAATAATGATGCGGGTGGATAGCAGGCATCAATTGCACGATTGAGAAATGGTTTTTCGACTTGGAGCGCTTCCCACTGTTCTGTCGAAATAGGATGTAGAAATATGTGTGGATCAAAGGTGGGACGTGAGAGTATTGCTCGTATAGCACCTGTTTTTGGGCATATAATAATGCCAGCACCTTTAAAGTTTTCATCAAAAGCAGCCTCAAGGATTTTTTGATAATTAAGATTAAGTGTTGTTTGTATAGTTGTTCCTTGTAGAGCCTCTTTAATTGCTGTCTCGTTTATTCGTTTGCCAAAAGAATTAATAACCGTTTCTTTGATGCCAGCGTCGCCCTTGAGCGGTTCTTCGCATAATTTTTCTACACCCATGACACCACTCGATCCATAGGTAGAGGAAAGAGCTCCTAAGTATCCGATAACGTGACATGCTGTCTGTTGGTAAGGATAGCAACGTTTAAAATCTGTTTTGATAAGAATGTTTTTTGATAGGGGGAATTGTTCTATAATGGAGCTCATTGTTGCAAGCGGCACGTCTTCGGCTAGCAATAGTTGGCGTTCTAGTCGTTCGCACGCAACGATATTAGCTATGTCTGGCAGTGGATAAAATGTTGCTATGTAATTGTAGAGGCGCTGTTGTTGATCGGTAAGTTTTTTGCTTCCGCTGCCCTGCCACCATAGGGTAATAATGGGGCTATTTGTTGCAATAACAATACCATTGCAATCAGTAATTTCACCGCGTAGTGATAGAATTTTTTCTATTTTTAAATAGTTTTTTAGGGAACGTTCTTGATACAGTGAGCCATCATAGGTTTGTAGTTGCCACAGTCGAATAATGATAACAGTCCACCATATTGCCATAATCAATTGACTTTTTTTGATAGTAAAAAGAGATATGTGCATTTAAAGGGTTGTCCTTGATCTGGTATGGGTAGGGTAATGGCTATAAAATACTGTAACATACGATTGTTTTTATTTAAAGATCGGCCAATTTTTTTCTAGTATTTGTTCTGATAGATTTTGTTTTTAGATAACAATATGTA
>CAIKXM010000033.1 GCA_903831405.1 uncultured bacterium
TATACTATTTATACATACATATAATTAAAAAATTATTGCAGATTCTTCATATCAATAGCCCCTAATTATTTGGTATGCATGATACATTTGATCTGGCAACTCTTATCAATCTCAATGTATTCAAATTATATAGCATTTATGCTGCATGACACATAGGTATGTAGTGTTGTTTTTGTTAAGACATTGCATCGTAAAGCTGCTTTTAAAGAGCTGTTGTTACTTTGTTGTTTTTTTATAAAAAGCTCTGTGGGATGAAGGCTATACATACAGATGTTTTGCATATAGTTTGTCAGGTTGTTTTTTCATGTTGTTTGTTAATTAAAATAAAAAAATAGAACAGAAGCAGTATAAAACTTATTATTTTGGAAAATTTTTATGAATATGCACGGTAAGATCTTTATTTTTCACCTGTTGTTTTGCTGTTTTTTTATAACAGCTATGGAGCAGTCACAACGATCAGAGCTGTCTACATTGATACATGCCGTTCAAACACAAAAGCCTATTATATTATTTTCGGCGCAACAAAAAAATAATATCGAGCATTATTTAGTTAAGCTAAATGCAGTACAATTCTCAAAATTTTTACAATCGCACTGCTCGCCCCAAAGGCAGGCTTCAGTTGCGCACAAGTCTCAGCCAACAACAATATCTCAAGTAACAGCTATATCTCAAGCAATGCCTATAGACCAAAAAGTTATTGTTATTGATTTGCCAAGTAATCATATTGCTTGTGCCGTGCAATTATTAAATCATATGCAGACATTGGCTGCAGGGGATAGTAAAATTTTTCTTAACTATATTATTCAGGCTGGTGAATATTACGATCTTTCTTACGCAGAACTGCTTACTACGCTTGATTTTTTTGGTATAGAAGAAGCTTTTGATCTATTTGTTAGTCAGGCAAAACCTGAGTTTTTGCCGCATAGTAAAGAGGAAGAGTTAGCCCAAAATCAAGAGATCGTTAAGGTTTTTGCAATAGCAAGAAAAAAAGGTATGTCTGGCGAGCAATGTGATGAGAGCAATTCTTTGTGGGTAAATCTTGGTTGCATGCTGTACCCCTATTGTACCAAGTATACAGAAATACGAGAGATAGTTTCTTTTATTGTGCAGCACAAGAATCTTGAGAAGATTGTTCTCGGTGAATATATGCAAAAATACCCGGTATTGTTTAATCATCACATATATACTCTTATGGGGCATGCAAAGAAAATTATTGGAATAGAATTTGATACAAATGATCAATGGATCAGCACAAAATCGCATGATGAAACCATACGCGTATGGGATATAGAGCATGGCTCTCTGATGCAGATGAGGAAGTCTACGGCTAAACTATGGAGTCTTGTAGCGTTTAATGGTCTCAATACGGTATTTGCAGGAGTCCCTTCTATTGCTAGTGTGCCGCAAGAAAAAGTGGAACTATATATGCGAACTGTTAATGTATTTCGTACTTGTGACAAGTCTTTGATACGCTCTATTATCTTTCCAAGTCAACAATATATAACCGCTATGGCACTAAGTAATTCTGGATCTTTAATTGCTATAGGTTTAAGTAATAAAACTATGCAACTCTTTGATCTATCTAATGGGGCAATAATACGTACATATACTGATTTTGATAGTTTATGCACGGCTATAGATTTTGATAGTGAGGATAGTGTTATTGTTACCGGATCAAATTATGGCACAGTACAATTATGGAACATACAAACAGGCAGTCTTATAAGAACTATGCATAGTCAAGATGAATGTTCCCCTCAATCAATTACTGCTATTTGTTTTCACCCTCATTCTTATATAATTGCTTCGGCGAGAATGTATGGATCTCTAGAATTATGGGATTCTACTACAGGTGAGCAACTGTTTTCGTATCCTAAGAATACTGCTTTTTCTTGTGCGGCATCTTTAAGCAGGGATTCTATGATGACGGCACTCAGATGCAATGATAGTGGAACTGTTTTAGCAGCTGGCTTAGAAGATGGTACATGCATTCTGTGGGGCTATACGTCACTATTTGATGCATTGTCTGCGTCGGTATCTTATGCGCCTGTTAGTGATAGATATCTTTCGCTCGAAGATGAAGTAAAGCCATTTATTATGGAACCCTTTGTAGATGCAGAACTATTTCTTACTCCTGACCAGGGCCTTGATCCAGTGTTAATAGATCCTTTAGAGAATTTTCCAATTGATAGGCCGCTTCTTCCTGCAAAGCATGCGCGTAGATAATTATTTTTTTGTATTTAAAAATTTTCAGTATATCAATGGTTGAAAGATGTGATTATATGAGTATGCGTATGTATGTAGTATGTATTTTGTGTACGCTTTGCTTTTCTGCATTGTATTCGATGGAGCAGCAAAAAGAATCTACTGCTCAAATAAATACAGATTATAAAAAAAGGACAAGAGAGGCTCTAAGGCAACAAATTTTTCAATCTTCTCATATTGTTGCTGTTCAACAAATACAGCCTCCAGAAAATCTGCAGCAAGAAGTTTTACATAATCAGCGCATTGAACAATTATTTTGTGTTGCCAAAAGAACTAATGATAGTAGTCTGTGGCGACTCTTAGGACAACTATTGTATTCAGGTTGTATGCGCCATGATTCAATAAAAGCTATTATTACCTATATAGAGCAGCACGAAGAGCTTCAGAAGATTGTTCTTGGCGTATATATGCAAAAGCATCCATGGCTATACAGTCATGTCAGACTATCTTTAGTGCGAAAAAGTGGTAAAAATCCAATAGCATTTTGTCCAGAAGATCAAACAATTGCTTTTGGTTCACCGTATGACATCTTTCGCTTGCTGAATACGCTGACCAATGAACAGAAGCCTCCATTTTATACTTATAATGATGATGATCATGATGGAGATGATGATTATTGTTTTGCATTAAGTCATGATTGTTCAGTGTTGGCCGCTGCAGGCAAGAGGGGCGATAAACATGTTATTACTCTATGGGATATATATAGTGGTAGCATGATACGACAATTAATAGATCATCCAAGATGTATTAATTCCATTGTTTTTAGTCCTGATGGCAAAACAATTGCAACAGTCCATGAAGATGGCGGCATTCGGGTATGGGATAGTAGCAGTGGAGAGAGAAAATATGCATTAAAAGCTACTAATATAGCTTTTCATCCAAATAATATATTTGCAGCTATAATAGCTCTTGATGGATCGATTCAATTGATAAACACACAAGAAAAAGCGAGCATGCCTTTTGATTGTCCAGCAGTAGGATATGCTCAATTCGAGTCTATTCTTTTTAGTCCAGACGGGAATGTGTTTGCAGCAACAGATAAGCATAGAAACTCTATACAGCTGTGGGATGTACAAAGTGGAATGAAAACGCATACGTTAACCGGACATACTCTTCCTATTTCATCTATTGCTTTTAGCCCTGACAGCTCATTGCTTTTATCAGGGGCAAGAGATGGAACAATTCGTTTATGGGATCTAAAAACAGGTGGACAGGTGTATTATGGGTTATATGATCATCCCATTCGATTCGTTAATTTTAATCATAGCGGTTCACAGATTGTTGCAGAAGGAGATGGCTCAATATATCTGTATGGATTTACTTCTTTATCCGAAGTTTTAATGCATCCGTAGACTTTCAGATAATCTCTATGCGGACAAAGTTTTGTGACAAAGCAGTATAGGTGGCACAATAGTCTTTGTACGCGTATGATATGGTTAGTAAAAAAGCGATTGTTATTTGTTTTTTTAAAAAATATTTATCCTGAAAGATGCTATGATTACCAAGATTACCCATATAACATTATTTGTTACCAATCAAGAAGAAGCACTTACTTTTTATAAAAAGTTAGGCTTTATTGTTCACACAGATTCACAATTTGGTGATATGCGCTGGTTAACAATAACCTTGCCAGAGCAGAAAGATGTAGAAGTGGTATTGATGCCTGCGGTAAGCGTTGAAGAAAAAGCACGTGTTGGCAAACAGGTTGGATTTGCAAATCTTGAGAGTAGTGATTGCAAGAGAGACTATGTTGCGTTTAAAGCGCTTGGTATAAAAATCATTGAACAGCCATCAGA